>CAYFSV010000029.1:0-21719 GCA_964345815.1 uncultured Proteiniphilum sp. | reverse complement strand
ACGGACATTGTGGATCAAAATATTGTGTCGGTTGCTTAGGTCGAACTCACGTTATCTTAGGTCTAGATTATATTAAAAGCAACTCGATGAAGTGAATATAGGATAATTTTTCTGAAAAGAGATACAATTTAAAATAGATTACACATGTGTAGAGCAAGAAGTGAAAAAATAGAGCTGATTTATCTAAGGTTCAATTTAGCACAAATAGGTGTTAATATATTCAAGACAATTGATGAGCTTTGTGGAAGAAGTAATGCCTGAAAAGAAAAAGATTTTCTCTATAACTCATAGATAAATAGTAAATTAAATTGTACATTTGCCACTTCAATTAATTAATAAATATATTAGAAATGGCTTTTAATATTATTGTGTTAGCCAAGCAAGTTCCCGATACACGCAATGTGGGAAAGGATGCTATGAAGGCTGACGGAACAGTTAACAGAGGTGCATTGCCTGCAATCTTCAACCCTGAAGATTTGAATGCTCTTGAGCAGGCTTTGAGCGTAAAGGATCAATATCCAGAATCAAAAATTACATTATTAACTATGGGACCTGGTCGTGCTGCCGAGATATTGCGCGAGGGACTTTATCGTGGTGCTGATGATGGTGTGTTGCTTACAGACCGCGCTTTTGCTGGTGCCGACACTTTGGCTACTTCATATGCTTTGGCTATGGCTGCAAAAAAGATTGGTGACTTCGATCTTATCTTTGCTGGTCGTCAGGCAATTGATGGAGACACTGCACAGGTGGGACCACAGGTGGCTGAAAAACTTGGAATACCACAAATTACATACTCGGAATCCATCGAAGCTATCGACGAGAATAAAATTCGTGTGAAGCGTCGTCTAGATAACGGGGTGGAAGTGGTTGAGTGCCCATATCCTGTGTTGATTACCGTGAATGGTAGTTCTAATCCTTGTCGCCCACGAAATGCAAAGGCGTTGCAGAAATATAAACATGCAAAAACAATAACAGAGCGTCAAGCAGATTCAAGTGATTATATTGATTTGTATAGTTCGCGTCCATTTCTGAACTTAACGGAGTGGAATGTTGAGGATGTAGATGCCGACAAAACTCAATGTGGACTGTCGGGATCGCCCACAAAAGTGAAGAAGATACAGAATATTGTTTTCCAAGTAAAAGAGAGCAAGGTTATATCGGATGACGACACCGATATCGAAGAATTAATCAAAGAGCTAATTGCAAATCACACAATAGGATAAATTGTTGAGTGGTGATAAAATGAAAAATCAAACAGACATGAATAATTTATTTGTATATCTAGAAGTAGAGAATGGGATTGTAGCCGAAGTTTGCCTTGAGTTGCTTACTAAAGGTCGCTCATTGGCTAATCAGCTAGGATGTCGCTTGGAAGCAGTTGTAGCAGGAATAGAAACTGATAGAGTTGCACAACAAGTGTTGCCATATGGTGTGGATGTATTGCACATTTTCGATGATAAACGTTTGTATCCCTATACAACTTTGCCACATACCTCGTTGATGGTTAAGTTGTTTCAGAAAGAGCAACCACAGATTTGCTTGATGGGTGCCACAATGATAGGTCGCGATTTAGGACCACGTGTTTCGTCGGCATTGGGAAGCGGATTGACAGCCGACTGTACTGCTTTGGAAATAGGAGATCATGAAGACAGACGCGCCAAAAAGATTTATAATAACTTGCTATATCAAATACGACCCGCTTTTGGAGGTAGCATTGTTGCCGATATTATCAATCCCGATTGTCGCCCACAGATGGCAACGGTTCGCGAGGGAGTGATGAAGAAAGAGATACTCGATGCCAATTATAAAGGTGAGGTGATTGAGTATGACGTAAACGAATATGTTTCGGAAGAAGATTTTGTTGTTTCGATAATCGATCGCCACGTTGAGGTGTCGAAAGTAAATATAAAAGATGCCCCTGCCATTGTGGCTGGTGGATACGGAGTGGGCTCCAAGGAGAATTTCGATCTTCTTTATAAACTTGCAGATGTGCTTGGTGCCGAGGTGGGTGCTTCGCGTGCTGCTGTGGATGCTGGTTTTGCTGCCGCCGATCGTCAGATTGGGCAAACAGGAATCACTGTTCGTCCGAAGCTTTATATTGCTTGTGGAATTTCGGGACAGATACAGCACATTGCAGGGATGCAAGAGAGCTCGCTAATTATTTCTATTAATAATGACCCTAATGCACCAATCAACTCAATTGCAGACTATGTGATAAATGGTGATGTGGAAACTGTGATTCCTAAAATGATTAAGTATTATAAGAAGAATAGTAAGTAGGGGGATTGCTCAAACAGATTTAAGAATAAGAAAAAACAAAACAAATGGCAAACTTTTATATAGATACACCGCAGTTTAGACATTATCTTAATCATCCACTTATGAAGAGAATAGTGGAACTGAAAGAGAGAAACTATGCCGACAAAGATAAATTTGACTATGCTCCAATGGATTTTGAAGATGCAATGGATAGCTATGACAAGATTTTGGAAGTTGTAGGCGAAATTTGTGGAGATATTATCGAACCAAACGCCGAGGCGGTTGACCTTGATGGACCAAAACAGGTGGGACATCGTGTGGAATTTGCACCACAAACCAAAGAGAACCTAGATGCGCTAAATAAGGCTGAACTAATGGGTATGGCTTTTCCACGCAGATATGGTGGGCTTAATTTTCCAATGGTGCCTTATATGATTTCGGCCGATATTGTGAGTCGTGCAGATGCTAGCTTCCAAAACATATGGATGTTGCAGGATTGTGGCGAAACGATTTATGAATTTGGCTCGGAGGAACAAAAAAACAAATATCTTCCTCGCGTGGCTAAGGGTGCCACCATGTCGATGGACTTGACAGAGCCCGATGCAGGCAGCGACTTGCAGGCGGTTATGTTGAAAGCCTCTTATGATGAGACAGAAAATCAATGGTATCTGAATGGTGTGAAGAGATTTATCACCAATGGTGATGCCGATATTCACTTAGTGTTAGCTCGCTCGGAAGAGGGAACCAAGGATGCCCGCGGCTTGTCGATGTTTATTTATGACAAGAATGAGGGTGGCGTGAATGTTCGTCGCATTGAGAACAAAATGGGTATCAAGGGTGCACCTACATGCGAATTGGTTTATAAAAATGCAAAAGCAGAGCTTGTTGGCTCAACCCGTATGGGATTGATAAAATATGTGATGTCGCTGATGAATGGTGCTCGCTTGGGTATTATGGCTCAATCGGTTGGGATTTCAGAAGCAGCTTGTCGCGAAGCTCACGAATATGCATTAGAGCGTCGCCAATTTGGTAAGGCTATTATCGAGATGCCACCTGTGTATGAGATGATTGCCAATATGCGTGCTAAGACGGATGCTTCACGTACATTGCTCTACGAAACTTGTCGTTTTGTGGATATGTATAAAACTCTTGATGATATCTCAAAGGAGCGAAAACTTACACCAGAGGAGCGTAAGGAGATGAAATATTACCAACGCTTGGCAGACGCTTTCACACCACTTGGCAAAGGAATGACTAGTGAATATGCCAATCAAAATGCCTACGACTCGGTGCAGGTGCATGGTGGTTCGGGCTATATGCAAGATTATAAGTGTGAGCGTTTATATCGTGATGCTCGTATCACAAATATATATGAGGGAACCACCCAGCTGCAAGTTGTGGCAGCTGTAAGGCACGTTTCCACAGGATCATATTTGCAACGCATCAAAGAGTATGAAGCAATGACAGTTTCGCCCGAGCTAGAGATAATGAAAAAAACTTTGGGTGAGATGACTGAAATGTATGAAAAGTTGGTTCATAAAGTGACTGAAACTAAAGACGAAGCTTATTTTGATTTTAATGCTCGAAGAATGGTTGAAAGTGCTGGGCATATAATCATGGGGCATTTGTTGCTTCAAGATGCTAATCAATCGCCAGAGATGTTTCGTCGTAGTGCTGAGGTTTACATCAATTATGGACAAGTGGAGGTGTTGAAGCATTTCAACTTCATTTCACAAACGGGTGTTGAGGATTTAGGATACTACAAACCGGACCTAAGCGAATAAAAAATATATCTTATTGTATTGGGGGTAGTTCGGTTTTGGAACTACCCTCAATTGTTTTTATTAAATTTGAGAACACTATTAATATAAACCCATAAACTATTGTTATGACAGCACAAGTAAGAGATTTATTGTTATATAAAAATCAGCCTTTTTATTTGATAACCGAGCCACTTGAGGATTATCTAAATTCTTTAGTTTTGCCACACAAACTTGTTGCTCCTAGTACTGCTTGCTGGAAAGGCTATTACGCACGCTGGGAAGTGAAGGATAATAAATTGTATCTGATTGAATGGACAGGATATATTTTGAACTACAAAGAGGTTGGTATGGACTACCTGTTCCCAAATAGGGGGGAGGTACTCGCTGAATGGTTTACGGGCAAGATAAGATGCGGAGTGGGGCAAATGCTGCGATATGTTCATGCTGGGTATTTATCTCCTTTTGAAGGAGATATGTATCTAGTATTCGACAAAGGAGTTTTAGTTGATGAATATACCATTTGGCTAACCCAAGAAGAAATAGATATTATAGAAGAACAAGCAAAAGAGGATCTGGATTCTTTTCCATTTTAAAAGTAAAAGATAAAAATATGTAGAGTTTTTACACATAGACTGCATTTTAACTCAAATATTTTTGTTTGTTTGATAAATTATTCTTTCTTTGTGTAACCAAAACAAATATAATCATAATTAAACTAAAAACGAATTTGCCTATTGTAATGACATTACTCAATTAAATAAACAGTTTTAATAGATAAAGTAATGGATACATTTTTGTCAATGACCGACGAAGAGTTGGTTGCATTGTATGCCAAGGGCAATAACAAAGCGTTTGAAGTTTTATTCTCTAAACATGAGCAATCATTGTATGGCTATATCCTATACCTTGTAAAGAATAGAGATTTGGCTGATGATATTTTTCAAGAGACTTTTATTAAAGCAATCACAACTATTAAATTGGGTAAATACACAGAAACCGGACGATTTCGTTCGTGGATATCTCGTATTGCTCACAATTTGGTGGTTGACTACTTTAGGAACGAACAGAAACAGAAAACCATCTCAAATGATGAATATGAGTATGACTTGTTCAATAACTCTAAGTTTAGCGACGACACAGTGGAGGCTATCTTGGTGAAAAATCAAGTTTATTCGGATGTGAAAAAAATAGTGGATACACTTCCCGATGTTCAACGCGATGTTCTGAAAATGCGATACTATAAAGAGATGACTTTTAAAGAGATTGCAGATCGAACAGGTGTTAGCATTAACACGGCTTTGGGAAGAATGAGGTATGCTATTATGAACATGAGAAAAATTGTTCATGAGAATAGTGTGACCTTGTCTATAAATTAGCCAAAATAATGGATGCGTAATCCTTAATTTATTTAGCAATTATCCTATGTTTAATTGCTAAATAAATCTTTGTGCTTAAGTGTTCTGGCGCTGATAGTTAGATGATTAGTTGTGGTTTTTCATCTTGAGATATTGCTGTTTGCACTTGCTCTAGATCCCGTTTATATTATCTTATCCTTAAAACATCTAAAATGTAAAAGACATTCTTTTGAATATCATAGAAAAGTGTTATTTTTGTTGTGGATTTTATAAAGAATAATTCGTTTTGTAAGTTCCTTATAAACCAATACAAAACAATACACTAGATCAAGAACATTAAATAAATCAATTATTAAACAATGAAAAAAAATCTTTTTTATGCACTATTGGCATCAATAGTTGTATTCACAACGTCTTGTGGTAATCTAAAGCCATTATCGCAAAACAACTTTAAAGCTACTCCATCTCCAATGGAGACTGTTGGCAATGATGTGCCTGTGACCGTTAACGGAACTTTCCCCGAAAAATGGTTCAAAAAGAAAGCTACTGTAAAAGTAACACCAGTATTGAAATACTCGGGTAGCAAAGAATCTTATGCTTCTGCACAAAACTTCCAAGGTGAAAAAATTGCAGGAAATGCTATTGAAGTACCATACAAAAGAGGCGCAAACTTTAATATGTCATTTAATTTTCCATTCCAAGAAGAGATGCTGAACTCTGAGCTATTCTTGCGCTTTGATGGAAAAGTAAAGAATAAGAAAGCTAAGTTGCCTGATGTAAAAGTTGCCGATGGTATTATTGCAACATCTGCTCTTGCAAATGCACAATCTACTTCGCCATCTGTAGCTGATGATGGTTTCCAAAGAATCATCAAAGAGGTTCAGGATGCGAATATTCATTTCGTTATTCAACAAGCTAATCTTCGCTCTTCGGAGTTGAACAAAGAGGATGTGAATGCATGGAAGAAACGTATTGAAGAGGCTTTCAACGATCCAAAACAAAATTTAGATATCGAAGTTTCGGCTTATGCTTCTCCTGATGGTGGACTTTCATTAAACGAAAGACTTGCCGAGAACCGTGAGAAAAATACCACTAAGTATTTGGAAAGCGAGCTTAAGAAAAGAAACATCTCTACTGATGTTAATGCAAAATACACAGCACAAGACTGGGATGGTTTCCGTCAACTTCTTGAGGCTTCAAACTTGCAAGACAAAGATCTTGTGTTGAGAGTTCTTTCAATGTATCCAGATCCAGAAACTCGTGAGCGTGAAATCAAAAATATCTCAGCTGTTTATAGCGATCTTGCAGAAACTATTCTTCCACAACTACGTCGTTCTCGTTTGATTGCTAACATCGAGATTGTTGGTAAATCTGACGACGAAATTATGGAGTTCTGGCGTAATGATCCAAAACAATTATCTCCAGAGGAGTTGCTATACGCGACCACTTTAACTGATAACGAAGGTGATATCGAGAAAATATATCAATATGTGACTGTTAACTTCCCACAAGACTATAGAGGATGGAACAACTTAGGTGCTGCCTACTATAAGCGTGGTGACTTTGACTTGGCTAAACAATCAATAGATCGTGCAGCTACAGTTGCTCCAAATGCAGCTGAAGTTAATGTAAACAAAGCTCTTTTCTTGATGATGGATGGTAATACTCAAGAGGCTAAATCTCTTCTTGGAAAAGCTTCGGGAGCTAACAACCTTGAGGCAGCTATGGGTCTATTAAACATCATGGAAGGTGACTACAACCAAGCAGCTGACGCATTAAAAGATGTTCAATCTAATAATGCAGCTATTGCTCAAATTTTGACAAGCAATTATGTAGGTGCTGAGAATATATTGAAATCAATCAAGAACCCTGATGCAATGTCATACTACTTATTGGCTGTTATTGGTTCGAGAACTAATAACTTCAATGAAGTGTTGTCAAACTTACGCTCTGCGCTTTCAATGGATAGCAATCTAGTGAAAAGAGCAGTTAGCGATCTTGAGTTTGCAAAATACAGAACTAATGCTGATTTCCTATCTATAGTGAAATAAATAATAATACTTGATTTTCAATTAAGTGCAAAGGAGCAACTCGAAGGAGTTGCTCCTTTTTTATTTCACACTCTTTATTATATTGAGAAAGAAGAATTGAATGCGAAAAAGGTTTTGTTAGAAGAAAGCCGTATCTTTGCAATCATTTTAATAATAAGTTAAGAGATATAATTATGAATTTCGTTGAAGAACTTCGTTGGAGAGGCATGATTCAGGAAATTATGCCCGGTACAGAAGAACAATTACAAAAAGAGCTAACATCGGGTTATGTGGGTATCGACCCAACTGCCGATTCACTACATATTGGACACCTTGTGGGTGTGATGATGCTGCGACACTTGCAACGTGCTGGACACACACCGATTGCTTTGATTGGAGGTGCAACTGGAATGATTGGAGACCCATCAATGAAGTCGGCTGAAAGAAAGTTGCTTGATGAAGAAACTTTGCGTCACAATCAAGAGGCTATAAAGAAACAGCTATCAAAGTTTTTAGACTTCGAGAGTGATATTCCTAACAAAGCTGTTTTGGTTAATAACTATGACTGGATGAAGGATTTCTCCTTTTTGACTTTCATACGTGACATTGGTAAGCACATCACCGTAAACTATATGATGGCTAAAGACTCAGTAAAAAAGAGATTGAGCGGTGAGGCCTCCGAAGGGCTCTCATTTACTGAGTTTTCATATCAATTGATGCAAGCTTACGATTTCCTACACCTATATAGAGAAAGTGGATGTAGATTGCAAATGGGTGGATCAGATCAATGGGGTAATATCACCACTGGTTCTGAGCTTATTAGAAGAGTTGAGGGTGGCGAGGCGTTTGCGCTTGTGTGTCCACTTATCACAAAAGCTGATGGTGGCAAGTTTGGTAAGACAGAATCGGGAAATGTGTGGCTAGATAGTAGATATACCTCTCCCTACCAGTTCTATCAATTTTGGCTAAATGTGAGCGATGCTGATGCTGATAAATATATTAAAATATTTACTTCATTGTCGAAAGATGAAATTGATGCATTAGTTGCCGAACAAGAGGCTGCTCCACATATGCGCCCACTACAAAAGAGGTTGGCAGAAGAGGTAACCGTGATGGTTCACTCACGTGAAGATTATGAAATGGCTGTCAATGCATCACAGATTCTGTTTGGTAAGTCAACTTCAGAAACATTGCGCTCAATTGATGAAACCACTTTCTTGCAAGTGTTTGAGGGAGTACCTCAATTCAATATTTCAAGAGGAGAGCTATCAAAAGGGATAAAAGCAGTTGATTTATTAACTGATTCGGCAGCTGTGTTTCCATCAAAAGGCGAGATGAGAAAGACGGTGCAAGCGGGTGGAGTTATGATTAACAAAGACAAACTAGAGTCTTTTGAAGATATAATTGATGAGTCTCACTTGATAGGTGAAAGATATATTTTAGCACAACGTGGCAAGAAAAATTACTTCTTGTTGATCGCCGAATAGATATGGAAAAGACCAAAGTGGAAGACAAAAGAAAGAGGAAATATCAATATCAGATTTCAACTCAGCATATCGATTTTCAAAAGAATGTAACTCTGTCATCTTTGTTTCATTTGATAATGAAGACAGCGGGAAGAGATGCTGATAATAATGGGTTTGGATTACTCAAGCTGCAATCTGAAGCAGAATATACTTGGGTTTTATCTCGTTTCGTTATCGATTTGGAGAGATTTCCACAGGAAGAAGAATTTATTACGATAGAGACTTGGATAGAAGATGTACAGGCAATGTTTACCACTCGTAATTTTAGAATGACAAATGGAGATGGTAAGCTTGTAGGATATGCATCTTCATCGTGGGCAATAATAGATATAAACACGAGACGTAGTGTTATGCTTGATTCTATTCCCTCTATGAATGGTTTTATACTTCCAGAAACAACTCCAATTGGTGTTCCAACTAGAATTCCCAATGTGGATGGAGATGTGGCTAATGATTTTAAAGTGAAGTATAGCCACATCGATGTTAATGGTCATGCAAGTAGTCCATATTATATTCAGTGGATTGCTGATTGTTTTCCTCTAGACTTTTATAGAAGTAATAGATTGAAGAGGTTTGAAATTAACTTCATGAAGGAGATTACTTTTGGAGAAAAGGGAGAGGTGTCGAGAGAAATGAAGAACGATAATGATTTTTATTTTCAAATCTCAACAGACCAAAAGGGCATTACATGCCGGGCTAGAATGCTCTTTCTAAGAGATAAAGTGTAGAAAAATCACTTTTTTCAATAAAAACTGAAAAAAGATATTGAAATATTTGGTGGCTATTAAAAAAAGCTATACTTTTGCATTGCTTTTAACGAAGCACACTTAAGGATTGTCCTATGGTGTAATGGTAGCACTCCTGGTTTTGGTTCAGTCAGTCTAGGTTCGAATCCTGGTAGGACAACAATCTTCAAACGCAATTATCTAGTTAATAGGTGATTGCGTTTTTTGTTTGTTCAAAATATTAGCTTTATGATTCATTTTGAATATGAAACAAAAAAGGCACAACCAATTTTATTTTGGTTGTACCTTTTTTCATATACTATATTCTCTGTTTATGTTCTTAATTATAGTATATCGTGCACTCTTAAATATTCTTTGTAGTTTTGCTCCCACAACTCTTTGTTTTGTGGAACAAATTTTTCCACTTCTGTAGAGTTTGCAACAATGTTACGAGCCTCCTCTTTAGTATTAACAATTCCTGAAGCTTTTGCTTGTAGCATAATATTACCTAATGCGGTGGCTTCGCATGGACCAGCCATAACATCCAGCCCAATAGCGTTGGCAGTAAATTGATTTAATAATTTATTATTAGAGCCTCCACCAATAATGTGAAGTACCTCAGTAGGTTTATTATGGAGCAGCCTTAGATCTTCGAGATTTTGCCTGTATCTGAATGCTAGACTTTCATAGATACATCTTGATATCTCCCCAATTGTGGATGGCACTTTTTGGTTAGTGTCTTTGCAATATGATTGAATAGCATCTATCATTGAATTAGGAGATGTGAATCGGGGGGAATCAGCATTTATAAAAAACTGAAATGGAGCTGCTTCTTCTGCAGCTTTAACTATATCGGGATAAGTTAATTTCTTCTCTTTGTCCCACTCTTTTTTGCATTGCTCTATTAGCCACATTCCACAAATGTTTTTTAATAGGCGTGTTGTTCCATCAGCACCTCCTTCGTTTGTGAAGTTTAGCTCGTAGGCTTCTTTCGTGATAACTGGATGTTCGGATTCAACTCCTATAAGCGACCATGTACCTGAGCTTAAATAGGCAAAGTTGCTATTTTTAGCGGGTATTGCAAAAATAGCAGATGCAGTGTCGTGTCCAGCTACTGCCACAACTTCTATGTCGTCAGCTCCCGTCTCTTGTTTTACTGTTTCGGAAAGAGTGCCAATTTTTGTGCCAGAAAAAACAATTGGAGCAAAATTATCCTCACTTAGTTCAATTGCCTCAAGAAGTTCTTTATCAAATCTCTTCTCGTTAGGATTTATCAATTGTGATGTTGAAGCAATGGTATATTCTGTAATCATATTTCCAGTGAGCATATACGCCAAAGCATCAGGAGTGAAAAGAACTTTGTCTATTTGAGGATATATTGACGATTCGTTGCGTCGTTGTGTGTCTAGTTGAAATAGACTATTAATGTCCATTATCTGATTGCCTGTTTTCATGTAAACGGTTTCTTTTGGCACTCTTTTGAAAAACTCATCTGCTGCTCCAATATTTTTTGAGTCTCTGTAGCAGTATGGCATACGAAGCGGCTCGCCATCTTTTCCAAAACATACAAAATCAACTCCCCAGGTATCAATTCCTATTGATGATATTTTTATTCCATTTTTGACGGTGTATTTTATTGAATTCAAAATTTCATTGTAAAGATGATACAGATTCCAATAAGATCTGCCATGAATGTTGATGATAGGATTAGCAAATCTGTTGATTTCAGTTAGTTCGACTTTGCCATTTATTATACTCCCTACAATGGCTCTACCGCTTGTTGCACCTAAATCAATAGCCAAGAAATTGCTGTCATTTAAATTAGTCATGTTATTATAAATATAGATATGATTTTCATTTTTACTCCACAAATGTAAATATAATAGAAATAGATTGCAATAGAAACGTAGAATATCAAATTAAATATTTGCGTTATGATAGATAAATTATATCTTTGTGTCAGCATAGCTCAGCACAGAGCAGTCATGATTATAAATACCTTATAAATAATTAAATGGCAACAATAATAATTATGCCCAAGCAGGGGCAATCAGTGGAAACATGTATAATTTCTTCTGTTAATAAACAGAAGGGTGACACCGTGAAAAAAGGAGACATTCTGTATTCTTATGAAACCGACAAAGCTTCGTTTGACGAGGAGTCGCCTACAGATGGAGTGATTCTCGAACTATTCTATAATGAAGGCGATGAAGTCCCCGTATTAGAAAATATGATGATAATTGGTGAGGATGGTGAGGACTATTCGTCGTTGATGGCTGATATAAAAAAACCTGAAGATAATGAGGGATCTCCTGAAACTCAACCAAAAGAGGATATAGAAGAGAAGACGGAGGCTGTTGTTTCTCACACCTCTGTTTCAGATAGTGTGCCTGACGGAGTGTTTATCTCTCCCCGTGCTAAGAATTTGGCTAATAAAGAGGCTTTAGATTATAGCAAAGTTAAGGGTAGTGGTCCTAATGGGAGAATTATTGAAAAAGATATCATTGCCGCATTAGAAAATAGGCCTAAGCTGACCTCTTTAGCGAAGAAAATTGCCAAAGAGCAAAATCTTGAACCACTACATGAGGGTAGTGGACTGGCTGGTAAAGCTAAAGCTTCAGATTTAAATGTGCCCGTAAACGTGGTTTATGGAACAGATTATGAGGATAAGAAGCTTTCAAATATTCGTAAACTTATTGCAAGATCGATGCAAGCATCATTGCAAAATTCTGCACAGCTTACTCATCATCTTTCGGCAGATGCTCGCCAAATATTAAAATTGCGCAAACAAGCGAAAAAGAAATTTGAGGAGGGTCTGATTTCGGCAAACATAACTATAAATGATATGGTTTGTTATGCAGTAATTGAGGCGTTAAAGAAGTATCCAAATGTAAACACTCATTTCTTGGGCGATTCTATTCGTCAATTCAAAAAAGTGCATCTTGCCCTAGCAGTTGATACCGATAGAGGACTGATGGTTCCAGCTGTTAGAAATGCTGATGATTTGTCGATAGTGGGTCTTTCTAATCAATTAAGTGAAGTGGCACACTCATGTAGAGCTGGGAGTATAAACCCAGACTTGTTGGCAGCAGAAGCGGCAACGTTCACTGTGTCAAATCTTGGCAACTATGGTGTAGAAATGTTTACGCCTATTATTAACCTACCTCAAACAGCAATATTGGGAGTAAATACTATTGTTCCACGACCAAAAGATATTGGTGATGGGGTTTATGCATTTGTGCCACATATTGGCTTGAGCTTAACTTATGATCACAGAGCGCTTGATGGAGGCGAGGCTACAAAATTCTTAAAACAAATTGCTATTGAGATTGAAAATCTAAGAATGGAACTCTAAATAATCAAATCAAAAAACCTAAAACAAAATATATAATGTACGACTTAATAATTATCGGAGGAGGTCCTGCTGGTTATGTGGCTGCAGAGCGAGCAGGAGAGAAAGGGCTTAAAGTTGCTCTATTTGAAAAGAAAGCTCTTGGTGGTGTGTGTCTCAATGAGGGATGTATTCCTACCAAAACAATGCTATACAGTGCCAAGACTTATGAGAATGCACTTCAAGGCGATAAGTATGGTGTGTTTGCCGAAGGTGTTCGTTTCGACTATGGCAAGGTTGTGGCACGAAAAAACAAGGTGGTTCGCAAACTTATTGCAGGAATCAAGTCCAAAATGAAAATGAATAATGTTGAAGTTATTGATGGTTACGCACAAATAACTAGTAGAGATAATGAGGGTGTGAAAATCACTTGTAACGATGAAACATATACTGGAAAGAATCTATTGATATGCACAGGATCTGAAGCTTTTGTGCCTCCAATTCCTGGAATTGAAGAGTCGGGTGATGTTATCGTTACCAATCGCGAAATATTGGCTATGAAAGAGCAGCCAGAGTCTATTGTTGTTATTGGAGGTGGTGTTATCGGGATGGAGTTTGCAAGCTTTTACAATACTATTGGCACAAAAGTAGTTGTGGTGGAGATGCTGCCAGAGATTTTGGGAAATACCGACTCTGAAATATCTGCAATGCTGCGTGATATTTATGCTAAAAAGGGTATTGAGTTTAACTTAAACGCCAAGGTTGTTAAAGTTGAAGGAAATAAAGTTATATATGAGAAAGATGGTGAGACTCACACCGTAGAGGGCGACAAAATTTTGGTTAGCGTTGGTCGTAGGGCTGTCACTCAGAGTTTGGGGCTAGAAAATATTGGAGTTGAGCTGTTGAAAGGTGGTATTAAGGTTGACGAAAAAATGAGAACCAATGTGCCTAATGTGTTTGCTGCTGGTGATGTCACTGGTTTCTCACTTCTTGCACACACTGCTAGCCGCGAAGGCGAAGTAGTGGTTAACAACCTTACGGGACGAAACGATATAATGAGATATAATGCGATTCCAGGTGTAGTTTATACCAATCCAGAAGTGGCAGGAGTGGGCGAAACCGAGGAGTCGGCTAAAGAAAAAGGCTTGGCTGTGAAAATTGTGAAGCTTCCAATGGCTTATTCTGGTCGTTTTGTTGCCGAAAATGAGGGTGGAAATGGTATCTGCAAAGTTGTGGTTGGCGAAAAATATGGTGAAGTACTAGGAGTACATATGTTAGGTAATCCAAGTAGTGAAATGATATATGGTGCCTGCATAGCAATTGAGCAAGAAATGACACTTAAAGAGATGCAAGAAGTGGTGTTCCCTCACCCAACAGTGAGCGAAATATTTAAAGAGACAGTGTTTGCATTTAAATAAGCCGTATTGAGTAATAATATTCTAAATTATAAAATTAAAAATGTGTTCGATTTAATAAGTTGAGCATAAAACAAAATAAACAAAATGCCTAAAATACAATATATAGACCCAACTGAATCTAGAAAGCCTGGATTTGTGGAGTTTCAACCGATTCCTATTAATCAATATCAAAAATCGGTGAAAGATGAGAAAGATAATTTCACTACTGAAGAGTTTCTATCCATTTATCACGATATGGTTCTCATTCGTGAATTTGAGACAATGCTCAATCTAATCAAAACAAAAGGCGAATATAATGGAGTAGCATACAATCACCCTGGACCTGCTCACTTGTCAATTGGACAGGAGTCGGCAGCTGTGGGGATGGCATGGACGCTAGATGTTGAGGATTTTATTTTTGGCAGTCATCGTTCGCATGGTGAGATTATTGCCAAGGGTATGTCTGCAATAAACAAGTTGAGTGATGATGAATTAACCAAAATCATGGAGTCATTTTTTGATGGCGCAGTTCATAGCGTTGTGAAAAAAGACTTTAATGGAACAACTAAAGAGTTGGCGCGTCGTTTCTTAATCTATGGAACCCTAGCAGAGATATTTGCTCGCGAAACTGGGTTCAATAAAGGGTTAGGTGGTTCGATGCATGCCTTTTTCACTCCATTTGGGGTATATCCCAACAATGCTATTGTGGGAGGCTCAGGAGATATTGCTGTGGGAGCTGCATTATATAAAAAAGTGAACCGAAAGCCTGGGCTTGTGGTTGCCAATATTGGCGATGCTTCATTGGGTTGTGGTCCTGTTTGGGAAGGAATCACTTTTGCATCTATGGACCAATTTAGAGAACTGTGGGAAGGTGATATGCAAGGTGGACTACCCGTGATTATTAATATAATGAATAATCAATATGGAATGGGAGGACAAACCAGTGGCGAGACCATGGGTTACGATATTGCTGCACGAATTGGTGCAGGTGTTAATCCCGACCAAATGCACGCCGAGCGTGTTGATGGATACAATCCATTGGCTGTAATTGATGCATATAAGCGTAAGCGTAAGATTATTGAGGAAAAACGAGGTCCAGTATTGCTGGATGTTCTCACATACAGATATAGTGGTCACTCGCCAAGTGATGCCTCTTCGTACAGAACTAAAGAGGAGGTGGAAGCATGGGAGTCGCAAGATTGCATTATTACATATGGTGAGCAATTGATTGAGGCGGGAGTGGCTAAGCAGGCAGACCTAGATAATGTTTGGACTGATATAAAGCAATTAGTGTTTGATATGTTCAACTTTGCAATTGACGACAATCTGTCGCCACGCATGAGCAACCCTGACGTTATTGGTGATATGATGTTTTCGAATGGCTCAGTGGATAGTTTTTCGGATGCAAAGCCTGATGTGTTGATGCCATTAGAAGAGAATAGCCGAGTGAAACGTATTGCTGGCAAGCAACGATTTGCTTTTGATGAAGATGGAAAGCCATACAGCAAGATGAGACAATTTCAGCTGCGTGATGCTATTTTTGAGTCGATTATGGATAGGTTCTATAAAGATGCATCGCTTATAGCATATGGTGAGGAAAATAGAGATTGGGGTGGTGCATTTGCCGTGTATGGCGGAATGACTGAAGCATTGCCATATCATAGATTGTTTAATTCGCCTATTTCGGAAGCTGCCATTGTGGGTACTGCCATTGGGTATGCAATGTGTGGTGGACGAGTGATTCCTGAAATTATGTATTGTGATTTCTTGGGACGTTCGGGCGACGAGGTGTTCAATCAACTGCCTAAATGGCAGGCTATGAGTGGTAATGTGCTGAAAATGCCAGTAGTATTGCGAGTATCTGTAGGCTCAAAATATGGTGCGCAACACTCACAAGATTGGAGTTCGCTAGTAGCTCATATTCCAGGAATTAAAGTTGTATTTCCAGTAACGCCATATGATGCCAAAGGATTGATGAACTCGGCACTACAGGGTACAGATCCAGTAATATTCTTCGAAAGCCAAAGAATATATGATATGGGCGAGCAATTTCACGAAGGTGGTGTGCCCGAAGAATATTATGAAATTACGCTTGGAGAGCCTGATGTAAAGAAGGCAGGAGAGGATATTACAATTCTTACTATTGGACACACCCTTTATCCAGCTTTGGAGGCAGCAAAAGAACTTGAGGAGAAATATGGAATGAGTGCCGAAGTGATTGACGCTCGATCATTAGTTCCTTTCAATTATGAGAAAGTTATTGAGTCTGTTAAGAAAACAGGTAAAATAATAGTAGCAAGTGAAGCAACTACACGTGGTTCGTTCTTAAATGATTTAGCTTCAAATATTGGGTCACTATGTTTTGATTATCTAGATGCACCTGTTGCAGTGCTTGGTTCGCGCAATTGGATTACTCCCGCTCATGAGCTTGAGTATGCATTCTTTCCACAGCCATCATGGTTTATCGATATAATTCATGAGCGTATTCAGCCTCTTGATGGATATGTGGCGGGTCAGAACTTTACAGACTCAGAATTTGTTCGCAGATCAAAACAAGGAGTTTAATACTCTCTTTTATCAGCATTTAAACACTGTCTGAACGGTGTTTAAATGCTGATAATTACACTATCAACAAATATAAATAAAAATAAATAGATGATTTACTTAGCAGATACAGCAAATATTGAAGAGCTAAAGGAGCTTTTTAAGTATTTACCAATAGAGGGTGTTACAACCAATCCCTCTATTATCAAGAATGCGGGGAAGCCCCTATCGGTAATAATTCCAGAAATAAAACAGGTGATAGGTGACAAAATGCTACATCTTCAAGTAGTAAGTGAAAAGGCAGAGGATATGCTTGCCGAAGCAAAATTTTATCGCAATCATTTCGACTTGAAGGACAATTATTACGTGAAAATACCAGTAACGAAAGAGGGATTTAAGGCAATAAAGATGGTGAAAGATGCTGGAATGAAAGTTACTGCTACTGCTATCTTCACTCAGCAACAAGCCTTGATGGCTGCAAATGCTGGTGCCGATTACGTAGCTCCATATGTTAATAGGCTCGACAATATTGTCTCACACGGAATTGATGTGGTTTCGGATATCGTTAAAACGCTTAGACTGAACAACTCAAACTGTCATGTTTTGGCAGCAAGTTTCAAGAACTTAGACCAAGTGTTTCGTGTTAGTATGGTTGGTAGTCAGGCTATGACCGCATCTTATGATGTGCTAATGTCGATAGTGAATCACCCTATGACTGACAAGAGTGTTGAGGATTTTACCGCTGATGCGCAAGATTATTACGATATAACACCTACAGTTTAGCATGGGATATCCAAAAGTAAATGCACACCTGCACACTCCCTATTCGTTTAGTGCTTTTAGCAATGTAAGTGATGCTCTTGACAGAGCCTCAAGTGAGGGTGTGGCTGTTGTTGGCATTAATGATTTTTATACCGCAAAGGGATATAGAGAGTGGGCTGATGGTTGTAAGACCAGAGATTTATACCCGCTTTTTAATATAGAACTTATTGGGCTAAACGAAGAGGACCAAAAAGCGGGATTGCGAGTTAATGATCCTGCAAATCCTGGGCGCACTTATATTAGCGGCAAGGGATTGCTGCACCCTTTTAGTTTATCGGAGCCATATGCCTCGAAATTGTCGGGGGTTTTGGCAGAGTCAAATAGTCAGGTTGCTGCAATGTGTGAAAAACTGAACGACGTGCTTGATGCTTTTGATTGCGGATTTAATTTAAATATAAATTGGATTCGTGATGAACTAACTAAAGGTATGATTCGTGAGCGTCATCTTGCCAAGGCACTTAGGCTTAAATTATATGACCATTGCAATGACGAGGCTGAATGTATTAAAATTCAATTGGAGCGGCTGTTTAATGGCAAAAGTCTTAATTCGGATATTGACAATCATGCTGCTATAGAAAATGAAATTAGGGGTAATCTATTAAAATTGGGTGGTGCTGCGTATGTTGCCGAAACACCTGAGGCTTTCTTGCCAATAGAGGATGTGCGTAATATTATTTTAGCAGCAGGTGGTATTCCCACATATCCATTTTTGGCTGATGATGCCAATGGAAATTATACAGACTTTGAAGCTGATTTACAAAAAGTAGCCGAAGAGCTCAGAAGGCGTGGTTTTCACTCAGTGGAATTTATTTCTACTCGCAATGATTTGGAGTTGCTAGAAAAATATGTATCTTATTTACATAATCAAGGATTTGTGGTTACATTGGGTAGCGAGCACAATACGCCTGCTATGGAGCCAATTGAACTGCTTGCTAGAAACAGCACTCCATTGACCGACAAGTTGATGCAGATAAATTATGAGGGGGCATGTGTGATTGCAGCACACCAGCATTTGGTGGCTCAAGGTTTAGATGGCTATGTGGACGCAAAGGGCGATGCTGATAGATTGTCGAGAGATGAATTTATTAAGCTTGGTGATGAGGTTATAAGAGCTGCAATCGAAAAAGTTGAAAAATAACAAATGATAAACAGTGTTGATATTATGAACAATACAACTCAAAGTGGTATAAGTGTAGAACATATTGTACCTGCAATTAGGATGATGCTATCGGGTGATAGCCTAGCAACATTGAAGGTTGTTGAGCCAATTGCAGCTAAAAAAATAGCAGAAGAGTATCCCAATATTGACAATAGCTTTATTCATATTAAGGAAACAGACAGCGATATACTATTGGAGATGACACAAAAAGAAGTTGCCAAGTATTTAACTAATAAAAAAGGTTTGCCTAAAGCTATATTAGTTGACGAACTGGGGCTTATTGTTGTTGGTCAAAGTGCCAAGCACTGCGATGCAATACTTGAAGGAAATGATCTGCCTAATAGTATAGCTTATGCGAGGCGTGCTGATAATAAAACAATTATAGTAACGGGTGCTGCACAGGGATTTGGTGAAGGAATTGCGCGAAACTTATTGCAAGAGGGTGCCAACATTGTTGTTGCAGATTTGAACGAAGAGGTGGGATTAGCTACTGTTGAGCAGTTCAACTCAATTGCAGTGAATAATAAAGCCATATTTGTTAAAACAAATGTAGCCGACATTGAGAGTATAAAGAATATGGTGCGTCAATCAATTCTTAGCTTTGGCGCAATTGACACGTTCATCAGCAATGCGGGCGTGCTACGTGCGGGTGGTTTGGATGATATGAAGCCTGAGGACTTCGACTTTGTAACCAAAATCAATTACAACGCCTACTTCTATTGTACAAAGTATGTTAGCCCCATCATGAAATTGCAAACTAAGTATGCATCTAAAGATTATTATGCTGATATAATTCAGATTAACTCCAAATCGGGTCTGAGAGGTAGCAGAGCTAATTTTGCTTATGCAGGAGGCAAATTTGGTGGAATAGGGCTCACACAATCATTTGCATTAGAACTTGCTCCGTATCGTATAAAAGTAAATAGTATATGCCCAGGAAACTACTATGAGGGTCCATTGTGGAGCGATCCCGATAATGGTCTATTTGTTCAATACCTGAAAGCGGGAAAAGTGCCAGGTGCAAAAACAGTAGATGATGTAAAAGCGTTCTATTTAGCGCAGGTGCCAATGAATAAAGGATGCACCCCCGAAGATGTAACCAAAGGTGCACTATATTTGATGGACCAATGTGGCGAAACTGGCCAAGCACTACCCATCACGGGCGGACAAGTTATGTTGAACTAGTTTGCCATCACAAAAGGTAAAGAATAATATAAATCCAAATAAACAAATCAAAAGAATGAAAACAAAAGCAGTTAGACTTTATGGCAAGAATGATCTTCGTCTCGAAGAGTTTGATTTGCCACCAATAAAAGAAGATGAAATTTTGGCAAAAGTGATTTCCGATTCACTGTGTATGTCAACATATAAGGCGGCATCGCAGGGTTCAGATCATAAGAGAGTGCCCGACGATATTGCAGAAAACCCAATTGTGGTGGGTCACGAATTTGCAGGTGTGTTTCTTGAAGTGGGTGAGAAATGGGCACATAAGTTTAAGGTAGGCGATAAATTTTCTATCCAGCCTGCTCTTTACTACGAAGATGGACCAGTGGGTTTGTTGAGTGCACCAGGCTACAGCTACCCAAAAATTGGCGGTGATGCTACATATGTGGTAATTCCGAATGATGTTATGGAAATGGATTGTTTGTTGCCATATAACGGTGAAGGTTTTTATCCCGCTTCACTTTCAGAGCCTCTTTCATGTGTGATTGGTGCTATGCATGCCAACTATCACACCACACCAGGTAGCTACGAGCACAAAATGGAAATTGTGGATGGTGGCAAAATGGCAATTTTGGCAGGTGTAGGTCCTATGGGCTTGGCTGCAATTAGCTATGTACTGAATCGAGAAGACCGCAAGCCCTCGCTACTAGTTGTGACTGATGTTGATCAAGCAAGATTGGATCGTGCCGCATCAATCTACACTGCTGAGTTTGCAAAATCTCGTGGCATTGAATTGCACTACGTGAATACAGGAAAAGTGGATGACCCAGTGAAAGAACTAAAAGCGATTAATGGTGGAAATGGATATGATGATGTGTTTGTTTTTGCACCAGTTAAGCAGGTGGTTGAACAGGCAGATGCACTATTAGGCTTTGATGGTTGTCTCAACTTTTTTGCAGGTCCTAATGATCCCAATTTTAGTGCTTCGCTCAATTTCTATAATGTTCACTATGCTTATACACATATTGTGGGCACAAGTGGTGGAAATAATGATGACCTAGTGGAGGCGCTTGAGATGCTTAATAATGGGCTAGACCCAGCGGGACTAGTTACTCATATTGGTGGTTTGAATGCTGTTGCCGATGCTACCCTAAAGCTTCCTGAGCTTCCTGGTGGTAAGAAGCTAATTTACACTCACGTAGATATGCCACTAACTGACATTTCAGATTTTGCAAAACTTGGTGAGACTGATCCATTCTTCAAGGCTTTAGCCGAAATATGTGATCGTCATAATGGATTGTGGAATATTGAAGCCGAGACTTACTTACTTGAAAATCATCCTTCTCTTAAGTAAGAGTATCGGATTGTAGAAGAATAATATATTTAATGCCGTATTACTTTTTATTAAGTAGTGCGGCTTTTTGTTTGTAATGCTTTCGAACTGCAATCAAATATAACAAGAGTTTGATTACCATACGATACTTTTGAAAATAACTGTCAGGAGAATAAACTAAAGTAATGTCTATCTAAGTTGAGTTTAGTGTAGCTTATAAACAAAATGGGGACACAATTGGGAAAATCAGACATGTTAATAAATGTTTGATTATGCTTCGCTCTATTTTAGATAATTGTTTTGCTATTCCT
>CAYFSV010000028.1:13256-22166 GCA_964345815.1 uncultured Proteiniphilum sp. | reverse complement strand
ATTTGGAGTTATCAATAATTGTTGTACCTTTGCAGTTGGGTAAGTCCTATACGGCTAGCTCCCGATGAATCCCCCAGGTCTTGACCGAAGCAAGGGTAGTTGGTTGTAGCGGCGCGATATAGTAAGCTTACCCTTTTTTTGTGCTATTAATTTACTTAATATATAAATAAAACCCTTCATTTATCGTATGCTGTACGAAATGAAGGGTTTTTCTATTTCAAACTCGTATGTTTATCTATCTCTATAACAACTTCGGAAATAGTTTAGCATCCAAGGAGTATTTGCCAGGACCTGAAATAACAGATGCTATAAACACAATCATTAATTCTAATGCATGGCTATACACCATAAATCCATCTCCCCACGATATGTGTGAAATCATAGCCATAGCCATCATTCCAACTAGCATAACAGATATAGGACGGTGAAGTAAACCAATAGCAAATAGAAGACCACCAACAGCCTCTGTGAATGCAGCAAGGAATCCCCAAAAAGTAGGTGCGAAATTAATTCCCACTACTGACATTGATTGCCCTAAGCCAGCCCAAACTTCTGCGCCTCCCATCATTTTTGGAAGCCCGTGAGCTAGCATTGATGCACCGATTCCTATACGCAGAATTAGTAACCCTAAGTGTAAAAAGTTTTCTTTTCTCATAAAAAGTTTGTTGTTTTGTAATATTATTATTCTTTATACTATGCCATAAACTTATAGGTAATATAAATTGTTTATCTTTGCTATATAAATATTATTGATATGTCAACATTTGCCCCATTTGCAAAACCACTATATGTGATGCTGAAGCCAATAGGCTCAAGATGTAATTTAGATTGTGATTATTGTTATTATCTCGAAAAAGCAAACCTTTATACCAACGAGGATAAGGGTCACGTCATGAGTGAGAAGCTTTTAGAGAGGTTTGTAAAACAATATATTGAAGCTCAAACTATGCCCCAGGTTATGTTTACATGGCATGGGGGCGAAACTTTGATGCGTCCTTTGTCTTTCTACAAGAAAGCTATTGAACTTCAAAAGAAATATGGAAATGGTCGCCAAATAGAAAACACGCTACAAACTAATGGTACTTTACTAAATGATGAGTGGTGTAAGTTTTTTAAGGAGAACAACTTCCTTATTGGAATTTCTATTGATGGTCCACAAGAATTTCATGACGAGTACAGACGTGATAAGATGGGGAGGCCCTCTTTCCATAAGGTTATGAAAGGTATTAGGTTGCTACAGAAACATGAGGTTGAATACAACGTAATGGCTGTAGTTAACGATTATAATTCAGATTATCCTGTTGAGTTTTATAATTTCTTTAAGGAGATTGGAGCACAATTTATTCAATTTACTCCAATTGTTGAGCGACTACGAAAAACTAAAAGTCCACTAAAGCTAGCAACAGCAAATGAAACAGAGCATGAGGCGGAGCTTGCTGATTACAGCATATCTCCCGCTAAATGGGGTAGCTTTCTTTGTGGAGTGTTTGATGAGTGGATAAAGGATGATGTAGGTAAAATCTATGTTCAAATATTTGATTCAACTCTTGCTAATTGGGTAGGAGAGCAACCAGGATTGTGTACTATGGCAAAAACGTGTGGCCATGCTGGCGTTATGGAGTTCAATGGTGATGTCTATGCATGCGATCACTTTGTCTTTCCTGAGTATTATTTGGGTAATGTAAATGTTAAGTCACTTACTTCGATGATGTACTCGGATAAACAATTAAGATTTGGTAATGACAAGTTTGATAAACTACCCAAACAATGTAGAGAGTGTGATTTTCTGTTTGCTTGCTATGGTGAATGCCCCAAAAATAGATTTGTAAAAGACAAATATGGCAACCCTGGTCTAAACTATTTGTGTCAAGGTTATTATCAGTTTTTCAGTCACGTAGCTCCATATATGGATTTCATGAAGCGTGAGTTAATGTCAAAGCGTCCTCCAGCAAATGTGATGGATTGGATAAAAGAAGGGATGCCTGCTTATGAGTGATATTTTCATCAACTGCAAAGTATTTCATTAGCATATACAAAAAAGCCGAATCGCAATCAAGCGATTCGGCTTTTTCAAATATTTATATCAAATTAGTTTTCTCCTTTTCTTGAAGAATAGCTAATCTTCAAAGCATATGCTTTTCTAAGTGCCTGTTTTACGTCACTGATATAACGCATCCTAGTTTCTTCGTCTGCTTTAATAGAAACAGTCATCAACTGCTGATCTGCCTCATTCATACTCGACTTCTCTTGTGCGATATAGTCTTGGATATCTTCAATTTCTGCAAACTTATCATTAAGTTGCATCTGTGTCCCTGTACCAAACTTTGATTCCATTGGAGGACCAATGTTGATGTAGGTAACCAGTGATTTCTTTTCCAATTTCTGTATCTCTGTTGCAGTCGGTAGTTTCAGTTTAACCATTAAAGTCTCCGAGCGCATGGTTGTTGTAACCATGAAGAAGAATAAGATGGCGAATACCAAGTCGGGCATTGAAGCTGTGTTCAATTCAGGCATTTCTCGCCCACCACTTTTAGTGAATTTTCCCATATTAATTATCTCCTCTCGTATAGTTTTTAGGTTCAGCCTCAGAAATTCTCTGTGGATACAATTTGTTTATCTGTTCTTTTTGCGATTCAAGCAAATCTTCGTAGTCGTTATTAAAATACTTTTTGGCTGCATCTTGACGCAATTCATTATATCCTTTAACCAATTCGTTCTGAACTGCTATATAAGTTTTATAACTTGCTGTTGCATCATTTTGCAGTGATACTAAGTGTTGACTAGTTACAGGAACAATTCCAATTGGAGCATCAAACTCCTCCTCGTTTAGCTCAGGTAACATGTCACTATTTCTAGTATTTAAAACAAACTCTTTTACTTTATCTTTTAAGGCTACTTTACCGCCTTTACCCAATAGTTCATCTTGATTTGAATACCACTCTGTTTCACCTTGAGAAGCAACCATGGTTTCATTGTTATAGTTTACCAAAACAACGAGAAGGTTACGTCTTTGAACCTCCATTTCCTGTAGGTTTTCCTCATCTTGTGGTGGTGGTGGCAATCTTCGTGCCAATCCACTGTCGGTATCCATACTAGATACAAGCAAAAAGAAAGTAAGTAAAAGAAACGAAATATCTGCCATTGAACTTGCGTTCAAACTTGGTAGTTTCCTTTTTGTTCTTGCCATTTTAAATTTGTTTTATTAAACCAGTTAAGGTTTGTCTATTTCCTTTTTGCCAGTAGTGGGGTTACCACTATTGCAATTATACTCAATATTAGCATTGCGTACATGCTATAAATCCACATATCTGTCATTTTCAGAGTTACGGGATTATTGTCTGCACCTTCATATCCAGGGATATGTAATAATTCGCCACTACCAATTGAGTAAGTAACGCCTAATAAAGCAGCTAGTGCTACTAGAACCAGCAGACTTCCTAGTGCTCCTTTTCGATTAATTTTTAAATTTTGAAAGAATCCTAAGATTGCAAACAGAACCAAAACAAAGATTGTTACGGCTAATAACGCGTAAGCCCAATACAGCATTGCATCTGTAAAAACTGGCTGAGATAAATCATCAACAATCTTTTGGTCTGAAGCTACTTGACCTCCAAGAAGGAACAATGCAATCACTACCAGCGATACAATAATCGAGGCTAGGAATGTCCAACTAGAGATTTTACGTATTTTAGTTACAGCCATTGTGATTATTTTTTGTATTTGATGTTGTATTTAACTACTTGGTCTAGAAGAGTGATTGATGCATCTTCCATTTTGTTTAGAATGTTCTCTAATTTAGATAGGATGTAGTTGTAGAAGATTTGAAGAATTAGAGCTACGATAAGACCTCCAACTGTTGTAATCAAGGCAACTTTCATACCACCTGCTACAATTGTAGGGCTCATATCACCAGCACGTTGAATGTCGTCAAATGCTTGAACCATACCTATTACTGTTCCCAAGAAACCTAGTGATGGAGCTAATGCGATAAAAAGAGTAATCCATGAAAAGTTTTTCTCTAATAGACCACTTTGTACACCGCCGTAAGCTACAATTGCACGCTCAACTTCGTCTGGACCTTGATCTAAACGAAGCAGTCCTTGATAAGCGATTGAAGCAATCGGTCCACGTGTATTACGTGCTATGTTCTTAGCTGATTCAATGTCGCCATTGTCTAGAGCATCTCCCACGCCTTTAAGTAAAGATTTAGGATTTACGTCAGCTAAGCTTAAATAAATAATTCTTTCTAAGCAATAAGCTAAACCTAAGATTAAAGAGATAGCGATAAGAGCCATAAAGCCTGCACCACCCTCGATAAATTTAGTTTTAAGTGCTTGGTGGAAACCACCGCCATCAAATTCAGAAACAGATGCCACTTGCTCAGTTGCAGTTTCTGAAGCGTCTTGAGCTGAAAGATTCGTTGGCAATCCAATAGTCATCAGACCGAAGATTGCTAAAATTGCAAATAACTTTTTCATTGTGTGTTCAATTTTTTTGGATTAATGAATTAATTTTTGTTTTTGATTGATTTTTGATTTATTTCTAATATTATATTGTTTCTATTTTTAATCTTGCCCACTAAACTGTAAAGCGGAGAGAGCGGGATTCGAACCCGCGATACGCTTTCGGCGTATACACGCTTTCCAGGCGTGCCTCTTCAACCACTCGAGCACCTCTCCTTGCGAAATTTGTACTGGAAAACATGCGTTATTCTTATTTAAAACTCTTTTTCCACCTTTTCTAGTACAAAAGTACAGAATTTATCGATTAAATGACTATTTCAAATGCAAATTATTTTAAAAAAAATATTTATTAGTGAAAACGAATTTGATGTAACTGTCATAACTATCAAATATTAAAGACTTTAAGAGCATTTGTGGTTGTGACGTCTATAACCTCACTTTCCGACATTTCATACACAGAAGATAGTTTTTTAACAATCTCTATTAAGTACGAAGGTTCATTTCTTTTTCCTCTGTTTGGAACTGGAGGCAGCCATGGAGAATCTGTTTCTAAAACGATCCTATCTATGGGGCAATTTTTAAGAACTTTGTCAAGCCCAGAATTCTTAAAAGTAACAACGCCATTGACACCGACATAGAAGTTTTTGAGTTTAAGAACCTCTTCAAGTTCTTCATTGCTTCCACCAAAACTATGAAAAACCCCAAAAGTATCTTCCTCGCCAACCTTTTTTATAGAGTCAATGACCTCCTTTAGCGCACTTCTTGAATGCATAGAAACAGGTAATTGTTTTTCGGCACTCCATCTAAGTTGTTCTTCAAACACCTTTTTCTGAATGTCAAGATTATCCTTAGTCCAGTGTAAGTCTATTCCAATCTCACCAATTGCTATATATATGTTCTTATTCAGTTCTTTGTATATTATTTTTAATTGCTCTTCCCAGTTTTGGGCAACGCTTGTGGGGTGTAATCCCATCATAGGTTTCAAAAATGAGTTGTGTTTGCTAACTGCCATATTGAGTGCTTCAATTGTTCCCTCGTCAATATTTGGTAACAATATATTTTTGACGCCTACATTTTTAGCATTCAATACTATTTCATCTAGGTCACTCTCAAATTCCTCAGCAAATATATGTGCGTGTGTGTCAATCATCTCTATTATTTATCAATTCTCCTTTGCGATAATAGTAAATAATACCATACTCTCTGTTTTTATCTAGACGAAGATCACTATCGAATTTTAAATTAAATATTTCCACCTCGTCCCAAATCTTTAATATTATATCGTCAACAAATTTTCTGTAGTTAGATACCTCCTCCTGCATTCTGTTTGTGGCATTTTGGTGTATTTTTTGCGTTTTATATCCATCTCTAAATTGCGCATACATAACTTTTGTTTTTGCAATACTGGGATTGTAGATAGGGACTCCTCCCTGTTCTATCCTCATTTTTTCGCCACTAATAATTTTTTCGCCCCACTCAAGTATTTGTTCGTTGGTGTTGAGTTCAGGAAGCGTCAGGTCTAATTTTTGCAGATTGTAAAACTCCAAATGTTGCGTCTTTATTTCGGAACGGAGCACCGACATATATAGTACTTGAATAAAATGAGAGATATATAGTCGAGCCGCTTTCACTTTGTTTTTAAAAGCAATGTTAGCCTTTACTTGAGTATCAAATGTTTGTTGATATCTTAAGGTTAATCTCTCAAAACGGTAAACAATGGATTTGGCTTCATTAAGCGTATTCATGCTTAATGCAACATCCATAAAATCTACACTTGAGGACTTTTCAATTGCTTTTTTCAAGGCTCTAATTCGTGATATATCTGTATTAGGTAGTCGTCTGTATGGCATCCTTTCTCCTTTACTGCTCTCTATACATTAATGATTCTGCTAGCTTTACAATACTTTCTTTTCTCGTTTCTTCAACATTTACTGCTTGAATTGATTTTAAAGCTGCAAGATAATATTTTTTTATGACTTCCTCAGCTAATATGTCAACCTTAAGTTCACTATAAATATTTTTAATAGCTTTAATCTTTTCGTCACTATCATATTTTTCTTTTTTTATCCATTCAAAAATTTCTTCCTTTTGACTTTGATTTGCCAACTCCATTGCCTTGATTAGTAAATAGGTTTTCTTATTATTTATGATGTCACTACCAATTTCTTTGCCAAACTTTGTGGTGTCGCCATATACGTCCAAGAGGTCATCCTTTAATTGAAAAGCAAGACCAATATTTATGCCGAAGTCATATAAACGCCCCGCATCCTCTTCGGGTGCATTTGCATTTAGTGCTCCTAGCTTCAGAGAGCAGGCTACCAAAACGGCTGTCTTCAACCTAATCATCTCTATATATTGAGCGACACTTATATCGGTTTCATTTTCAAAATCCATGTCATACTGCTGTCCTTGACACACTTCCATGGCTGTTTGATTAAACAATTCTATTATTTGTGGAAGTGTTTTGGGCGATGATTTTGCAATATGCTTATACGATTCAATAAGCATGGCATCACCAGATAGAATAGCTGTGTTTGCATCCCACTTTTTGTGAACCGTTTGTTTGCCACGTCTTATATCCGATTTGTCCATCAAATCATCATGCAGAAGAGTGAAATTATGGAAAACCTCTATTCCTATGGCGCTGTTCATCGCAATGTCAACATTTTCGGTATACAAATTTGCCCCCATTAATGTAAGAAGAGGTCTAATTCTTTTTCCACCAATAGACAATATATATTCTATGGGTTCAAAAAGTGTTTTGGGCTGTTGGTTTATATTTATTTTTTCTATTGTTTTTTCAATCTTATCTAGAAGAAAATCTGAGCTGTGAATCATTTTAGAATGAATTATTTATTTAAAAACAAAAGCCGCCTCCCACGAGGAAGACAGCTTTTGCCAGTGTTTAATTAATCAATTATTTTATTGTTGTAAACGGAATACTACAGGAAGCGTAAATCTAACACGAACTGTTGATCCGCGTTGTTTTCCTGGTGTCCATTTGGGCATCGATTGAATAACTCGAACTGCCTCTTTGTCAAGCGAAGGGTCAACTCCACGAACCACTTGCACGTCAGTGATGCTTCCATCACGCTCCACAACAAAGTTTGTAATTACACGTCCTTGGATACCATTTTCCTGAGCAATTATAGGATATTTGATGTTATCGCTAAGGAACTTCATCATAGCAGTGTTGCCACCTGGGAATTCTGGTTGCTTTTCAACTACCACAAAAATCTCTTCTGTAACTTCTTCTTGCTTAGGCTTAGGAGGTGGTGGTGGAACATATGCTTCGGCTTGTCTTTTACTTGCATCGTCCTCGGTTTGAATTTCAATTCTTGTTTCCACTTTTTCCTCAACAACTTCAAGCACCTCAGGAGCTTCAGGAGCTGGTGGAGGTGGGGGCGGAGGAGGAGTTGGTTCACGTCGAGTGATTTCAATTTCTTCTTCAGCCAAAATGTCTTGAACGATAATGCTCTCGTCTAACTCCTTAGCTTGTGAAGACCATTCGAAAGCGAAAAATAGGATTGCAATACCTACAACTATCCCCATCATGATAGATGTAACCTTATGCGTTTCTAGGTTCGCTTTTGGTGATTTTTTTACTTCTTCCTTCATTTTATTTTTTTTAATTTGTGTTTTTAAGACTATTAATCCCCATAACTATAATGCAAAAATAGACATTTTTTCTATATGGTATCCCATTTTGATAATAAAAATCTCAAAAAAGATATTTTTCAAGTTAATTTTTTCTTCCTTTTCTATTATTATATGCTCTTTTAAGCAAGTCTATTCTGTTTATATATTAATGTGTGATGATATTACTCTATTACCTTATAAATATTGCTTAGATTTCTCCCATAGCCATCATAATCTAATCCGTATCCTACTATAAAATCGTTGGGTATCTCTATAGCAACATACTCCAGTTTCACATCTTGCTTCAAAGCATTGGGCTTGAAAAGCAGTGTGGCAACCTTTATCTCTTTTGGATTATGCTCGCTCAGGGTTTTTTTCAACTCAACGATTGTGTTTCCCGAGTCAACAATGTCTTCTAGGATTACAACCGTTCTATTCTCGATGTTTTCACTTAGCCCCAATAACTGTTTTACGTTATTTGTTGACGACAGACCTTGGTAAGAAGAGAATCTCACAAAAGTTATTTCACAATCGATATTTACTTCCTTCATTAGTTCGCCCACAAACATAAAAGCCCCGTTAAGGACAGCTATAAAAATTGGCTCCTTGTCGTGTAGATCTTTATTGATTTCGTTAGCTACTCTTTTTATAGCAGATTGAATTTGATCAAAACTAATAAATTTCTCAAACTGTCTATCTTTGATGGTTACAATTTGGGTCATACTTTTTTATTTTGGCACAAAAGTACAATATTTTTTCATTCACTTAAAGCTATTGAGGATAATTATTGCTTTTTTATTGTGGGCTT
>CAYFSV010000028.1:0-13156 GCA_964345815.1 uncultured Proteiniphilum sp. | reverse complement strand
GTAATTGAGCCTCTCGGAAGATGGAAATAGGTCCAAATTTTAGTATTTGCACCTTTCGGGTCTGAAAAATAGGCCCAATTATTAAAATCAATCCTTGTAGCACTTTTGTCAAAATATGAAATAGTTTGTAGGGTGCTTTGATTTATCCGCCAAATATATCTAATTTTGTGCTTCAAATCAAAAGTCTTTTAAGCTACTTTTGGTTCTATCTTAGACGTAAATAATTAAATAAAAAATATTTTTTAAATTGATAAATCATGAGATCAAAAACTCTATTGTTTCTTTCCCTGTTTCTAGGATCATTAATTTTGTTTTCTTGCTCACCAGATAACAAATTCGTTGTAAAAGGAAAGTTTGCTTCTTCAGATGGCGAGACAGTTTATTTAGAACATCGCAGTCTTGGAGGTATAAAGATGCTAGATTCAACCAAAATAGCTTCAAGCGGAGCTTTCAAACTTAAGGGCGAGCTAATGTCTAACCCCGAATTTTATCAGCTTCGAGTACATAACAAAACAGTTCACTTTGCCATAGATGAAGTGAGCGAAATAATAGTGAATGCCGATTTGGCAGACCTGAAGGGAACATTTGTGGTTGAAAACTCAATAGACAATGATCAGATGAGTGATGTTGATGAGTTGACATCTGCTGCAAAAAAAGAGATTGATATACTAGATAAACAGTACTCTTCAAAAGAGCTAGATGATGTTGAGTATCTAAATCAGTTAGATTCAGTATTAACGGAGTGTAAGTCCAATCTCACAAAGATAATCCTAGGCAATCCTGCAGGAGCAGCTGCATACTATGCTGTTTTTCAGAAGATAAATGATTATCTCATTTTCGATCCCTATGATAAGCAAGACTACGCTATGTATGGTGCCGTGGCTACCTCGTGGGACAAGAAGCATACCGATGCCGAGAGAACTAAGCATTTATATGATTTTACAATGAATGCTCTTAAAATAAGAAAGCAACAGGAAAAACAAGCCGAGTTTATCGAAAATGCCTCTGTGATTACTGATGCTACATTGCCCGATATTGCATTGAAGGCGGTTAATGGCAAAAGCGTATCCTTGGCATCGCTAAAGGGTAGTGTAGTGGTGCTCGATTTCACTGTTTATAATTCTGCGTTTTCGCCTAAACACAATATCGACCTAAACAAACTCTACCAATCACTAAAGGCACGAGGTGTGGAAATATACCAAGTCTCATTTGATTCGGATGAACACTTTTGGAAAAATGCTGCCAACAATCTACCTTGGATAACAGTGAGAGACCCCGAGAGTGTTTATTCAAAATTATTATCAACTTATAACGTGCGCGAACTGCCTACAGCATTTGTTTTAAACAGAGAAGGAGATGTTGTGGCACGTATTGAGAATTTAAACACATTAGAAGATGAGATAAAAAAGATAATTTAAGAGAATAGTGATATTTTGGTCATTTCAAATTTAAATTATATCTTTGCGATACAATAAAAAGATGAAAAGGGATTCCGTGCTGTTTTAAGCTAACGGAATTCTTTTTTCTTTAATATATGTCTTAACCAAATAAAGTAACCGAAAAAATAATAGGAGAAAAAATAATGGCAATAACTTATATGACAGAAGAAGGTCTTCGCAAACTTAAAGACGACCTCATTCAATTAGAATCGGTAGAGAGACCTGAGATATCACGTCAGATAGCCGAAGCAAGAGATAAAGGTGATTTATCTGAAAACGCAGAATATGATGCTGCTAAAGAGGCTCAAGGCATGCTTGAGGGCAAAATAGCTCAATTGAAAGGCTTGATTGCCTCTGCACGCATAATTGATGAGAGCCTAATCAAAACAGATGAGGTTCAAATTATGAATAAAGTGACTCTCAAAAACCTAAAGACTAACAAAAATATGACATACACTTTGGTTTCTGAGAGCGAAGCCGACCTAAAGAGTGCCAAAATAGCTGTTAGCACACCAATTGCACAAGGACTAATGGGCAAAAAAGTTGGTGATAAGGTTGATATTCAAGTTCCGTCAGGAACAATGAGCTTTGAAATCCTTGAGATTTCTATCTAAACAACGCTTTGAAAATACATATGTATGGCTACAATTTTCAGTAAAATAATTTCAGGAAGCATTCCGTCATATAAAGTGGCTGAGAATGATAAGTTTTATGCATTCTTAGATATTAGCCCGCTAGCCAAAGGGCATACTTTGATTGTGCCAAAGATTGAGATTGATTATATTTTTGATCTCGACGATGAGCTTTTGGGCGAGATGATGATTTTTGCAAAGAGTGTTGCAAGGGCAATCAAAATATCGATTGAGTGCAATAGGGTTGCTGTAATGGTGCTTGGGCTGGAGGTGCCCCACGCACACATTCATTTAGTTCCCATCAATAATGAAAAAGATATCGACTTGTCAAACCCCAGAGTGAAACTATCGGATGATCAGTTTAAAGAAATAGCCAAGAAAATTAGTAGCAATATTTGATAAATAGTTTCTAAAAAAAGATAGGCGACCATTGTTGTATTAACAGTAATGGTCGCCTATTTTATTTATACAAACGGGTGTTTTATATTTTTCTAATTCTCACACCTCTCACAAAATGGTGTTCCCCCTTTTCAAGAATAAAGTCGGCTCTAAACCTAGTTGGCAGTATGTTTTGAACAAGGTTTGGACAGTTTATTTCGTCCCACACATTGTTTGCAAAGTTCATCAACTCCTCTTCATCATATGATGCATATTGATGAAAATATGATTCGGGATTTGAGAATGCAGTTTTCTGCAATGTCTTAAATCGCTCCAAATACCATTGTTTTATATCCTTTTCGGCAGCATCTACATATATTGAAAAGTCAAAAAAATCGGACACAAACACTCGTCGCCTTGGCTTTTTGCTCAATGTCACTTGTAGCACATTTATTCCCTCAACAATAAGAATGTCTGGCTTTCTTATCTCTTGCACTTGGTCAGGCATTATGTCATAATATAGGTGAGAATAAACAGGTGTTTCTAGCACCTCGCGCCCCGATTTCACAGCAGCCAAAAATGCAAGCAAGCTTTTTGCATCATAGCTCTCTGGAAATCCCTTTCTATTTAATATTCCTCTTTCCTCCAGCTCACTATTGGGATACAAAAACCCATCTGTTGTAATCAATTCCACTTTGGGCTTTTCGGGCAACATTGATAAAAGCTTCTGCAACACACGTGCGGTTGTGCTCTTGCCCACAGCCACGCTTCCCGCTATGCCAATGATATATGGAACGCTTTGACTTGTGTTTTTAAAAAACTCTTCTCTTTCAATGTGCAGATTGCGATAGTGAGTGATGTGAATTTGCAATAGCCTGATTAAAGGAATATAAATCTCTTCAACCTCAGCCATATTTAGGGGCTCATTAAGTCCATTCAGCTCATTAAGGTCAATATCTGCAATTGGAAACTCGGGATGATCTTCAAGAACCTTCCATTCGTTTCTAGTAAAACTCCTAAACGGAGAATAAGTTGCATTATAGTGTTTCGACTTCATTAGAACATAAATTTTTATGACAGTGCAAAGATAGAGAAATAAAAGAAGCCAGCACTACCGTAACGATAAATGCTGGCTTAAAACTATAAGGAGCTAGTTATTGATACTGCTCTACGATAACATATCAGTGCTTCTCTTTATGAAATTGCTAAGAGCTTCACCTTTTAATAATCCATACGAAAGCAGTGCTAGGTCAACTAGCTGCTTTATGGTCTTGTTTTCTGATGCTAGGCTAATGCTATCATCTTTCGATTTGTCTTTAATGTTGTCTGCAAACGATTTAATAGATGGATGCTCTAAGTTTACTACAGCCTGAATCATGTTTGGCATCTCACCATAAAAGCCCATTCCAGGTTGCATCTCCGACATCTCTTTCATCCTACGCATAAACTCGTCCTGAGTAATTTGAATAGGCTGTGATGCCTCACCTAAATTCTTAAATGTGATATTAAACTCTGTTTTATCAATTGTAGGGAACAGAGATTTAATAGATTCTGTCAGATTTTCTTTTTCTGTGTCCGACAGGTTAACCTCTTCAATCTCTTCCTTTTCAATTAAATTGTCAATGGTATTGCTATCTACACGAACAAACTTGGTCTTTTCAAGTTTTTGCTCCAATTGACCAATCCAATGAACGTCCAACTGACCATCCATAATCAATACATCATATCCCTTTTGTTTTGCAGCCTCTATAAAGGTGTATTGGTCCTCAGTATTTGTTGCGTATAGATACACTAAAGTGTCATCTTTGTCTTTTTGAGTGCCTTCAATCAATGTTTTATATTCATCTAAAGTGAAATACTTACCTTCAATGTTCTTTAGCAAACTAAATTTTGTTGCTCTATCATAGAATCTGCCCTCGGTTAGCATACCGTATTCAACAAATATCTTAAGACTATCCCATTTGCTTTCAAACTGCTCTCTCTCTTTCTTAAAGATTTCCTCAAGTTTGTCAGCTACCTTTTTAGTGATATGGTTTGATATTTTCTTAACGTTATTATCGCTTTGTAGATAAGATCTAGATACATTTAATGGGATGTCAGGCGAGTCTATCACCCCATGCAAAAGAGTCAAAAACTCGGGCACTATTCCTTCCACGGAGTCAGTAACAAACACTTGATTGCTATATAATTGTATCTTGTTGCGTTGTAGTTCCACATTGTTTTTTATTCTTGGAAAATACAATATGCCAGTCAGATTAAATGGATAATCCACATTCAAATGTATCCAAAACAGTGGGTCGTCCATTGTCATTGGATAAAGCGAACGATAAAAGTTAGTGTAATCTTCGTCTTTTAGCTCGTTAGGTTTTTGTTTCCACAATGGGTTAACCTCGTTGATAACGTTGTCTTCATCTGTTTCCACATTTTCTCCATCTTTCCACTCTTGCTTCTTTCCAAACACAATTGGGATTGGGAGGAATTTACAGTATTTATTTAGCAACGATTCTATTTTGTGATTCTCTAAAAATTCCTGGTTCTCCTCATCTATATATAATATGATGTCTGTTCCTCGGTCTTCCTTTTCTGCTTTCTCCATCGTAAACTCAGGGTCACCCTCGCACGACCACTTCACAGCGTCTCCACCTTTGTGAGATTTAGATACAATTTCCACTTTTTTGGCAACCATAAAAGTAGAATAAAAGCCCAGTCCAAAATGCCCAATGATAGCATTTGCATTATCCTTATATTGCTCAAGGAAATCATTGGCTGATGATAATGCAATTTGATTGATATATTTGTCAATCTCATCCGCATTCATCCCTATTCCTCTATCCGAAACGGTGAGTGTGCCTGCTTCTTTGTCTATAGACACTTTAACTGATAACTCACCTAGCTCACCTTTAAATTCACCAACATCAGATAGGGTTTTCAATTTCTGTGTAGCATCCACAGCATTTGAAACTATCTCACGAAGGAATATTTCGTGATCACTATAAAGAAATTTCTTGATAATTGGAAAAATATTTCCTGTAGTAACTCCAATTTGTCCTTTTTTTATTGTCATAATATCTTATTTAGTTTTGTATTACAATTTGTGATATATAATACAAATAGTGTGCCATTTGATAATGTTGTCATAATGACTGTTTTTAAAACAGTTTATAATCGGTTTTTTTTGAGATAATCCTAGGCTTTTAGTAATGGTTTCAATTAATATAAATTTCCACATTTTTTGGCAACTATACACACTGTCTATAATATATTTTTGCTTGAAAAAGAAAAAGTTTGAGTTTTTCTTGCTTATATCAATATAATTTATACTCGATTGTTGTTTTATAATATTTAATAAAGTGTTGATTAATAGATAAATAATAAAGGGCAATGTTGTCTTAATTATAATTAACAGATATTTGTCTGAAAATAAATAGCATAAGAAGAAAAAAGTTATAAGTTTGTAATTGACAATATGATAAAAAACTCATTTGTAAGAGTTATATGTCATATCAATTTTAACACAACAACAATTTAATAAAACTACAAGTATGAAGTCAAAAAAATCTTTCGAAAACAGCTTATTGGGTTTACAGGATAATATGTTCAACTTCGCCTTGTCTTTGACTGCAGATCGTGAAGATGCTAAGGATTTATTGCAGGAAACCACACTTAGGGTATTAGATAATAGAGAAAAGTATTATGAGAATGTAAACTTTAAAGGGTGGGTGTTCACCATAATGCATAATATCTTCGTAAATAATTATAGAAAAATAGTTCGTAGTCAAACTATTATCGATAAGACAGAAAACTTGTATCATTTGAATCTTCCACAAGATTCTGGGTTTAATACTCCTGATGGTGCATACACTATTAAAGAAATCAATAAAGCTATTTCTAGCTTCACTGATGAGTACAAGGTGCCATTTTCAATGCACGTTACTGGCTATAAGTACGAAGAGATAGCAAGACACCTTGGACTGCCAATTGGAACTGTAAAAAGTCGCATCTTTTTTGCAAGAAAAAGACTACAGCAAATGCTTAAAGACTTTAGATATTATAGTGAATAAATAACTTATTACATTTTATAAATTCAAAACGCCTCTAATTAATTATGGAGGCGTTTTTTTTGTTTATATATTTGCACTGTTTTTTTATTAAGATGTAAATTCAAAAATTAATTTGATGGAAATTGTTTTATTAATAATATCGTTGGTCGTTCTATATTTCGGTGCAGAATGGCTTGTGGGCGGCGCTTCATCATTAGCTGCTAGGCTCAAGATAAGCCCCCTTATTATTGGACTTACTATTGTTTCATTGGGCACAAGTGCACCCGAACTCGTGGTAAGTATCAAAGCTGCAATGGCAGGACAGAGTGCTTTGTCAATAGGCAATGTGTTGGGCTCCAATCTATTCAATACTGCTTTAATATTGGGTGTGTCTGCTTTTATTGTCCCTCTTGTTGTAAAGCGTCAGTTGCTTAAAGTAGATGTGCCAGTTATGATTGTTGCTACTTTGTTATTCTTGATTATGTTTCTCGATGGCAGATTGTCCTTTACCGAGTCACTTATTCTAATCCTTTTGTTTGTAGCATATATGACTTATCTGTTTATAGTTTCTCTCAAAAACAAGGACAAAGAAGAATCTCACGAGATGAGAATCAAAATATACAAACATTGGCTGCTAGACGTAACACTAATTGGATTGGGATTGGGTGGATTAATATATGGTTCGGATTTATTAGTGAAGAATGCCATAATAATTGCTCAAAAATTGGGTATGTCCGAAGCAATGATTGGACTCACAATTGTTGCCGCAGGAACTAGTATTCCCGAACTTGCAACATCCGTGGTGGCAGCAGTCAAAAAACAATCAGATATAGCAATTGGCAATGTTGTGGGCTCAAACACTTTCAATATACTTCTTATATTAGGAACCGCAGGCATGATTTACCCAATCGAAACCCCAGATATTAATATTGTTGATAGTCTGTTTCTTTTGGGTGTTTCATTGTTGTTGTGGTTATTCATGAAGATGGGCTCAAGAATCAATCGTTGGCAAGGTGCTATCTTCTTATTAGTATATGTGGGATACTATATCCTGAAGCTATCATAAATCTTAGATATATAGATATAAAAAACGAGGAAAGAGACCTAGTTGGTAGGTACTTTCCTCGTTTTTGTTATTTGCTGTTTATATAATACTATTTCTTGCTATCTTTCGGAATAGTGAATGTTTTAGGGCTCTTCACTTTGCTTTTTAGCAATGCAATGTCCAACACATCTTTCACATCTTCCACATAATGGAAGGTTAGCCCTGTTACATATTCAGGTTTTATCTCCAAAATGTCTTTCTTGTTCTCGTTACACAAAATAATCTCAGTAATACCCGCTCTCTTTGCCGCAAGTATTTTCTCTCTAATTCCTCCAACAGGCAAAACCTTTCCTCTAAGCGTAATCTCACCAGTCATTGCAAGGTTTGCCTTCACTTTTCGTTGTGTATATAGCGAAGCCAATGAAGTAATCATTGTGATACCAGCTGATGGACCATCTTTTGGCATTGCACCTTCTGGAACGTGAATGTGAGCATTCCAATGTTCAAATATTTCAGGATTTATATCCAAAATATCAGCATTAGCATGGATATATTCCATTGCAAGCATGGCAGATTCTTTCATCACCTCACCTAGGTTTCCTGTAAGGGTTAGCTTCGAACCCTTGCCTCTGCTCAACGAGCTCTCCACAAATAGAATCTCTCCACCCACCGCGGTCCATGCCAAACCAGTTACAACCCCAGCATATTCATTGCCTTGATATTTACCTTTGCTATACTCTTCTATACCCAAGTATTCCGAAACATGCTCTGGTTTCATTGTTTTCGCAAACTCCTCCTCGCTTGCCACTTTGCGTGCAATCTTTCTAACCACCTTGGCAATTTTTTTGTCAAGCTCTCTCACACCCGACTCACGAGTGTAATCTTCAACTATTTTTAGAAGAGCAGGTTTAGAAATCTTGAAATCCTTTTTCGAAACACCATGGTTCTCCAGCTGCTTGGGAAGTAGATGACGGTGTGCAATCTCAATCTTTTCATTGCTAATGTATCCACCAACATCTATCAGCTCCATTCTGTCGAGCAATGGCTGTGGAATGGTGTTAAGATTGTTAGCCGTAGCCACAAACATAACCTTAGATAGGTCATAATCTATTGATAGATAATTGTCATGAAACGAGTCGTTTTGCTCAGGGTCCAACACCTCTAGCAATGCCGATGCAGGGTCACCCCTAAAATCGCTACTCACTTTGTCTATCTCATCAAGAACAAACACAGGGTTTGATGTTCCCGATTTTTGAATGTTCTGAATAATTCTTCCTGGCATAGCTCCTATGTAGGTTCTTCTATGGCCACGAATCTCCGACTCATCGTGAAGTCCACCAAGCGAAACACGCACATATTTTCGGTTCAAAGCCTCGGCAATTGATTTTCCTAACGATGTTTTCCCAACCCCCGGAGGACCATATAAACATAATATTGGTGATTTCAAATCTCCTTTTAGTTTCAAAACCGCCAAATGCTCAATTATTCGCTCCTTCACTTTCTCCATTCCAAAGTGATCTCTATCAAGAATCCGTTGAGCATTTTTTAGGTTGAAGTTATCTTTCGAGTATTCGTTCCATGGCAAACCAATGATGGTTTCAATATATCCAAATTGAACCGAATAGTCGGGCGATTGTGGATGTAGCCTCTCAAGCTTGGCAAGTTCTTTCTCAAAAGCCTCAGCAACCTCTTTGCTCCACTTCTTAGATTTTGCCTTTTTGCGAAAGTCTTCAATCTCAATTTGCTGGGTGTTTCCTCCTAGCTCTTCTTGAATTGTCTTTATCTGTTGTTGTAAGAAAAACTCCTTTTGTTGTTGATTTAAATCTTCACGAGTTTTCATCTGAATATTCATTTTCAACTCCAATATCTGAGTCTCTCTATTGATAATCATGAGCAATCTATATGCTTGTTCCTTCTCATCATCTATTGCCAATAGTTCCTGTTTTTCTCTGTTCTCAATTGGTAGATTGGTGGCGCTATAGCTTACGAGCATGTTTGTAAACGACTCATGATTGATAGTTCTGATAAGCTCCTTTGGAGGATTGCCCAATAGATGTAATGCATGGTTCATTGCATCACGAATTGAATCTAAAATGGCGGGAAACTCTTTGTCATCTTTTTCAGCCTTTTTCATTTCCAAAATCTTATATTTTGCCATGAAATAGGGATCTAATTGTACCATTTCAGTTACTTCAAATCGTGTTTTTGCCTGAACTATTATGCTAACCGTGTTATCATCTATTTCAATAACTCTTATAATCTCGGCTAGCACTCCAATGCTGTACAAATCCTCAGCTTCAGGATCTTCAATATTGCTGTCTTTCTGACATACTAGGCCAATATATTTATGCCCTTTGTCTGTTGATTTCACAAGTTTCAGCGATTTCTCTCTGCCCACCGATATTGGAAGACCGCTACCAGGAAACACTATTGTGTTGCGCAAAGGTAGTATGGGAAGCAATTCTTGCAAATCGCTCTCATCAATTTCGTCTTCGTTATCCAATAAATTTCCAGCAAAAAAAGAAATCACATTCTCGTTCTCTTCTAAGCCTATACCACTTAATTTATTATGAAACATATTTCCTTGTTCTTATTTCTGTTTTGTATGAGTCACAAACATAAATACACTATATTTGTTCTCAGATAATTAATATATACATATAGTATCAAATTTTGTGCCAAAGAGCAATATATTGTAGTTTATGGGAAATAAATCTTTTCGATTCAAGCAATTTGAGGTTTTTCATGACAGGTGTGCTATGAAAGTAGGAACCGACGGAGTGCTCCTAGGTGCATGGTCCGAAATTAGCGACCAGTCCCAAATATTGGATATAGGAACAGGCACAGGGTTAATATCTCTAATGTTGAGTCAGAGAGCACCAAATGCCAATATTGTTGCAATAGAGATTGATTTGGATGCAGCTGAGCAAGCAACCGAAAATGTATCCAATTCACCTTTTCACAAAAATATAGAGGTGCTCAACATCTCATTTCAGCAGTTTGCATCATCCACAAAGTGTATATTTGATGCCATCGTTTGCAATCCCCCATTTTTTGTAAACTCACTTCACTCACCAATCAACAGTCGCACTAATGCACGGCATGCTGACAGTTTGTCACTCTCGGATATTCTTTTTCACAGCAAGCAGATAATTTCAAAACATGGCAAACTATTCTTTATATACCCTTTTGAGGAGCTTGCCAATATTGATGATATCATAACACAAAATGGTTGGTATATTTATCGACAAACAAATGTTTATTCTAAAATTGAAGCTCAAAAGCCCATACGGGTGCTTTATGAATTGGGTGATAAGATGCCTACAAGTGGGATGATAATTGACTCACTAGTTATTGAAAAAGAACGACATATTTACACGAGCCAATACATTGAATTAACCAAAGAATACTACTTAAACATGTAGGTTATCAGAATAAATAACTATGATGGCGTGAAAATCTATTAAGTATCCCTTCTCTACGCGTAATAATTTTATAAGTTTGTGCTTTATAAAGCTATCAAAAAATGAAAATATAAAGCCAAGAGAGACTGTTGGTTTTGTTTTGAAAAATATTCTTTATATCTTTGTCATTATTAAAATAATTATTTAATTTAAGCATCAATAATTAAAACACCTATTAATATGAGAAAAGTTTCCCTTCTTGCATTATTTGCAGTTGTAACAAGTTTTTTGTTTGCCACAGACACAGTTAATGTCAAGCAAACGCGAATTCCAATTTTAATCGATAGGCAAGATAATGTATTGTTCTATATGCGTGTCGATGCCAAAGAGTCTAAAAGTTTCAACGAAGTCAAACTCCGTTTTGCCGATGAGGTTAATCTCAACGAAATAGAGTCTGTTAAGCTATATTACAGCGGAACTGAAGCAGTACAACGTCAGGATGGATTGTTCTATGCTCCTGTTCAGTACATTCCAACTCACTTGCCAGGTGATACACGAAAAGCAAACAGCTCATACTCTATAATGGTTGCTTCTCAAAAGCCCACCAAGAATGAACTCTCATTAAGCACAGATTATACCCTTTTTCCAGGTGTAAATTATTTTTGGATAAGCCTACAAATGAAAAAGAGTGCATCTCTACTATCTACTATTGATGTTGAGATGACCTCCGTGAAGCTTGATAACCAAACAGCACCACTTGTGTTTGCCGATGAGCCGATGAGCCATCGTTTAGGTTATGGTGTTCGTCAGGCGGGCGATGACGGTTCGGCAGCTTTCCGCATTCCAGGTTTGGCAACAACCAACGAGGGCACCCTTCTCGGAGTTTATGATGTGAGATACAACAGCAGTGTCGATTTGCAGGAGTATATTGACGTGGGTGTAAGCCGCAGTGTTGATAAAGGTCAATCGTGGGAGCAAATGAGAATCCCAATGTCGTTTGGCGAAGATGGAGGTCTACCCAAAGCTCAAAATGGGGTGGGTGATCCAGCCATTCTTGTGGACAAAAAAACGGGCACAATATGGGTTATTGCGGCTTGGACACATGGAATGGGTAATCACCGAGCATGGCACAACTCGCAAGATGGTATGTCGAAAGAGAAAACCTCACAATTGGTGTTATCCAAAAGTACTGATGATGGTAAAACATGGTCCGAACCAATAAACATTACCGAGCAGGTTAAAGACCCATCTTGGAAATTTCTTCTTCAAGGTCCTGGCATGGGAATATCGATGGAAGATGGGACTTTAGTCTTCCCAATTCAATTTATCGATTCCGAGAAAATACCTAATGCTGGTGTAATGTATAGTAAGGATGGGGGAGAGACATGGAAAATCGAAAACTATGCTCGCACCAACACCACAGAAGCGCAAGTGGCTGAGGTTGAACCAGGAGTATTGATGCTCAATATGCGCGACAATAGAGGTGGTAGCCGTGCTGTTTCAATAACAAAAGATTTAGGCAAAACATGGACTGAGCATCCATCTAATAGAAAGGTTCTTCAAGAGCCCGTTTGCATGGCTAGCTTGATCAAGGTTAAAGCAAGTGAGAACGTAACGGGACAAGATATTCTGTTCTTCTCCAACCCAAACACCACGCAAGGACGACACCACATAACAATCAAAGCAAGTGTTGATGGAGGACACTCATTCCCCGAAGAGTACAATGTGCTGTTAGATGAGGGACATGGCTGGGGTTATTCGTGCCTAACGCTGGTTGATAGCGAAACCATAGGCATCCTTTACGAAAGCAGCGTTGCACACATGACATATCAAACAGTGAAGATAAAGGATATCTTCCAAAAATAGTAGTCACATTCTGTTTGTGATTTCAAATTATAGGCAATCTAGCTATACATTTAGCTAGGTTGCTTTTTTGTATCACCCATATTGTGCCTTAAATCCATCTGTTTCATACATTACCATACACTTTTGCCACATTCATAGCAATTATCACACTTCTTCTAACCAATCAAACAGCATTTTCACACCATTTAGATGGTTTTTTAATACTTATTTAACCTTTTTGAATTAGGCTATAAAGTCTCGTTTATTTAATTTAACATTCTTATTGGCTCAAAATGCTAACAAATTCAAATAAAAGCCCTATATTTGTAGTTAAATAGTGTTTCATGATTGATTATCAGATAAATCTGAAAAT
>CAYFSV010000027.1:0-22378 GCA_964345815.1 uncultured Proteiniphilum sp. | reverse complement strand
TAAAAAACATACACAAATCTTATCGCACAGGAGCAATTTCGCTTCACGTGCTTAAAGGAATCGATTTGACAATCGAAAAGGGAGAGTATGTATCCATTATGGGTGCATCGGGCAGTGGAAAATCCACATTGCTAAACATACTTGGCATACTGGACACTTATGACAAAGGTGACTATCACCTAAATGGGAAGTTGATTAAAAACCTATCTGAAAAGCAAGCTGCGAGATACAGAAATGAGATGATTGGTTTTGTGTTTCAATCATTCAACCTAATTAATTTCAAGAATGCTCTTGAGAATGTTGCACTACCTCTTTATTATAAGAACATAAGTAGGAAGCAACGAAACATTATAGCGATGGAGCATCTTGACAAAATGGGACTTAAGGAATGGGCACACCACTTGCCGAATGAGTTGTCGGGAGGACAAAGGCAGCGTGTAGCAATTGCTAGAGCAATAATCTCGAATCCAAAAATAATTTTAGCGGACGAACCTACTGGTGCTTTAGATAGTAAAACCTCGGTAGAGGTAATGAATGTGCTAACTGATCTTAATAGAGAGGGAATCACCACAATTATTGTTACACATGAGCAGTCGGTGGCAGAACAAACAAACAGAATAATCGACATTAAGGATGGAATAATTGAAACAAGCAAACAACCAGTATTATGATTGATATATTGCAAGAAATATTTCAAACACTACGCAAGAATAAACTGCGCACCACACTGACGGGGCTCTCTGTTTCGTGGGGAATATTTATTCTGATTGTGTTACTTGGCGCTGGAAATGGACTAAAGAACGGGGTTAGCTCTAACTTTAGTGACAGAGCAACAAATAGTGTTTCGATTTGGTCGGGAACAACCTCTATGCCTCACAAAGGATTGAAGTCGGGAAGAAACCTCCGATTTACCGAGAATGAGCTTGAAGCAATTGAGGGTCAACTAAGTGAAAGCAGACTAGTTACAGCACGAATATCACGAAATCAAAACATCACATATGGTTCTGAATATGGTTCATATCAAATTAGAGGGGTAATGCCTGCATATAGTCAAATTGAGAATCTGATAATAAAGCCAAATGATGGGAGGTTTATAAATCAACTTGACTTGAAAGAGAACAACAAGGTGGTGGTGCTTGACAAGAAAATTGCCGATGTGTTATTCAAAAACGGAAGTGCCATCAATAAGAATGTAAAGATTGGAGAACTGATATTCAAAGTAGTGGGAGTTAACAGCAAAAAAGCACAGTGGGGCTCACCAATTGCATACATTCCTTTTTCAACTGCACAGATCATCTACAATCCAAGCAAGAAGTTCGATCAGATTACATTTACCATTGAGGGATTGGAGACCAAAGAGGATAATGATATTTTCGACAACAAACTCAGAACATTGATGGGTGGGCTCCTGAGCTTTAATCCTGACGATAGGCAAGCAATATGGGTAAATAATTCGCAAGCAGATTACATTGAGACACAAAAAATATTTGGAGGAATCACAATATTTGTAGCCATCATTGGACTTCTTACCCTTATAGCAGGAATTGTGGGCGTGAGCAATATAATGTTGGTATCGGTGAAAGAGAGAACCAAGGAGATTGGAATTAGAAAAGCTATCGGAGCACAACCCTCATCAATATTAAAGAGCATTATACTGGAATCACTAATCATAACTGCAATATTTGGATATATAGGTATGATTATGGGTATTGGACTAACGGAGGCTATAAATTTTGTGATGGAGCAATCTGCAAATGGATCTGGGGATGAGATACAGATGACAGTATTCAAAAATCCCACAGTGAATATTTCGTATGCACTATTTGCAACAGGTGTACTTATCGTTTCGGGAATTGTAGCGGGCTATATGCCTGCCAGAAAGGCGGTGAAGGTGAAACCTATTGAAGCAATGAATAGCAATTAGATAGAAAATAGCTGATAGAAAAACAAACAAGAAAATGAGATCATTATTCGACATAGATAGATGGTATGAAATATGGATAACCATAACTCACAATAAGTCACGAAGCTTCTTGACAGCATTTGGAGTGTTTTGGGGAATATTCATGCTCGTGCTAATGGTGGGGGCAGGGAATGCGCTTAACCATGGCATTAAATCTCAGGTGGATGGATTTGCAAGCAACTCAAGCTTCTTTTGGAGCAATAGAACTACAGAGCCACACCAAGGATTTAGAAAAAACAGGCAATGGAACATGCTTAATGAAGACATTCCGATAATAAGCAACAAAGTAAATGAAATTGAGCACATCTCTCCAATGCTGTTCTTAGGTAGTGGAGACAAGAATGTTTTTCATGGCGAACTTGGTGGGAACTACCAGATAAAAGGTTGCTACCCTGTATATAATCTAATAGAAAGCAGCAACATATTAGAGGGGAGGTTTATAAACGATATTGACATTACTGAAAATCGAAAAGTGTGTGTGATTGGCGATAGAGTTGCAGAAGTACTATTTCCAAATGGTACAAAACCACTTGGATCATTAATAAAAGTCAATGGTATTTACTTTAGGGTGATTGGAGTTATAAAGGGCATGTCGTCTGTAAAGATTGGTGGGGAAACAGCAGAATCAGTAGTACTCCCTTTTTCAACAATGCAAAAAACATTCAATCAGGGAAATATAATTCACTTTTTGGCAGTAACATCCAAACCAGGAGTAAGGATGAAACTTGTTCAAGATAAGGTTACAAATGTGCTTAAAGAGATACATCATATCAGTCCCAAAGATACTGATGCAGTGGGCTCGGTGAACAGTGAAGACCAATTTGATATGTTCAACAATCTTTTTCTTGGCATCTCTTCATTAATATGGATAGTGGGAATAGGAACACTGTTGGCAGGTGCCGTTGGAGTTAGTAACATTATGCTTGTTACGGTTAGAGAAAGAACAAAGGAAATAGGAATTAGACGTGCACTTGGTGCTACTCCACAAAACATAATTGGTCAAATTTTAACTGAAAGCGCTGTGCTTACCATTCTTGCTGGCATAGGGGGAATTGTGCTTGGAGTAGGCATACTATCAGCTGTGGGTGTAGCACTAAGTCAAGGTGATCAGTTCTTTAAAGATCCACAAATCAGCTTCAGCATGGCAATTGGGTCACTCTTCGTTTTAGCATTTATAGGCGTGCTGGCAGGATTTATTCCCGCACAACGTGCAATGATGATAAAACCTGTTGAAGCAATATCAGAAGAATAATAATCAAATTAGAAATCAACAAATAAAAAATATACTACAATGAAAAAGGTATTAAAAATTGCAAGTCTCGCCATATTAGGGCTATTAGTGATTTGGACATTTGTGTTTTTATATAAAAAATCTCGTCCAAAGATTGAGACATACCAAATTGAAACTGCATCGAAAAAACAAATCGAAAAGAGGACTGTAGCAACTGGGAAAGTGCAACCAAGAAATGAGATTCTGATTAAGCCTCAAATGTCTGGCATCATTTCGGAGGTGTATAAAAAGGCTGGTGACGTTGTGCAGACTGGAGATATTATTGCAAAAATTCAGGTGGTGCCTGATATGGTCAATTTAAGTAGCGCCGAATCACGTCTATCTCGTGCACAATTGGCTGCCGATCAGAGCAAGACAAACTATGAACGCGACAAAAAGCTTTACGAAAGCAGTGTGATTTCTAAAGAGGAGTTTGAGCGTGTGCAGCTTCAATATAAAAATGATCAGGAGGAGCTACGTGCTGCCAATGACAATTTAAGTTTGGTGAAAACAGGGATAACCAAAAGCACTGCACAATCTAGCAACACACTAGTTAGATCAACAGTGAGTGGCACTATTCTGGATATACCTATCAAAGTGGGGAATTCCGTAATTCAATCCAACAACTTTAATGACGGCACCACAATTGCTTCCGTTGCCAATCTTTCGGATATGCTTTTTGAGGGAAAAATTGATGAAACCGAGGTGGGCAAACTATCTGTAGGAATGCCAATGGAAATAAGCATAGGTGCCATTCAAGACAGAGTCATCAATGCAACACTTGAGTATGTTGCTCCAAAAGGTAGCGAGGAGAGTGGTGCTATTTTATTTGAAATGAAAGCAGCTATCGAAATGCCCGATGACATATTTATTAGAGCAGGATATAGTGCCAATGCAGATATCATTCTTGATAAGCGAGAAGATGCTATTTCTATTCCTGAAAGCTGCGTAGAGTTTGAAAATGATTCAGCATTTGTCTATTTAGCAAAAGGAGACAGCAATATCGAGTTTGATAAGAAATTCGTAAAGGTAGGTCTATCCGATGGAATTAATATAGAGGTGACGGAGGGGTTGCAACTTAATGACAAAGTACGAGGCAATTTAATTGTTGAAACTAAAAAATAGTACTAGTATGACAAAACTAAAGATTATTATATTGACAGCATTAACAGCATTTGTCTTCACACTATCTGCACAGCAGCTTACACTTGAGCAGTGCATTGAAATAGCATTGGAGAATAATCGCAATATAAAACAACAGATGCTAGGCAAAACACAAAGAGACATTGCGTATTCGCAAGCAAAAAACGATTTGTTGCCAACTCTTAATGGCTCGGTAGGACAAAGCTTTGTGTTTGGAAGATCTATTGGACTAGACAACACGTACGAAAACACAAACTCGTCTCAAACGTCATTCGGTTTAGGAGCAAACATAACCCTATTTGATGGACTGAGAATGAAGTACAATATAGATGCCCGTCGTGCCGAACTTGGTGCGGCAGGTGCCGATTTAGAAAAGTTTAAAGATGACATTGAGATGAGCGTTGCTACAGCTTTCTTGCAGGTGCTTCTTCAAAAAGAACTAGTTCAAATAGCAAATCAGCAAATTGAGCTTACCAAAGTGAACATGGAGAGACAAAACGAGCTCATCGTGAGTGGGAAAATGGCAAAGGGGGAGATTTATGAACTAGAGGCACAACAGGCAAGGGAAGAACAAAACCTTGTGCAAGCCGAAAGTAGTCTCAAGCTAGCCATTCTAGACTTAGCACAAATAATGGAGCTAGAAAATTATGAAACACTAGACATCATTGCACCACCTGTTGAGTCGATAATTGCAAATGATCAGCTTATCTCATCCGAAAGTATTGTGCAAAGTGCACTGCTTGTGCGTCCCGAAATTGAAGCAGCAGAGTATAGACTAGAAAGCAGCATGCAGGAGGTAAAGATTGCAAAATCAAGGCTCTACCCTACTCTCACATTTGGAGCAAATATGGGAACAGGTTATTACAACATGGGAGGGCGACCCAATGACACCTTCTCAAATCAGATTAAAAATAATATGAGTAACTCATTAGGTTTCAGTTTGCAAATACCCATCTTTAATAAATTTCAAACTAGAAACAGTATTCGTACGGCTCAACTATCAGCAGAAAACAGTAGAATTGAGATAGACAAGGTGAAAATTGAGCTGCGAAAGCGTGTAGAGCAAGCTTTTGAAAATGCAAAAGGTGCAAAAAGTAAATGGATAGCCACTCAGAAAGCTGAAATAGCAGGTCAAGAGTCATACAGATTTACACAAGAGAAATTTGAAAATGGGAGAGCAAACGCTTTCGAACTATTTCAAGCTAAAAGCAACTTAACTCAAACTTTGGCGGATCAAGCACAAGCTAAATATGAGTTTGCCTTTAGACTAAAGATACTCGAACTATTAGAAAACTAAACACATAAATAATATTACATCTATGAAAACAAAAACTTTATTACTAGCATTAGTCATTATTATGACATCCCTAAACGCTAGCGCATGCACAAATAGCAATAGCTCAACAAGAGGCTCATCAGCCATATCAGTAAAGAACTTCCCAGTTGATTCTTTTGATCAGATAAACACTGAGTCGGTTGCAAAAATCGAGTTTACTCAATCAAATCAAACTTCAGTAAGAGCCGAAGGAGATGACATTGCAGTTAACAACCTACGAGTTAGCACAAAGGATGGAAAGCTAAAAATAAGAATGATTGACAAAAAGATACATAATGGGAAAAACAACAAGCTTAATCTGACTATTTATGTCAGCGCACCCGAACTCACTAAAATTGAGCACGAGGGAGTTGGCACATTTACTCTAAAGGACAAAGTGGAACTTGACAACCTAAAAATTGAATATGATGGAGTTGGAAACTTGGTTACAGAGAACTTAATTTGCAATAATATCACTGTTGATTATGAAGGAGTAGGCAGTGTAAAACTTAAAGGAAAGGCAAAAACGGCTAGATATAATTCTGATGGCGTAGGAAGTTTGCAAGCAGAAAAGTTTGAGGTTGAACATCTAACAGTAAGAGCATCTGGCGTAGGCAGTATCAAGTGCTATGCTAGTCAATCCATCGATATATCTAGCGACGGAATTGGCAGTGTAAAGTATTGGGGTAATCCTACAATCAAAAACCTAAGTAAGAATGGTATTGGCAGCATAAAAGAAGGAAGATAAACACTCTTCCGAAAGTGTGTTCACAAAAAGTCAGAGTGTAATATCTCTGGCTTTTTTCATTATAGTAGAGTTAAAAGCATCACTCGTCCTCTTCCGAATAATGCTCAACAAGCACATCACGATAATAGTTGAAGACTGTGGATTGAGAAAGGATACCTTTATAAACACCATCACCATCAACAACGGGCAGGTTCCATGCCTTAGTATCTTCGAATGTGTTCATAACCTTTTCCATTGAAGAATCCATTTTTATTACCGCAGGTGTACCCACCATAAATTTCTTAACCCTAAAACGATCATACAGCTCAGCACGAAACATTATATTGCGAATATCATTGAGTAGAACCAACCCCTGAAGCTTACCCTCATCATCCACAACAGGAAAAATATTGCGATCGCTTGTAGAAATAACTTTAACCACATCGCCAAGCGTCATTTCAGGATGAACAACCTCGATATTCGTTTCTATCATATCCTCAATATGCAAAAAGGTGAGAACTGCCTTATCTTTGTGATGAGTAATGAGCTCTCCTTTTTTTGCCAAACGCATCGCATAGATATTATGCTTCTTAAATACTTTGATTGTAGCATAAGATACAAGCGACACTATCATAAGAGGAAGGAACAATTCATAGCCACCCGTCAGCTCTGCAATAAGGAAAGTACCTGTTAATGGAGCATGCATCACACCAGCCATCACACCAGCCATTCCCAAAAGTGCAAAGTTTTCTTGAGGCAAGTGTAGAGATAAGCCAACTTCGTTAATAGAATAAGCATAAACAAACCCCAAGACACTACCTAAAAACAAAGTAGGTGCAAACACTCCTCCCGTTCCCCCTCCTCCATTAGTGGCACTTGTTGCAAATATTTTGAACACCAGAACCAAAGCAAGAAAAATAACAATGCCCCATCTACTCTGCAAAACATATAGAGGGCTTCCATTAAGTAGCTCCTTAAACTTTTCTCCACCAGCTAGCAGCGTATCAATAGAGCTATATCCCTCGCCATACATTGGAGGAAAAAAGAAAATAAGAACACTCAATGTTAATCCTCCAGCCACAAATCTACCCCATGGTTTTAGTTTTGCCAAAAAATCTTCGTTCTTGCTCATTATCCACGTCACATATAGTGAAAGGAAACCACAAGCAATTCCCAGTAATATAACATATGGAATACGCTCAAGGGCAAACACCTCAGTTTGCGAATATGCAAACATCGCATCCGTTCCTGTAAGAATATAGGATATAGTTGTTGCCGTGACAGCAGTAATAAGAAGTGGAAGAATTGACGACATTGTCAAGTCGAGAAGCAGAACCTCAATAACAAATAGTATTCCAGCAATTGGAGCTTTAAAAATACCAGCAATGGCACCGGCAGCTCCACACCCCACAAGCAACATCAGGTTTCGCTGATCGAGCTTGAAGAATCGTCCCACATTTGAGCCTATTGCCGAGCCTGTTAGCACAATAGGAGCCTCAGCACCCACCGAGCCACCAAATCCAATTGTGATAGAACTAGCTACTAGTGACGAATACATATTGTGTGGCTTTAGTCGGCTTTTGCGTTGAGAAATGGAGTGTAAAATCTTGGTCACACCATGACTTATATCATCCTTTATCCAATACCTAACATACAAACCAGCCAAAAGAATTCCTATAATTGGATAAACCAAATAGAGATAGTTAGCCCCCGTTTGCGAGAAATTATTCGTAAGAAAATGATGAATATAATGTACCGATACCTTTAGCACATGTGCAGCAATCGCAGTAAGAATTCCTACAATAAAACATGTAAATAATAGGAAGTGACTCTCTTTTATGTTATCTCTTCTCCATGTATGTAATTTTGCATGAATACTCTTAATGCTCATTATATTATGATTACTTTCTGATTATTTGAATAGTTCCCGTTTTAGACAACTTCATTATACTTGATGGCTTAGATTTTTGATTATCCTTTTGGCGATATTCGACAATGTAATCCACTGCAGATTTAATTTCTTCCGATATCTCTCTGAAAAGAGCAGGAGCAGGCGCTCCACTTATATTGGCAGAAGTAGAAACAATTGGCTTGCGAAACTGCTGACACAGTTTCATTGAAAACTCCTCATCCGTTATTCGTATACCTATCGAACCATCTTCAGCAATCAAACTTGGAGCAAGATTGCGCGCACCATCATATATTATTGTGAGTGGCTTGTCAGCTAGGTCAATTAAGTCCCATGCAATATCGGGCATCTCGTCCACAAAGGTTCTGAGCTTAATAGGATTATCCAGAAGAACCAACATTGACTTTGAATCACTACGTTGTTTAATCTCATAAACACGTTTTACAGCCTCTTCATTTGTAGCATCACAGCCAATGCCCCATATAGTGTCGGTAGGATAAAGAATAACACCGCCATTCTTTAACACCTCAGTTGCTTTTTTTATATCGTTATACATATACTATTTATTAATCTTTTGCAATACCTCCACATCAACAAATGAGCTGTTGCTAGCAAGCCAGTTTTGCAGTGTAGCAGTATGTTTATATTGAGCTTTTTCAAAAAGGGCTACACTTGCATCATTATGCGAATCAATATAAGCATAAATTTGATGCAGATGCAGATGATTAAAAGCATATCTTTCGATACACTCCAAGGCTTGCAATGCGAACCCACGCCTTTGATACTCCTCATCAATAAGAATGCCAATGCCAGCACGTTGATTTAATGCATCAAAGTCGTATAAATCTATTGTTCCAACTGTTTTTTCGCCTACCTTTTCCACAACCATCATTCGCAATTGTTTAATCTCATATATATCTTGCATCGAATTTGATATATATTGCCTAATAACATATCGTGAATAGGGAGTTAGTGAACCTCCACCCTTACCCCACAGTCTAGTATCGTTTTCCCATTTATAAAGTACCTCCATATCTTCAGGCTCAATAGCACGAAGATATATGTCTTTATTAATAAAATAATTACTCATATTCAGCCTCTTCCTCTTTAGGTGTTGTTAATTCCTCTAGCTCTACATAGGATGGACGGCAAAAAGAAAAAGATACAAACAGCACAACAGCTAGCCACACAAAATTTTGATTGCTCGACATTGCATAAAATATTATATTGGCAAATATCATCACATTAATCAAATATAGTCGTATCAAACTTGCCTTTCGATATGTTTGAATACTCTTCTCTGGGGTTACATTATTTTCCTCCTTATTGACCATGTTAGAAAACAGTTTTAGTGCTATTGGTATAACAAGAAGCGTTAGACCTATCGAATATCGCTCTGCAACTATGCCCACTTGTGCATCCACAACAAAGGATATAGTGCCTATTAGGACTAATGCTAGAAAGACAACTAAAACAATGATGCTACCATAGAAGTGATAGTTAAGCTTTTTTATTACTTCGTTCATTTATTCTTATTGAGTTTGTTTTATTTTGATATTAACTTATATGAATCATCAAACAATGTTCTGTTCATTATCGAACGTCCTAGTGTTATTTCATCTGCATATTCTATTTCATCGCCAACCGATACACCACGTGCAATAATACTAACTTTAACATCATATTGCTGAAGCTTTCGATAGATATAAAAGTTTGTGGTGTCGCCCTCCATTGTAGCACTAAGGGCTAGAATAACCTCTTTAACCTGTCCCGACTTAACTCGTTCCTCAAGTTCTGCAATTCTAAGGTCGGATGGACCAATACCATCTATTGGAGAAATTATTCCACCTAAAACATGATAAAGCCCCTTGAATTGAACTGTGTTTTCAATAGCCATCACCTCTCTAATATTCTCTACCACGCAAATGGTAGAAGCATCTCGCGAATGGTTCGAGCAGATGCCACAAACTTCGCTATCAGAGATATTGAAACAGCTTGTGCAATATTTAACCTCCTTGCTTAATGTAGTCATTGCATTGGCAAACTCCTCAACATAGTTCTCGTCCTGCCTAAGCATATGAAGCACTAATCGCAGTGCTGTTTTACGACCAATACCAGGCAGTTTTGCAAATTCGTTTACAGCGTTTTCTAATAAAATTGATGGATATGATGTACTCATTATTTGTGTAGAATATAGAAGGTGCAAACTTACACAAATTAATTAGAAAAATAAACGTCAAGCATTAAAAATCAAAATATTGTACTTTCATTTTGCTACTTTCATTTAATCATCTATCTTTGTTTTGCTACAAAAAATAGCAAATTAGTATTTCAAAATCCTTAAATTACAACTTAAAACAATTATTTTATGAAGATTTACAATTTTAGCGCAGGACCATCTATTCTACCGCAAGTAACCATCGAGAAAACGGCAGAAGCAGTGCAAAACTTAAATGGCATAGGCCTTTCGGTTTTAGAAATTAGCCACCGCTCTAAAGATTTTCAAGCGGTTATGGACGAGGCAGAAGCTCTATTCAAAGAACTCCTTAACATACCCGAAGGATACTCAGTACTTTTCTTAGGTGGCGGTGCAAGCATGCAGTTTTGTATGATACCTTACAATCTTATGGAGAAAAAAGCAGCATACCTAAACACAGGAACCTGGGCAAGCAAAGCTTTGAAGGAGGCTCAACTATTTGGCGAGGTAGTAGAAGTAGCATCATCAAAAGACACAACTTATAACTATATACCTAAAAGTTATGTTATTCCTGAGGATGCCGATTACTTTCACATCACAACCAACAACACTATTTACGGAACGCAAATACATGAGGACTTGGACAGCCCAGTGCCATTGATTGCTGACATGTCGTCAGATATATTCTCACGTCCAATCGATGTTTCAAAATATGCTCTTATATATGGTGGGGCACAAAAAAACCTAGCTCCTGCTGGCGTTGCATTTGTTATTGTGAAAGATGAACTCTTAGGCAAAGTAAGCCGTGCTATCCCTACAATGCTAGACTATCGCACTCATATTAAAAATGGTTCGATGTTTAACACCCCTCCAGTGCTACCTATTTATTCGGCAATGCAAACACTACGTTGGCTGAAAGAGCTTGGTGGCTTATCGGCAATGCAAAAAATGAATGAGGAAAAAGCAGCTATTCTTTATGATGCTATCGACAACAGCAAGATATTTAAAGGAACTGCTGTAAAAGAAGACAGATCATTAATGAATGTATGCTTTGTAATGAAAGACGAATACAAAGACCTAGAGCCCGAGTTCTTGAAGTATGCTACCGAAAGAGGTATGTCAGGAATTAAAGGTCACCGTTCTATTGGCGGTTATCGCGCTTCTATCTACAATGCTATGCCTAAAGAGGGAGTACAAGCACTTGTGGACTGCATGAAAGAATTTGAAAAAAGCCACTAAGTAATTACTCTCGTAGTATATACTTATCAACAAAGCCTCCAGATTGGGGTACCCTCCCCATCTGGTTGGTTTTCTATAAATACATAATCCAATATCAAACATATTTAATTATTAATCTTAAACCAATTATTGTTTATGAAGATCTTAATTGCAACTGAAAAGCCTTTTGCACCAAATGCTGTGCAACAAATCAAAGAAATTATTGAAACAGCTGGACACGAAGCGCTATTGTTGGAAAAGTACACCGACAAAGCCGATCTATTGAAAGCTGTGGCAGAAGCCGACGCTATGATTGTGCGTAGCGACAAGGTTGACAAAGAAGTTTTGGATGCTGCAAAAAATCTAAAAATCGTGGTTCGTGCGGGTGCTGGCTATGACAATGTGGACTTAGAAACTGCTACTGCCAACAATGTTTGCGTAATGAACACACCTGGACAGAACTCAAATGCAGTTGCCGAACTCGTTATCGGTATGTTGCTTAGCTCCGTTCGTTCGGGATTTGATGGCACTAGCGGCTCCGAACTGAAGGGGAAACGTTTGGGACTTCACGCATTTGGGCACATAGGAAAAATAACTGCACGCATAGCCAACGGATTCGGAATGAAAGTTTATGCATTTTCACCATCACTTGCTCGCAACCCAGAGCTAGGAAATGAGTACAATGTTACGGCAGTGACTACACCCGAAGAGCTGTACGACAATAGTGACATTGTTTCGCTACACATGCCCGCAAATGATAAGACCAAAGGTAGTATCAACTATGAGTTACTGAGCCGACTTCCCGAGAATGGGATTGTGGTTAATACTGCACGAAAAGAGGTAGTTAACGAAGCTGACATGGTTCGTATTATGGTTGAACGTCCTAAGTTTAAGTATGCTACAGACATTAAGCCCAACAATCATGACGAGATGGTTGAGAAATTTGACAAGCGCTACCTAGCGTCTGCCAAAAAGTGCGGTGCACAAACAGGCGAAGCTAATGTTAATGCAGGACTTGCGGCTGCAAACCAGATAGTGAAGTTTTTTGCCAATGGTGATGAAACATTTAGAGTAAACAAGAAGTAGAGTTTTTTGTACTACATCTCTCTGAGAAAAGGCTGACTCAAAACATTAGTTTTGACTCAGCCTTTTTTATATTTATCTTTATTTTCTTCGCCATGCTGCTGATAAATGGTACGCAACTAGAAATATCATCGCACTAAAACTTTTATAGTTTCCTCTTTGCCAACTGCTTGCACCTTCACAAGATACACACCCTTATAGTGGGTGTCTAATGAAAAGGCAACCCTATTGATACTTCCATCAGCCTCACCCGACATTAATATCTGCCCCAAAGAGTTGTAAACCTTCCATGAAATCAAATCCATATTCGATTCTATAAAAATACGATTTGTTTCCTTGTGATAGAATGCTTTTGTTTCTGTTTTACTAGGCTTTTTATTAGGATTATCATCCAAACCAGTGCCAATAACATAAGGGGCAATCATTAGCGAAGTATTTATTGGGTTCTCAATAGTTTCAGACGATTTTACCCACCCCGTAGGGTCTTTTACCCATGCAGTGGCAGGATATCCAGATCCTATTTTTCGAGGCTTTACATTCATAACACTGAAACCATTGCTAGAATTTGAAGCATCTGAATAGGCAACATAAAACTTGTCGGACACAGAGATGGGTGATGAGAATCTAAGATAATTTTCAACATTCTTATTCATATCCCTATTCTCTTCATAAAATCCACCATTCTGATAGTATCTAAAACTATAGGTTAGCTTTTGTTCGTGCAATAGTCGACCAGGTATTCCATTATTATCATCATAAACTTTCACTCTCACATTTAGGTTTTGAACACCACTTGTGATGGGCGAGGTTATAAAGACACCTTGTAGCTGTGTGCCATCTTTTGAGTAAAACTCTTCGGCAAACTCCTTATAACCATATGCATTGTTAGTTGCAAACATTGGAACAGATTGATGATAAGTTTGTGCAATTGTGTCATCAATCAAATAGTTGGCACTCTTTGTGTATGGATTATTCTTGTATGGATTATATCCATCAATAGTCAGCACACCTCTATCTTGTGAATCTAAAATTGATTGAAGTGATACTGGAGTAACATTTTCGTCTGTGAAATTCCAAACTTTGTTTAGCGAAGCATACAAGTCGGGTCCTTTGGGAGAGGAGCAGTAAGACTCGCCTCCAGTCAGGGTTCCCACAATCCTCTTTTTGTTATCCAGCAAAGGCGATCCCGACGAGCCACCCTCTGTAGCCGCCACATCCCAAGCCCGAACTGCCCAATGTGCCTGTGGTTCCATATTGTAAGGTGGATGAGTTCCAAAAGAACCAATCGAAAGCGCATCCTCCTCAATTGCCACTTTTTTTATTCCACCGTTTGGGTGGTGTATACCGTGGTAGGGAGTTTGGTTATTACTGCTAGAAGCATTCCACCCCAAATAATAGGGTTGATACTCAACAGGCGGCATCTCCTTAAACCTTAGAAGGGATATATCATGACGCTCACTCACAAATACTGAGTCGAGCGATGCCATTGTCATCTGCACATTGCCACGTATATCTTTATCACAATTTGGAGAATTGTAACCAAAGAATGCAACTATATTTCCTGCTACCAAGTCATACTTTCTATTGCTCAAAAATGAGGTGCTATAATCATTATTGAGACAGTGTGTAGCAGTGATAAGGTAAGGCACACCATCACTCTCGACATTATTAATTAGCGATGCAGTGCAATAAGTTCTACCATTTATTATAATTGCCACCACCCCACTACCAGGTTCAATATCTTCGGGATAGCACACTAGATTTGGATGGCAATTTTGAGCTGGATCACGTGGCTCGGTTGCTCTAAAGATACCACGAAAGTCATGATTAACCTCACCAATCTCAACTTCTCCTTCAAACGAAGCACCAATAGGCTCTTGATATTCCACCACCACCTCATCTCCTTCGATGGGCTGAATTGGAAGCATATTTATATCACTATTATTTAGATGAGTGTATGAGCCAAGTACTACCGACTGATCAGAGTTATAAACAAATAGTTGTGCCCCCTCAGGCAAGTTGAATTTTGAAAACAGAATGTTCAATGAGTATGCCTTAGACGAACGAATGCCCACGCGCCACACTTTAATATTGTTGTCAGTTGTGAAATTTATACCAGAATTGTGAGGATTGAGGTTTACAAAAAACTTGTGTGCAAATTCTAAGCTCTTAAAATCATCATTATCTTGCGCCGAGCGCCACAATAAGGACTGATTGTCAACGGGAGTCATCTCCACAAATGGGATTTGAGTTGGCAGTTTCACCCTTGTTGATGCAACGACATCAATAGGCAAAGGCTGTCCACCATAACTTATCTGCGAATGAGCATTATAGAATAAACAAGCAAATAAAATAACAAGTACAAGAAATATATTAGGTTTTGAGATGTTATTCATAAATCTTACATGATAAGTAATTAAAATATCGTTTCTACAAAAGTAAGATGTTTTTGGGAATTTAGGCAGTATTTAGATTAATAATACACTTTTTGCTACCTTTGCAGTATATATTTATTTTAAGATGTAGCATGCGTAAGCAACGATAACTTCATCTGATTTATAGAGAAACAATTTATGAAACAACTACCCGCAGACTTCAAAGCTTTTATGGATGAAAAGGTTGATGAATTTAATCAAAAATCATTTATAGAGAGTGACCCAATATCTATCCCTCACTCTTTCTCTGTGAAACAAGATATTGAGATTACTGGTTTTTTTGCCTCCATATTTGCATGGGGACAACGAAAAACGATTATAAACAAATCATTTGAACTGGTGGAAAGAATGGGTGGCGAGCCCTATAAGTTCATTCTTAATCATTCGGATGAGGATTTGAAAGGTTTGCTGGGTTTCAAGCATCGCACATTTAATGATACTGACTTACTCTACTTTGTGGACTTCCTAAACAGACACTACACACAATTTGATAGCCTCGAAGATGCATTTATTCCCCCCACGGGATTTACCAACATGGAGAGTGCATTAATCTATTTTGAAGAGAATTTCTTTGATAGCCCCCACGCCCCTAGGCGGACTCGAAAACATGTTGCAACGCCTGCCCGAAACTCAACCTGCAAGCGACTAAATATGTATCTGAGATGGATGGTGAGAGACGATGACAGGGGTGTTGATTTTGGATTGTGGAACAGGATACAGCCCAAACACTTAGTGTGCCCCATTGATGTGCATGTTGACCGCACTGCAAGAAGATTTGGATTGATAACCCGCAAACAAACGGACTGGAAAACAGCTATGGAGTTAACAGAAAATCTTCGGAAACTAGACTCCGAAGATCCTGCTAAATATGATTTTGCACTATTTGGCTTATCTGTTGATCAATAACAGAAAGCCAATTAGTCATCCCCTCCAAACTCCATAAGGTAAGCTTTGATGAAATCATCTAAATCGCCATCCATCACAGCATTCACATTTGAGGTTTGGTAGTTAGTTCTGTGATCTTTCACTCGCCTATCATCAAATACATAGCTACGAATTTGAGAACCCCACTCTATCTTTTTCTTTCCCGCCTCTATCTTGGCTTGTGCGGCACGACGCTTTTCAAGCTCAATTTCATATATCTGTGACTTAAGCATTCTAATAGCATTCTCACGATTGCCCACCTGCGAGCGGCTTTCGGTGTTTTCAATCACAATTTCCTGCTCTTCACCCGTGTCAGCATCTATATACGTGTAGTGTAGTCGCACCCCTGTTTCCACCTTATTAACGTGCTGACCACCCGCCCCTGACGAACGGAAAGTATCCCAAGTTATTTCGGCAGTATTCACCTCAATCTCAATGCTATCATCAACCAGTGGCACCACAAAAACTGATGCAAATGAAGTCATCCTCTTGCCCTGAGCATTGAAGGGAGAAACTCTAACCAAACGGTGAACCCCATTTTCACTTTTCAAAAAACCATAGGCTATATTGCCTTCCACCTGCAGAGTAGCAGTTTTTATACCCGCATCATCGCCATCAAGCCAGTTAGTCACAGTGGTTTTATACCCTTTGCTATCACACCATCGCTGATACATACGAAAAAGCATCGAAGCCCAATCCTGACTTTCGGTGCCCCCCGCCCCAGCATTGACTTTTAATACCGCCCCTAGTTGATCCTCCTCTCGGCGCAACATATTCCTAAGTTCTAAGTCCTCAATCAGTTTTATAGCCTTTACATAGTTGGCATCTAACTCTTCTTCGGTTATAATCTCCTCTTTCACAAATTCGAAAGCTAGATCCAACTCTTCCGTAGCCGAGCTAACCTCATTAAAGGCAGTAATCCATGATTTCAACTCACGAACAATTCTCATTTGAGCCTCCGCAGCCTTGTTATCGTTCCAAAAATCAGGAGCTTGTGTTTTTAATTCCTCTTCTTCCAGTTGGATTATCTTTGAATCTATGTCAAAGATACCCCCTCAGCGCATGCATGCGCTCCAATGCATCTTTCAATTGGTCTGCTGTAATCATAATTTAATATATTGAAGTTATTTTATTTCAGATACAAAAATACAAAAAACATTGCCCAATTTGTTTTATGAGCAATGTTTTTATGATATAATGTCGATATTACAAGCCTAAACTTGTGTATCCCTCGCTTTGTTTTTTGAAATTGTAATAAATTCCATTCTCAACTATTGTAATTGCCGAAGGTACCTCTGCCTCATCAACTCCTAGTTGATTTATAGAAAATCCACACAGTTTCACATCCAAATCTCCAGCCTCAATAGCCTCCAATATTGGAGCCATAACTTCGGGATTGGTAGTCTCTTTAACAGTTTTGCCACACACCACCACCTCCATTTTTCCAAATGTCTCGGGCGCCTCCGCTCTCATCAATTGTGCAGCATGCGATATTGATCTTATTTGCTGAATGTTGCTAGTAAGCACAATATAGTTTTCAACCTTTGAGGTCTTGTCTGCATGCTCAACGCTCAAGTTATCTTGTTGAGCTTGATTGCAAGCCACAAAAAATATTGAAGCTACTGCTAATACTAATATTGATAATTTTGTTCTCATCTTATTTCTAATTTGTATGTTATTTAAATTCGTAATTTGTTCCTGGCAATGTTGAAAAAGTAAACTCGCCCAAGTCTGTGGCTAATGCCCTACCATCTATAACGGGTGATACTGGCGAAACCCTCTCTAGATATTCAATCAGCGCATCATGCATAGTAAAGCTTTCTGTTTTCACATCCCTAACGTTGGGTATTCTGCAAAGCATGTCATCGGGATCTCCCTCTCTAAGGCATGCCGATATTGTATAAGTTTTGTTGTAGTCAAGAGGCTCACCTTTTATCAAAACCGACTCTATTCTCTCACCAAAATCTTTTGAGCTATCGAAGCGAACCTCCATGCCCGAAAAGCGAACAAACCAACCACCAAATCTTTCAGATGGGTTTTTTGCAAACACATTATTTGCCTCTTTCTCAAGCCAGTTCTTAATTTGCTCTCCAGTTACTTTTCCTGTTTTCACATAGTCGTCAATAGGAAGCATATTCCACACATCATTGCGAGTGATTGCTGCAGGCTTGCCATCAACTGGAACTATAGGATTTCCAAATCTAAATCCATTTGAAAGAGAAATATCCACCTCCGTTTTCCACATCATTGCATCAGTTATCATATTGTCCATTGCATTTTCAACAGTCAGATAACGATATATTGGTGTTGCTGTGTAGCCCACCACTTGTTCCAATTCCTTCTCATAAGGCTGTTTGAGTTCGTCAATTGTCTTTTGCAACTCCTCGTCTTGAGGATAAATTTCTGGATCAACATCTATCAGCTCATACTCGTCAGACACTATTTTGCCATCTTCGAAAGTGAGAGTGAGTTTGCCCACAAACGAGCCAAATGCTCCTGGCTCAACCACTTTCGAATAGCCACCCTCTATAGGTTTTCTGATTCTTTCGTGTGTGTCTGCACCTAATATGTATGGAATGCCCTCGCTAATTTTGTTGCTTGCCAAGTCCACTTGCTTGAAAATACCAATATGTGTTACCAAAAACAATGCATTAGGCTTTTCTTCATCTTTCACTTGGTTTATTATTTGCTCCAACTGATTGTCAATGCCGCTAAATGAAATCCCCTTGCTGTAGCTAGGCGCTTGACGAAAAGGTATATCGGGATCATTAACTCCAATAAATGTAAGTTTTATTCCCTCAATTGTTTTAGACCAATAGGGTGGAAAAAGACTCTCACCCGTATCATCGTGATACATGTTTTGAGCAATCACATCTGTGTCATACTCATTCATCACCTCCATCATTCGGTCTTTGCCATACACCACTTCCCAATTTCCTGGCATCATCAAGTCATATTTCATCTGCTTTACTATTTCGGGAAACACTCCCCCTTGTGAAAGCATTGCATAACCACTACCTTGAATTAAGTCGCCAGCATCAATAGTTATTGTTCGCCCAGGATTATTGGCTCTCTCTTTATCAAAAAGTGTTTTAATATTGGCTAGTCCACCACGCTTTTTGAAGGCAACTTCATTATTCTCCACAAATAGCTCTTCATGTGTGTCCAATTGACCATGTATATCTGCCGTTTGCAATATTGTTATTGTCACTTTATTATTGTTTTGAGTGTTGCACGATATGGCTGTTATGGCTATTATTACTGCCACAACATACTTAAATATATTGTTTAAATTCATTTTTATGTGTTGTAAATATTAATGTTTTGATTCTTATTAATTCTCCACTAAAGGTAGAATATTAAGATTTATAACTCCTTGATTGTAGTGTTTTGTGAGGATTTAAGCCGAGGGAGGATTCTCTATAACATTAATATATGGGTAGTTGATAAACAAAGATGCTTCAATATAGTCAACTTGAAAACAATCTAAGTAAATGCCAAACTGATTTTCTAATTGATGATTCACAGGTGCACACGGTATCTCGGCAGTCATGCCTTGAGGTGAATAATCACTTTGTGCTTTCAATAAGACTTTGCTTTTGGCACCATCTTCGCTCGTCATATCATTTGCTTTGCAACTCTTTTCTACTTTCACTGTCGCATCATCCGCAGAGGATAACAAAGGCAGAGCCTCGCCTACAACTATGCTAAAGAAGTAGATAAGCAAAATATAAATTGATATATGAGTGTGATTGTGTGAAGTCATCTCGTACATGTGAACACCATATCGCGAGAAATGTTCAGTCAGGGGGAGTTGTGCTACTTGTAAATCCTGATAACCTCACCAGCTTTCAGAGTCTCCTTAAGTTGTGGATTCCACTCGCGAATCTGATCTACGCTACATGAATATTGTCGTGATATAGAGAACAACGTATCGCCAGGCACCACTTTATATTCTAATGGATTGCCACCACCAATTCCCTTGGGCTTAGGAACTCCTCTGTTATTTACCCTAATTGCCAATTTAGATATGGACACCTCTTTTTCGGAGTTCTCTTTTGTTGGTTCGCCTGAAACAGGATATGCTATGTGCCTTGTATGAATTATGGTTGAATCACCTCTAACAGTGTTCTTAGACTCCAATTCCATCTTAGCCAAATCTAGTTCTTGTTCGGTTTTGGTTTTAGGAGCCTTCACAATGATAGGATCTTTGGTTTCTGAACTTTGTTTGGTTTTTCGCAGCTCCACAATAGATGCAGCTTCGGTAGTCTTGTTACCGTTATTGTTTGCCAAAACTATCTGATTATTCTCCTTCATCACTCGTCCACCATGTAGATACCTTGATGCATAATAAGGCTCGGTGGAGCGAGAAACAATTACGCCATAGCTTGTTGATGCATGAAGAAACAGGAAATTTCCATTGGGCAACAGCTCTTTAACAATACCCACGTGCCCCACGTTGCCATTGTGTGCTCTACCCTCAAAAAAGACTAAATCGCCAACTCTCAAATCCTCTTTCCTATTGATGCTTGGCAGTTGTCGCGACTGACCAGCCGAACTTGTGCTGAGTTTATAACCAAACTCTTTGAAAACAAACGACGTAAATCCCGAACAATCAAAAGAATTTGGTCCCTTGCCCGCATATCTATAAGGCTTGTTGAGATGTTGCATTCCATAGTCTAGTATCTCATTTTGGGTTATATCGCCCTTAGCTATTGGCGACACAGATTGCTTTCGGACACCACAAGATGCCAGAAAAAAAATTGAGAATATGAAAAAGATTATTTTTTTATGCACAATAAAACACTTATAGACCTAGTTTAGAACGTAAGTTCCTGATAATTAAGTTTGCAAAAATAAACAACTTTATATTGACAACACATTTATGTCAGTTATTTAATATTAAAACAAATAGAAAACAGTATTAAGAGAATCTATTGAAGTGTTTAGTGCAATTGTCGCAATATGAATAATTATTGGATGAAGGGAAAGAGCTAAATCATATTTTATTTAGCCTTTTATTAGATTACATGAGGCTAAATCACAAAATTTGACCCTTACTTCACTTGAAGGAAGGCTAAATAACCAAATTTGCCCCTTGCACATTGAATACCAATTCACAGTTTTCTCGAATAAAAAGATGGTTCTTGAATAATGAGAGCAACCATTCAAAATGTTTTTTGTATTTTTGAGTTTAGGTATAACAACAAGTATATTATGAAACAAGCATGATAATCATTATCGCACAAATAAAAAGATTGGGCTTAGTTGCATATCATACTTTTAAAAATAAAGAATTTAAAACAGATGAAGGAGATAAAAAACATTATTTTTGATTTCGGTGGAGTATTAATTGATTGGAACCCCACATATCTTTACAGCAAAATTTTTGAAAAGGAAGAGGATATGCATTATTTTCTTGACAACATATGCAGATATGACTGGAACATACTTCAAGATGCGGGCAGACCACTTGCAGAGGCAACTGCCATAAAGCAAGCAGAGTTTCCAGAATATAAAGATGAAATTGCGATGTATTATGGAAGATGGGACGAAATGCTAGGTGGAACATTTGAAGAGAACACAAAGCTAGTGGAGCCATTAAAACAAAAATATAATATGTATGGTTTAACAAATTGGTCTTCCGAAACAATTCCAATTGCAATGGAGCGATATGATTTTTTTAAACATCTCGACGGCATTGTGGTATCGGGAGACGAAAAATTAATCAAACCCGACCCCCAAATTTATAAAGTACTGCTAGATAGATATAAAATTAGACCGGAGGAGTCGCTATTTATTGACGACAACGCCGACAACATTACGGCAGCCATCAGGCTTGGCTTCAAAACGATTCATTTCACTAACGATGTTAACCTTGAAGAACGATTGAAAGAACTAGGGATTATTTAGCACATAAATTTTAATAGGATGAGAAACAATTCGGTAATAATACTCTTGATATCAATCATATTGCTAGCGATGGCATCTTGCGATAAAGACACCACGCCAAATTTTGGCGAGGACAACTTTGCAGAATCAAAAAGCTATCTAAACGTTGAGTATGGCAAAGATATACTACAAAAAATGGACATTTATCTACCAGCTGATAGAAGCACCCAATCCACCGAAATAATCCTATTAATTCATGGAGGAGGATGGTTTAGGGGAAATAAAGAAGAGATGAATGAATT
>CAYFSV010000026.1:0-22383 GCA_964345815.1 uncultured Proteiniphilum sp. | reverse complement strand
TATGAAAACAATACTTATACTCATTCTATTATCACTTTTGTCGATAGGAAACTTAAGTTCTCAATCAAGCACTAAGTTGGATGGCAATATAAGTGAGCAAGTTGATAATCTGAAAAAACAATTGGCAGACTACAAGCACCGATTTGATGTTTTGGAAAAACAAATTGACGATGTAATGTGGTTCAAGCGTATGGGTGATATCGCATATGTTGACAAGGTGAGATTGACTAGCACTTCACGATGGAAACCTCTAGATCCAAACAGTAAATTTGCAAATAATAAATTACAGTTCTACACCTACCTGTTTATTCCCAAAAATATAGATATTGATAAGAAATATCCGCTTATAGTGTTGCCTCATAGTGGTATTCATGCCGATTTTTCAACTTATTATGTGCATATTGTTAGAGAATTGGTTTCTCAAGGCTACGTTGTTGTTTCAGCCGAATATAGAGGTAGCACAGGTTATGGCAAGACAACATATGAGAATATTGATTACGGGGGACGAGAAAATGATGATGTGTTAGAGAGTCGCAACTATATGATAGAAAACTATAGTTTTGTTGATGAAAATAGAGTGGGGGTGATTGGCTGGAGCCACGGTGGTATGATATCTTTGATGCAAATCCTTCAGCATGGAGATAAATATCAATGTGCTTTTGCTGGTGTTCCTGTAAGCGATTTGGAAAACAGATTAGAGTCGCATGATGAAAGTTATACTGCATATTTTACTGCACGGTATCACATAGGAGAAAGCATTGAGGATAATCCCGAAGAATATGCTCGTCGTTCTCCAACTAATTATGCTGCAAATCTTGATAAGCCTCTTATGATTTATACAAATACAAATGATAATGATGTGTATGTTGAGGAGGTGGAACTGATGATTGAAACACTAAAAAGTTATGACAAAGAGTTTGAATATAAAATATTTCAGGATGCTTCGGGGGGGCATGGTTTTGACAGAATAGATACAAAAGAGGCAACTGATATCAGATATAATATCCACAAGTTTTTGGAGAAATACTTGAACCCTCCATTCCCATTTGAAAATGAGAAAGAAATGCGTAAAGCTGCATATGGGTTTAATTAATGTAAAAACCTGTTCTCTTTTGTCGATTATTCTCTACATTTCTTTTATAACTCGTTATAAATTGCTATTTTTACCGCAATAACTGAAAGTTTGGCTAACATTTGTGTTGAAATGTATAAGCTAACAATATAAAATGTAAAATATAATTACCATTTTTTTAATCTAAAATACAAAGTATGTCATCAAAAATGTCAAGAAGAAAGTTTCTCCAAGCGGGTGCAACTGCCGCTGTTGGATTAACAGTAGTGCCGTCAACGGTACTAGGTAAGAGCATGGGCTACACAGCACCAAGTGATAAATTAAACATCGTTGGTGTTGGTGTTGGCGGTAGAGGTTCTGGCGTATTGAAAAATATGGAGAGCCAAAATATTATTGGTCTTGCAGATGTTGATTGGAAGTATAGCAAAAATACCTTTGATCATTATCCAAATGCCAAAAGATACTATGATTATCGTAAAATGTTTGATGAGCTAGGAAGTAGCATTGATGGTGTTATGGTGGCAACTGCCGATCATACTCATGCTATTATAGCTGCCGATGCAATGACAATGGGCAAACACGTTTATGTTGAAAAACCACTAACTCACAGTGTATATGAATCGAGATTGTTAACCAAATTAGCTGCCAAGCATAAAGTTGCAACTAGTATGGGTAACCAAGGTTCTTCGGGTCCTGGTGTTAGACAGGTTATTGATTGGATACGTGATGGTGTGATTGGTGAAGTAACAAAGGTTGATACATTTACCGACAGACCAATTTGGCCACAAGGCTTAATGACTCCTAAAAAGGCTGATCGAGTTCCTAAGACTTTAAATTGGGATCTATTTATTGGACCTGCTGCGAAGCGTCCATTCAATGAGATTTATCATCCATGGAACTGGCGTGGTTGGTGGGACTTTGGCACTGGGGCTCTAGGAGATATGGCTTGTCATATTCTTCATCCTGTGTTTAAGGGGCTAAATTTGGGGTATCCAACTAAGGTTCAAGGTACATCAACAATGCTTCTCAACGATAGTGCTCCTTCGGCGCAAATGGTTAAATATGTATTCCCTGAGAGAGACAATTTGCCTAAAGTGGGTATGCCTGAGGTTGAGGTTAACTGGTATGATGGAGGATTAATTCCATTCCGACCAGAGGGTGTTCCTGCTGGAAAGAACTTGAATGATTCAGGTGGTGGAGCAATATTCTACGGAACTAAAGACACTTTGATTTGTGGATGTTATGGAGTTAATCCATGGCTTGTATCTGGAAGAACTCCTGCTTCTCCAAAAACTCAGCGTGAGGTTACAACTTCTCACGAAATGGATTGGGTACGTGCATGTAAAGAGAGCCCAGAAAATAGAGTTGAAACAGCATCTCCATTCTACGAAGCAGGTCCATTCAACGAAATGGTTGTGATGGGTGTTCTTGGGGTTAGACTTCAAAGCTTGAATCAAGAGTTGCACTGGGATGGCGAGAATATGAGATTCACTAATATTCCTTCTGATGCAAAGATTAGAACAATTATTGAAGATGGCTTCAAAATTGATGATGGTCACCCAACATTTGACAAAACATTTACTGAGCCTGTTGATGCTAATGCTTTTGCAGAAGAATTAATTAAGCATACCTATAAGAATGGATGGAAACTTCCTGATATGCCATAATTAAGTTTTTAAATAAACTTATTTCAAACAGCAGCTATCGCTTATTAAATGATAGCAGCTGTTTGTATGTTAAAAGAAATATTAATCAAATAGCACTAATATATATTGATAGGTATATGATGTGCAAAATTAAAATCAAAAAAACATATGAGAAAAGTAATTTATACATTTACTTGCCTAGTTGCCTCAGCAGCATTGATATCATGTGGTGGCAATGCAAATAAAACAAACAGTGCTGATACAACAGAAACTATGGAAACTGGAGCACCTGAATATTCAACGTTGAATAAAACGCAAGCAGACCTTTCTGAATTCACAACTGATGAGGAGGGAAGAATTGTAATTTTTGATGGTAAAGATTTTAATGGTTGGAGAGGATATGGTAGAGATGATGTTCCTTCGAAATGGACCATTGAAGATGGAAGCATAAAATTTAATGGCTCGGGTGGTGGCGAGGCACAAGATGGAGATGGTGGCGACATTATCTTTGCTCACAAATTTAAGAACTTTGAGCTTGAACTTGAGTGGAAGGTTTCGAAAGGTGGCAACTCGGGGATATTTTATTTAGCTCAAGAGATAACCACTACTGATGACAATGGCAACACTCGTATGGAGCCTATTTATATTTCTGCACCTGAGTATCAAGTATTGGATAATGCCAATCACCCAGATGCAAAACTAGGAAAGGACAATAATCGTCAGTCTGCATCGCTTTATGATATGATTCCTGCAGTTCCTCAAAATCAAAATCCATATGGTGAGTGGAACAAAGCAAAAATCATGGTTTACAAAGGAACTGTTGTTCACAACCAAAATGATGAAAATGTTGTTGAATATCACTTATGGACACAACAATGGACTGATATGCTTCAAGCAAGCAAGTTTAGTGAAGATAAATGGCCATTGGCGTTTGAGTTGCTAAACAACTGTGGAGGTCCAGATAGAGAGGGATATATTGGTCTTCAAGATCATGGTGATGATGTATGGTTCCGCAATATTAAGGTTAAAATCTTAGACTAATTTATAAACAATATAAGGAATACTCTTATAATGAGGGTGTTCCTTTTTTAATAATTACCAGATATGAAAAAAAATTATTTCAAAGTAATTGCAATGTTGTTAATTGCAATATTATTGGTTCCTTCTTGTAGTCAAGGTCAAAAACAGGAACCTACTGAAGCGAAAAAGGATATTTATATTCAACTTTATTCTGTTCGTGATGATATCAAAGCTGATTATGAGGGAACGATAGCTAAAGTTGCAGAAATTGGATATACTGGTGTTGAGGCTGCAAGCTATAATGATGGAAAGCTCTATGGGCTTGAGCCTGCTGAGTTTAAAAAGTCTATTGAGGATGTAGGAATGGAAGTTCTCTCTTCACATATCACTTACCCATTGGCTGATAATCCAGTCGATACAGACTGGGATGCTGTTTGGGCATGGTGGGACACTGCTATTCAAGCACATAAGGATGCAGGCATGAAATATATTGTGGCTCCATGGATGAAAACTCCCGAGACACTTGAGGCTTTGCAAGCTTATTGTGACTATTACAACCAAATTGGTGAAAAATGTAATGAAGCAGGAATTCGTTTTGGCTATCACAATCACAACTTTGAGTTTACCGAAATTGAGGGTGAATTGATGTATGACTATATGTTGAACAATACAGATCCAAGTAAAGTATTCTTCCAAATGGACGTATATTGGGTTGGTGAAGGTGGCAAAGATCCAGTTGAGTACTTCAATAATTTTCCTGGTCGTTTTGAGTTGCTTCATATAAAGGATGAGAAAGAACTAGGTTTAAGTGGCAAAGTTAATTTTGAATCTATATTTGAAAATATTGATAAATCAGGTGCCAAATATAATATTGTGGAAGTAGAGAGATACACTGGAACCCCAATTGAAGGAGTGGAGGAAAGTTATAACTATTTGAACAATGCCGAATTTGTGAAAGAGACTTATAAGTAAATTACAGATTGTTACATAAAGGGTTTAATTTAAGGAGTTGTGTCTAAAATGTAGATGCAACTCCTTTTTGTTTATAATTATTGGTTGCGTGAACAAACAGAAGTTGTTTTTGTTAATCTCAACTCAAATATAATTTGCGATGCTTTTTCAATAGATGCAAACAATAAGCTATAGTATAAAAGTATAACTATCTATGTATCAAATAAATGCGATGGTTAATAATGTTTAATGTTTTGCACGTTGAAATTATTCTAGATAACTTTGTGAGGAAGTAAAAGATATAATGAAAAATGGTGTATGATAATGTTTTTCTGATTATGAAATCACAACAACAAATTAAATAAATTAGTGTGTAAACAATTATCAAAAGTAAATGTTATTGTAGTAGACCATTTTAAACTAATAAAACAACTGAAAATATTTCAACTAAATATATATTATGGCAAAATCTAAAAAAGAACAGAACCTGGCGATTTCCAAAGAGAAATTGCTTCACATGCACAAGCTTATGTGTGATATCCGTAATTTTGATGATAAGGTAAACTATATGGTTAAGCGTGGACAAGTTCCTGGTATGACCCACTTCTCTGTTGGTGAAGAGGCGGCAAACGTTGGAGCTGTGGCTGCTTTGTCAGAAGGAGACCTAATCACATCAAATCATAGAGGACACGGGCAAACTATTGCTATGGAGATAGACCTTAATGAAATGATGGCAGAAATTATGGGTAAAGCTACTGGAACTTGTAAAGGTAAAGGTGGATCTATGCATATTGCTGACCTTGATAAAGGTAACCTAGGTGCCAACGGAATTGTAGGTGGTGGCATGGGAATAGCTATTGGTGCTGCTCTGACTCAAAAGATGAAAAATACTGGAAAAGTAGTTATTTGCTTCTTCGGAGACGGAGCAGTAAACGAAGGTGCATTCCATGAAACGCTGAATATGGCTTCTATATGGAAACTTCCAGTTATTTTCTATTCCATCAACAATATGTATGGAATTAGTACTCCAATTTCAAAAGTGATTAATATCGATTATAATTATAAACGTGCGGCATCTTATGGAGTTCCTGGTCATTTTATTGAAGATGGGAACGACTTGATTGCAGTGTATGAAAAGTTTCAAGAACTTGTAGAGTATGTAAGAGCTGGCAACGGTCCAGTTTTAGTTGAGTCTATCACTTATAGATGGTATGGGCACTCAACTTCTGACCCTGGTAAATATCGTACTAAGGCAGAGGTGGATTCTTGGAAGAAGAAGGACCCAATATTAAAGTATAAGAATGATTTGGTAGCACAGGGAATTGTATCTGCAGAAGAGCTTGATGCAATTAATGCTAAATCGATGGAGGATGTTGAAGCTTCTGTTAAATTTGCATTAGAGAGCCCAGAGCCCTCTTTAGAGTCTGCATTCGAAGATATATTTGCAGATTAAAGATGGTGATATCAGATTTTATTATTAAACAAAACAATTTACGAACAACAAACAAGAACAGCATAAATGAAAAACGAAACTAAAGTAATGTCTGTAAGAGATGCCATCATTATGGCAATGTCTGAGGAGATGCGTCGCGACGAGAACGTGTTCCTGATGGGCGAAGATGTCGGTATTTTTGGAGGAGACTTCGGCACATCAGTAGGAATGTTAGAAGAATTTGGTGAAGAACGAATCCGTGATACACCCATTTCGGAGAATGCTATTTCGGGCGCTGCTATTGGTGCGGCAATGACAGGTATGCGACCAATAGTGGATGTGACTTTTATGGATTTCATCGTGTTTATGATGGATAATATAGTAAATCAAGCGGCAAAAACCCGTTATATGTTTGGCGGTAAAGGACAGGTGCCTGTTGTTTTCCGTGCTGCGGCAGGATCGGGGGTAGGAGCAGCTGCGCAACACTCGCAGTCGCTAGAGGCTTGGTTTACACATATTCCAGGACTTAAAGTGGTAGCACCTGGAACTCCTGCCGATGTTAAGGGAATACTTAAATCCGCTATCAGGGACAATAACACTGTTATCTTCCTTGAATATAAAGCGCAGTTCAACATGAAAGGTGAAGTACCTCTTGATCCTGACTTTACTATTCCCTTAGGTAAAGCAGAGCTGAAGAGAGAGGGAAAGGATGTAACTGTTGTTACATATGGTAGAATGCTTGAGCGTGTACTTCAGGCAGCTGACGAAGTTCGTGAGGCTGAAGGAGTGAGCGTGGAGGTGGTTGATTTGAGAACATTGATGCCACTTGATAAAGAAGCAATTCTAGACTCGGTGAAAAAGACTGGTCGTGTGCTTTTAGTTAACGATGCACACAAGACTGGTGGATTTATCGGCGAGATTGCCGCTATGATCGCAGAAAGTGACGCTTTCGATTATCTCGATGGTAGAATATTGCGATTGGCGGCAGACGACATTCCTGTTCCTTACAACGCTAGATTAGAGGCAGCTATGCTTCCAAACGTTGAGAGGATTAAAAAATATATTCTTAAATTAGTAAATAAAAGGTAGTTATTAATATTTCAGTTGGAGCACCTATTTGGATGTCACCAACTGAAATATACTGTTTGTCTTATTATTAATGATAAGACAATAATTATTTTTTTAATTAATAACTATTGAATTACAATTGAACTAGATGGAAGATAGATTACTTATAAGAGCAACACCTGCTGCCAAAGCATTGGCAAAAAGAATGGGTGTGTCTCTACTTAATGTGACTGGAACTGGATATAAAGGACGTATTCATAAAGAAGATGTTGCAAGCTGGAATTTTCAAGGCAAGGTTCATGTTTCTCCTTTAGCGAGAAAGATTGCCGAAGCTCATAATATTAGCTTGGAGGGTGTTAGAGGCTCTGGTCACAACCATAAAATAATGAAAGATGATGTTTTGTTGTTAATTTCAGATCCTGAATTAAAAGCAAAACTTACTCGCGACGACTTTGCAGAAGCATTAGAGGCTGCTAGAGGAACATCGCCTAAGGTGGTCAAAGAGATTAAGCCTAGAGCTGCAGCTCCTGCCGCTCAAAAGGAAGAGGTTGCCGATGTGGAAAAGGTGCCAATGAGCATGATGAGAAAGATTATAGCTAAGCGTATGTCTGAAAGCTATTTCTCAATTCCTTCGTTTATTCAAACTTGGGAAATCGATATGCATGAGCTGTTAGCCTTGCGCAAAAAGCTTATGGACCCAATAATGGAAAAAACAGAGAAGAAGATAACTGTTACAGATTTGATTTCATTTGCTGTTATCAGAACTCTAATGAAACATAAATATATTAACTCTAGCTTAAATTCTGACGCTACAGAAATAACATTCCACAATTATGTGAATCTGGGAATGGCTGTAGGTATGGATGATGGGCTGTTGGTTCCCGTTGTTAAGAATGCTGACAAAATGTCGCTTAGCGAACTAGTTGTTGCTCTTAAAGATGTGACAGCTCGAACATTCTCGAAGAAACTATTGCCAGATGAACAGATGGGTAGCACATTTACTATTAGTAATTTGGGAATGTATGGTGTGGAGCATTTCACAGCTATCATCAACCAACCCAATGCTGCAATCCTTAGTGTTTCGTCAACAAAAGAGACTATGGTGGTGAGAGATGGAGAGGCGGTTATTCGTCCAATGATGAAGATTAGCTTAACAAGCGATCACCGTTTGATTGACGGACTCGCAGCAGCTAAGTTTATGACTGACTTAAAGCATCTTCTCGAAAATCCATTATCATTACTTATATAGTGATTAATATGTGGTATAGCATTGTTTTGCTTTGCAACATAATTAAAATATAACATAGAAAATAAAAACAAAATAATATATGGCTCACGAAATAATTATGCCCAAAGCCGGTATCGACATGACCGAGGGGGAAATTGTAAAATGGTTTAAGAAAGAGGGTGATCCTGTTACTGAGGGAGAGATTATTCTTGAAATTATGACCGATAAGACAAGTATGGAACTTGAAGCGGAAGCATCAGGAATACTCCTGAAAATTATTGGTCAAGAAGGAGAGACTGTTCCTGTAACCACCGTTATCGGATACATTGGTGAAGAGGGTGAAGTGATTGATGCAGATCCTGATAAATATACAAGACCTGAAGAAACCGTAGAAGAGGAAGAAGAATCTCACAAATCTCTTACACGACTTGAGGATTCATACAATGTAATAGTGATTGGTGGCGGACCTGCTGGATATGTTGCTGCGATACGTGCTGCACAGCATGGTGCAAAAGTTGCTATTGTTGAGAAAGGTGAGTTTGGTGGTACATGTCTGAATGTGGGATGTATTCCAACAAAAGCTTACTTAAGTACAGGTGAAATTATCGAAGGTGTGGAAAATGCAGCTGCACGTGGTATTTCATTTGAAAGCACTAACTACAAGGTTGATATGCCTAAAGTAGTTCAATACAAAAACTCGGTTGTTAAGAAGTTAACTAGTGGTGTTGAAGCTCTTTTGCGTAGCAATCAAGTAGATATCTTTAAAGGATTTGGAAAGATAAATAAAAATAAAGATGTTGTTGTTGATGGAACTACCGTTATAAAAGGTGACAAAATTATTGTTGCTGGTGGATCGAAGGTTTCAAATATCAACATCCCTGGAATTGACAACCCTAATGTTCTTTCAAGTGATGACCTATTGGCACTTGAGGAGTTGCCTGAAACGCTTGCAGTGATTGGTGGTGGTGTTATCGGAATTGAAATGGCGCAAGCTTTTGAAGCACTTGGTTCAAAGGTGACAGTTATTGAAATGATGGATAGAATCATACCATCTGTTGATGTTGAAGCGTCTGAATTGCTTACAAAACTTCTTAAGAAGAAGGGTGTTAACATCATGACTTCAACCAAAATTACTGAGCTAGCTGATAAGAGTGGCAAAGTAGAGGTTAGACTAGAAGGTGGAAAATCTGTTATTGCTGATAAAGTTCTTGTTTCAATTGGTCGTCGTCCTGATATCGAAGCGTTGGGTGATTTGGACTTTGAAATGGAAAATGGTAAGCTAAAAGTTGATAGATACATGGAGACTAGTGTTAAAGGAATATACGCTCCTGGTGATGTTAATGCTATCAAGATGTTGGCACACGTAGCTTTCCGTATGGGAGAAGTTGCTGCTGACAATGCTGTAAAAGGTAATCATCGCGAACTTAAACTTCATTCATCTCCATCAGTGGTTTATACACACCCTGAGATTGCAATGGTAGGATTGACAGAGGAAGAGGCACGCGAAAAGTATGATATTCGTGTTGGTCGTTTCGATTTTGTTGCAAATGGTCGCGCTATGGCTTCAGGAGACAATGTAGGTTTTGTGAAAGTTATTGCTGATAATACGTATGGCGAAATCTTAGGAGTTCATATTGTTGGTCCAGCGGCTGCCGAAATTATCAACCAAGCTTCACTGCTTGTAGAAATGGAAATTACTGTGGATGAGGTTGTAAAAACTATCTATGGTCACCCAACATATTCAGAGGCATTGTTTGAGGCTTGCGCTGATGTTCTGGGTGAAGCAGTTCATATACCGAAAAGAAAAAAGAAGTAGGTAAAGATTAAATATTCTGAAATTAAAGATGCTTGCAATATTGCAAGCATCTTTTTTTGATTCATGTTAAACCTTGATATACAGTGCATTTTTGAGAACACTTATTAATCTTCTATTTTCTGTTCGGAAAACTTTATGAGTCTATTGTGTTTTTAATCAGCTGTGTTTGAGCGTGTTGGTGTTTGCAGTGGATAACTTTGTGGTTTTATTGTGTTATGATGTTGTATTGCTTGGTCAATGTTAAACCTTAGGAAATGTTTTATTGTTCTGTTCCTGTTTATTATCTTTGCTCTCCGAATTATAAATAAAATATTCTTTTTTAATAAATAGTATTATATAACTTATAATACACAATGATTAAACTCAACCCAAATGGAAAGAAAAACTTACAGTTTTGATGCGGCCTACAAAGCAGCACTTACCTATTTTAAAGGGGATGAGCTTGCTGCCAAAGTTTGGGTGAGCAAGTATGCCCTTAAAGATAGCGATGGAAACATTTTTGAAAAATCTCCCACCGATATGCACAAACGGTTGGCTAAAGAGATTGCTCGTATTGAAAGCAAGTACGAAAACCCCCTAACGGAACAAGAGCTTTTCGATCTTTTCGACAAATTCAAGTATGTAATACCACAAGGTAGTCCTATGACAGGTATAGGTAATGAATTTCAGGTGGCATCCCTATCTAATTGTTTTGTAATAGGTATGGATGGTATTGCAGATTCGTATGGAGGTATTATAAGAATTGATGAAGAGCAGGTTCAGCTGATGAAACGACGAGGAGGAGTGGGGCACGACCTTTCTCATATCCGTCCCAAAGGTTCACCTGTTAAAAACTCAGCTCTCACTTCTACAGGCTTGGTTCCATTTATGGAGCGATATTCCAACTCTACAAGAGAGGTTGCTCAAGATGGTCGTCGTGGTGCTTTGATGCTTAGTGCTTCTATCAAACATCCTGATGCAGCCGATTTTATTGATGCCAAGCTTGAGCAAGGCAAAGTGACGGGTGCCAACATATCAGTTAAGATTGATGATGATTTCATGAGAGCGGTTGAGAAAGGTACATCATATATTCAGCAGTATCCAATAGAGTCAGACAATCCTAAATTTAAGAAAGAGATTGATGCTAAAGAATTATGGGACAAAATTGTTCATAATGCATGGAGGTCTGCCGAGCCTGGTATTTTGTTTTGGGATACAATAACCAGAGAGTCAGTAGCTGATTGTTATGCCGACTTCGGATTTAAAACTGTTTCCACTAATCCGTGTGGAGAGATTCCTCTATGCCCATACGATAGCTGTCGTCTTCTTGCAGTAAATCTATATTCTTATGTGGTCAATCCTTTTAAAGAGGATGCATATTTCGACTTCGAATTATTTAGCAAGCACATTCGTTATGCACAACGAATAATGGATGATATCATTGACTTGGAAACTGAGAAAATTGATCAAATTCTTGCAAAGATTGATAGTGATCCAGAATCAGAAGAAGTTAAGCAAACAGAGCGTCATCTTTGGGAGAAGATTCGCACAAAAACTCTGCAAGGTCGTCGTACCGGATTGGGTATAACAGCCGAAGGTGATATGCTAGCCGCACTAGGTATAAGATATGGTTCAGAGGAGGGTAATGATTTTTCTGAAAAAGTGCACAAGGCTGTTGCTCTTAATGCTTATGCATCGTCGGTTGAGATGGCAAAAGAGCGCGGTGCGTTTGAGATTTTTGATGCAAACTTAGAGAAGGACAATCCGTTTATCAATCGTCTTAAAGATGCTGATGAAGAGCTTTATAAAGATATGGTGAAATATGGTCGTCGCAATATTGCCTGTTTAACCATTGCTCCAACTGGCACCACAAGTTTGATGTCGCAAACAACATCTGGTATCGAACCTGTCTTTATGCCAGTTTATAAGCGTCGTCGTAAGGTGAATCCTAGAGATAAGGATGTAAAGATTGATTTCATCGATGAGAATGGAGATTCGTGGGAAGAGTATGTAGTTTTCCATCACAAATTTGTTGATTGGATGGTTGCAAACGGATACTCCACTGTGAGAAAATATAGCAATGAAGAGCTTGACGAACTTGTTGAAAAGTCGCCATACTATAAAGCCACATCCAACGACGTGGATTGGTTGATGAAAGTGAGAATGCAAGGGCGAGTTCAAAAATGGGTTGACCATAGCATTAGTGTAACTATCAATCTGCCGGCAGATGTTGACGAAGAGTTGGTTGGCGAACTTTATATGGAGGCATGGAAGAGTGGTTGCAAGGGATGTACGGTATATCGTGATGGCTCACGTGCAGGCGTTCTTATTGCTAATGATAAAAAGGAGGAAGAAAAATCTGATGAAGATTGCTATGAAGTGCCACATATAGTCACTCAGCGTCCCATTGTTCTTGATGCAGATGTTATTAAGTTTCAGAACAATAAAGAGAAATGGATCGCATTTATAGGCTTGCTCAATGGTCGTCCGTATGAGATTTTCACGGGTATCAACGACGAGGATGATGGAATAATGATTCCTAAGACTGTGTCAACCGGGAAGATAATAAAGGCAAAAGATGACCAAGGTCAAAAAAGATATGACTTCCAATTCCAAAACCGACGCGGATATAAGATTACAATTGAGGGATTGGATGGTAAGTTCAACCCCGAATATTGGAACTATGCCAAACTGATTTCAGGAGTGTTGCGCTATGGAATGCCAATCGATCAAGTTATAAAACTTGTTTCGGGACTTGAGCTCGACAGCGAAACTATCAATACTTGGAAGAATGGTGTGGAGCGTTCTTTGAAGCGATACCTGCCAAACGAAACAGAAGCAAAAGGACAGAAGTGTCCATTGTGTGGAGTTGAGGCATTAGTATATGAAGAGGGCTGCTTGACTTGTCGCAACTGCGGTGCGTCTAAATGTGGATAATGGATTAGATACGAATAGTCAGCCACAGTAAAAACAATAAAAAAAACAGCAACGTCAAATTTGACGTTGCTGTTTTTGTTTACTCTAAATTCTCAATATATTATTTTGCAGGCAGCCAGCTATTTGTTAGCTCCCTGTTAGCTTCAATCCATTTTTGAGCACCCACTGTTTCGCTTCCCTCATCCTCTATTGTTTGCATTAGAGCACCAATTTGCTCGGTAGTAAATGCAACATTAGTAAGAAATTCGGCCACATAAGGGTGTTCTTCACTAAACCCTTTGCGAGCAATAGTTTTTATTTGCTCAGCATCTCCAAACACACCTTTTGGATCTTCAAGCATTTTCAGGTCGAAACGAGAGAACATCCAGTGGGGAGTCCATCCAGTTACCACAACCCATTTTTCACCATCAATTGCCTTCTTCAATGATGCAGTCATTGCTGCTTCACTAGCCGTAAGCAATTTGTAATCCATATCATATTCAATCAATGCTTTGTCGGCAGCCTTCATAATTCCAGCACCAGCATCAATACCCACAATTTCGCCTTTAAACTGATCTTTATATTCATTAAGCTCATCAATAGAATTGATTGAAACATAAGACGGAACCACAAGACCAATACGAGCATCTTCAAAATTGTTGCCAAGCACTTCAAGCGAAGCAGAGTATTGATTCATATAATCTTCGTGAGTTACGGGCAGCCACACATCCATAAATGCATCAGCGTTGCCTCTCGACAATGAAGCAAAGATAGGAGCCACATCGGCATTCTTCATATCCACTTCATATCCATTTTCTTCCAAAAGCACTTTTGCAACATTAGTCATTGCAATACCTTCAGCCCAGTTTACATAAATCAAATTGATTTTGTTTTCGTTTTTGCTACCTCCGCACGACAACAATAATATTGTTGCAAGCATCAGTAAGCCAATTTCTCTAAAAAGTTTCATCATTTATTATTTTATAAGTTATACGTTATTTTATTCTTTATCTTTTTTGTTCTTACCCTTCGCGTTTGTCATTCCTTGAGTAATTCTATCCAAGATGATGGCAAGAATAACCACTGCAATACCACCCTCAAATCCTAATCCAATCTGCATCTGAGTGATACCCTTTAGCACAATCTCACCAAGACCACCAGCGGCAATCATAGCAGCAATTACCACCATCGAAAGCGAAAGCATAATTGTTTGGTTCACTCCCGTAAGTATTGTTGGTAATGCCAATGGAAGTTGCACTTTAACTAGCAGTTGACGCTTAGTGGCACCAAATGATTGTGTTGCTTCTACAATATCTTGCGGCACCTGACGAATACCCAAGCTTGTGAGTCTCACCACAGGAGGCATTGCAAAAATTATCGTTGCAAAAGCCCCTGGCACAGCCCCTAGTCCAAAGAAGAGTACTGCAGGAATCAGGTAAACGAAAGCAGGCATAGTCTGCATAAAGTCAAGTATTGGTCTCAATACCTTTTCAGCTCTATCGCTATTTCCAGCCCAAATGCCCAATGGAATACCCAATATGAGAGCTATAAAAGTTGAGGACAACACCAATGCCAGTGTGTCCATTGTCTCTTTCCAATAGCCCATAAAATAAATAAGCAACAGACCCAGCACAACAAACAAGGTCATTCCTTTTCCCGCCTTAAACCAAGCTAAAACTGCTATTAAGGCAATTGTAACATAAAAAGGAATTCCAAACAATATCATTTGAAAGCCTTCGATGAAGCCTCCAATTCCTGAATTTAGGAAATCGAAGAACCCACTAAAATTGTCAGTTAGCCAGTTGATGGCTATTTCTATATATTTTCCTATATTAATCATTATACTTGCGAGTTTTCAATTATTTCATTAATCTCTTTTCTTTCCATTCCCGTCATCTCAATCACCAGCCAATGCAATGGCAGCAAGCCCACCACTTTGTGTTGGTCGTCCACAATGGTTATTGGCGAATTGGTTTTGGTAAGCAAAGGAAGCAGTTCCTCAATCACGGTGTCGGGAGTAACCGAAAGATTGTCGGTGCGGATTGCACTTTCGATACTTGTTTCGTTATTGTTTCTCAATTTTGTCAAGTCCTTCAAATGCACCTCCCCAATTAGTATATTATGTTCGTTAACCACAGGAACGCTAGTTAGATTGCGTTGTCTCATTTTTCTAATCACCACTGCCGGTCCCTCTTTGGGCATGCGCGCCACCACAGGATTTTTGAGCATAATTGATGATACAGACACAATTTTGCTTCTATCCACGCTCTCCACAAAATCTTGCACATAGTCGTTAGCCGGCTTTGTCAAAATTTCCTCAGGAGTTCCAATTTGCACCACTTCACCATCGCGCATAATAGCAATACGATCGCCAAGCTTAATAGCTTCGTTCAAGTCGTGCGTGATAAACACAATTGTTTTTTTCATCTTCTGTTGCAGTTCAATCAGTTCGTCCTGCATCTGAACACGAATAAGTGGGTCTAGAGCCGAGAAAGCCTCGTCCATAAGCAACACTTCGGGATCGTTGGCAAGTGCGCGAGCCAAGCCCACGCGTTGCTGCATACCTCCCGACAGTTCGCTCACCATCATATCCTCATATCCTTCAAGCCCCACAAGGTTCATGCTATCAATTGCCTTTTTTCTTCTTTCATCCTTTGGCACGCCTTGTAGCTCCAAGCCAAATGAGATGTTGTCGGCGACTGTGCGATGTGGAAGCAATCCAAAGTGCTGAAAAACCATTGCCAATTCTTTGCGGCGAATCTCCATCAGCTCTTTTTCGTTAGCCTTCACAATGTCTTTTCCATTGATAAGCACCTCGCCACGCGTGGGCTTCACCAACTTGTTGAGACATCGCAAAAGAGAGGACTTTCCACTTCCTGAAAGCCCCATAATAACAAATATTTCTCCCTCATTAATAGAAAGACTAGCATCCTGCACGGCTACAGTGCAACCCGTAGATTTCAAAATCTCGGCTTTGCTTTTGCCCTGCTGCAAACGGCGAAATGCACGTTCTTTTTCTCTTCCAAAAATCAGGTATAAGTTGTTTATTTCTATTTTAGTCATAAGTCTATTATATTTCAAACTCTATGTTAAGTTGTTGTTTTCCAATCAGAAGTAGTAGCCAATATTCAAGTTAAGACGAGCATGCCACGATTCAGATTCGCCACCTTCGGCAAACGAATTGTTCCAGTCGCCACCCAACCACGCGTGGTTTTTGCCCATCGCATAGTCAAGATATGTGTATATTGGTCCCATCGAAAACATAGCACCCGTTACGTTTTGGTAGCTATCATTCATGCCATCAATGCGCTTGCGCATCATTCCAAAGTCATTATATATTGTGATGGCGTCCAAAATACCTTTGTTGATAGGTATGTTATAGGCAAGCCCCAAGGTGTAGGTATCAGCCTTAGTTGCAATATTATAAGGAGCCCCGTAGGCACCCATCTCTATAACGTCTTTGTTGTCATCATTGTTTTTTGGCGACATATTGTAAGTAGTGTATTGCGCCTTCACATTAAAGTTGCCCACATTAAGCAATCCGTGTAGTGCAAAAGCCGATCTACTACCCATCTTTTCAGTATCAATGTTGTAGATGCCACCCACTTGTGCCGAACCACCTAGTTCGAAGTTAAGATTGGTGTCGCCCCATCTCTTCACCACTCGTAGGTTTGCTTGGTTCATCTCCTTGTTTCTCCCCACAATATCGTAGCTATATCTCGATGACGACAACTCGGCACCCGAGTTAAGAGCCAATATATCAGAGTTTTTGTAGAATGCCGCAGCCACGCCCCAGCTACCATTATCGAAGCTATATTTGATACCCATATCGGCATCATCCTCCATACCCAAATAATAGTTAATGCCAAAAAACCAGTTGTTCGAGTTGTAGGGCATTATTCCAAATGGAATGGTGTTGAGCCCCACTTGCAATTGGTTTTGATCATCAAATTGATAACCAATCCAGCCATGCTTAAGCATCTGGCCGCCCGAAGCGGGTGCATAGAAACGATACTCAGCATTGAATATTAAGTTTTTGTAACCACCATTGGCGTTAAGCCTAAACACATCATAACCAAACTGTCCCGCTGTGTTTTTGCTCTCCTGATTCCAGTCAGAATAGTTGTAATTAAACCTCAAAGCACCCCCAAGATTAATCTCAGGCTTGTCTTGAGCATAGGTTGATAACGTAGTTAAGAATAAAAGAAAGAATAGTGTTTTGACACTGTCTTTAAAATGCATAATAATTTGATTTATTTTTGTTTCTACCAAAAAGTGGCAGAATGATTAAAGACAAGTAATAAAAAGGCATTAAAATGTAGAAATGTAAATGCCAACTTGCAAAAAGGATGATAAAACAAGAAGAAAAGTGACGTTTTATCAAAAAGTAATCTTGACAAAGGTATGCAAATATGATTACCCCACCAAATTATTTTATCAAATATTATCAATTGAGTTTCTTTATAACCATGCTAAAGGTTTGTTTGATAGGGTGGTATAGAGTTTTTAACACATGGCTAAAAAAGTATGTGGCAACTGCCATTATCCAATTAATTTCTATCTTTGCATCTATGAGCGACACATACAATACAATAGAACAAATGGCAGAGGGATATATAACTGAAAAGAAAAGTAAGTTTATATCGCTCATCTTTCCTGTGCAAAACACCGATCAAGTGAAGGATATATTAGAGGAATACCGCAAAAAATATTACGATGCACGCCATGTTTGTTGGGCATATATGCTTGGGCAGCATCGCGACGAGCACCGATATAATGATGATGGAGAGCCCTCGGGCACGGCGGGGCGACCCATTATGGGGCAAATAAACTCGCACGAGCTCACAAATGTGTTAATCTTGGTAATCAGATATTTTGGTGGCACGCTGCTTGGCACAGGTGGATTAATTAAAGCCTACAAGGAGGCAGCCGAAGATGCTATTAATAATGTGGAGATTGTGCAAAAAACGATAGACCAAACCTTGACAATTCATTTTGAGTATCCACTTCTCAACGATGTGATGCGCATCCTTAAGCAGTTTGAAGAGGTTAGTTGGGACCAAGACTTTCAAGAAAGTTGCACCATGCACCTCAAGATTCGTAGTTCGCAATACGACAGACTGCACAACACATTGGATGCTATATATGGAGTGGACATCGAAAAAGATGACGATGAATAGATAAATGAAATCGAGTCTCAAAAGTGCAAATTTCATAACCATTTAACACATGCAAACCATTAAAGTGTGGCTGCTTGATGTGACATAAAATATTATTCAAACACCAAAAATTGTTTTTACATCCACAAAATCACTACTTTTGCAAACTCATATAGAAGTTGAACCTCCACGCAAGGAGATAAAATATAAGTTGAATGGCAAAGAATTTAGTGATTGTCGAGTCGCCAGCAAAAGCCAAAACCATAGAAAAGTTTTTGGGTAGCGACTTCAAAGTAATGTCTAGTTATGGGCACATTCGTGACCTTAAGAAAAAAGATTTTAGTATAGATATAGAGAATGATTTCGAACCTATCTACGAAATTCCCGACGACAAAAAGAAGGTGGTTTCGGAGCTAAAAACTGCAGCCAAAAAGGCTGAAACAGTTTGGCTAGCTTCGGATGAGGACCGCGAGGGGGAAGCCATCTCGTGGCATCTATACCATGCTTTGGAACTTGAGGGAAAGGATACAAAGCGAATTGTGTTTCACGAAATTACCAAAACAGCCATTCAAGAGGCGGTTAAAAATCCACGAAATATAGACAACAACCTAGTTGATGCGCAACAAGCACGCCGTGTTTTAGACCGCATTGTGGGCTTTGAGTTATCGCCAGTGTTGTGGCGAAAAATCAAGCCAGCCCTTTCGGCAGGTCGTGTTCAGTCGGTGTCGGTGAGATTGATTGTAGAGCGCGAACGCGAAATACAAGGCTTCGAAAGCGAAGCCGCATATCGCATCATTGCCATCTTTAGCAAAGAGGGCGAAGATGGACAAATGCACGAAATAAAGGCAGAATACAACAAACGCCTCAAAACAAAAGAGGAGGCTTTGGAGCTGTTGGAAAAACTAAAGATATCAAACTTCACGGTGGAAGATGTGACAACCAAACCAGCCAAAAAGTCGCCAGCACCACCATTCACCACATCAACATTGCAACAAGAGGCATCTCGCAAGCTAGGCTTTTCGGTGGCACAAACCATGCGCGTTGCGCAAAGCCTATACGAATCGGGACGCATCACCTATATGAGAACCGACTCTGTCAATCTTTCGGGACTGGCAATCAACACAGCCAAAGAGGAAATCATCAACCAATATGGCGAAAAATATTGGCAAGTGCGTCAATATTCCACCAAAGCCAAAGGAGCGCAAGAGGCACACGAAGCCATTCGTCCCACTTTTATTAGCGAGCACGAAGCAGGTGGCACTCAACAAGAGAAGCGACTCTACAACCTAATTTGGAAGCGCACCATTGCATCGCAAATGGCGAATGCCGAGCTTGAACGCACCACTGCCACCATCAATATATCCGATGCTGAAGGCAAATTTGTGGCTAGCGGTGAGGTAATCAAATTCGACGGTTTTTTGCGAGTGTATCTTGAGGGCACCGACGACGAAAACTCTGAATCGGACGAAGGCTTATTGCCACCAATGAAGGCAAACGATTTGCTAGATATGCAAAACATCACTGCCACCGAGCGATTCACGCAGCGTCCGGCACGCTACACCGAGGCATCGCTAGTGCGCAAGATGGAGGAGTTGGGCATTGGTCGTCCATCCACCTACGCACCCACCATTTCCACCATTCAAAACCGAGAGTATGTAGAGAAGCGCACAGTGGAAGGCACCAAGCGCACATATAATATACTGACGCTAGAAAAGGGCAAAATTAGTGATAAGAACAAAACCGAGACATACGGATTTGACAAAAACAAACTAGTGCCAACCGATATAGGAATTGTAGTGAACGATTTCTTGGTTGAGTTTTTCCCAAATGTGGTCGATTATCATTTCACGGCAAATGTGGAGCAAGATTTCGACAACATTGCCATGGGCAAGATGGAGTGGAACAAAGTGATTAGCGATTTCTACAAAGATTTTCATCCCGTGGTGGAGGAGACAATGGAGATGCGCATGGAGCACAAGGCGGGCGAGCGAGTGCTTGGTGTAGATCCCAAAACGGGGCGACAAATTGCTGTGAAGATTGGACGCTACGGTCCGCTTGCACAAATCGGGGTGCCCGACGAGGAGGAGAAGCCCCTATTTGCAGCATTGCAAAAAACACAATCCATCGAAACCATAACGCTTGAAGAGGCGCTAAAGCTGTTTGAGTTGCCACGCAACTTAGGACCCTTCCGCGATAAAGATATGACAGTTGCCATTGGTCGCTTCGGACCCTACATTCGTCACAACAACAAGTTTGTGTCGCTACCCAAAGAGTATGACCCACTTGAGGTGACGGCCGAAGAGGCAATTGCCCTTATAGAAGAAAAGGAGCGAAAGGATAAAGAAAAAATCATCAAACTATTCGATGAAGAGCCCGGATTGCAGGTGCTCAACGGACGATATGGACCCTACATAGCGTTTGAGAAAAAGAACTATAAGATTCCGAAAACTCAAAAGCCTGAGGAGCTAACGCTTGAGGATTGCAAAAAAATCATAGAAGAGGCTGGCAAAGGTGCTACCAAAACCACAAAAGGAGCTACTAAAAAAGCACCAGCAAAGAAAACTACTAAGACAGCTGCCAAAAAAACTACCGCTAAAAAGACAACCACCAAAAAGGCGGATGACAAAAAATAGGTAGTCGAGCGGCGAATCATAAAAAAATATTTACTAGAAGACGTGCAACAATATTAAATAGCTGCACGTCTTTTTTTTCGCCCTAAATCAAAACATTCTTTCAAGCATTTGTGTTTATATCTGCATGAAACATTTACATAACATTCACAGCAGAGAAGAGCTAATCAAACAGCGATTGGCAGAAGATTTTGAGCGACGCACCGTGTCGTTCTACCGATACGTAATAATTGATAATCCACAAGACTTGCGCAACCAGCTCTACAAAGATTGGTTTGCAATGGGCGTGATGGGCAGAGTGTATATAGCTCGCGAGGGCATCAATGCGCAAATCTCGGTGCCCGAACATCAGGTTGATAATTTTGTGAACTATCTCAATGACACACCCTATTTTGCCAACATGCCAATGAAATGGGCGGTGGAAGATGACAATCTATCATTTTTGAAACTAAAATTTAAGGTTCGCAAAAAGATTGTTGCCGATGGATTGGAAGATGATGCATTTGATGTGACCAATGTGGGCAATCACCTCACGGCCGAAGAGTTTAACAATGCAATGCAACAAGAGGGCACCATTGTGGTGGATATGCGCAACCACTACGAAAGCGAAATTGGGCGCTTCAACAATGCCCTTTGTCCCGATGTGGACACCTTTCGCGAGGAGGTGGAGTATGTAACCGAAGCACTGAAAGACAAAAAGGATGCAAAAATATTGCTCTATTGCACCGGTGGCGTGCGCTGCGAAAAGGCAAGTGCCTATCTCAAGCATCAGGGCTTTAAGGATGTGAACCAGCTTTTTGGTGGAATCATCGAATATGCACATCAAGTGAAAAAAGAGGGTGTTGAATCGCAATTTCGTGGCAAAAACTTTGTGTTCGACGAGCGCCTTGGCGAGCGCATCACCAACGATGTGATAGCCCAATGCCACCAATGCGGCGAGCCGTGCGACGATCACACCAACTGCGCCAACACCGATTGTCATTTGCTATTTATCCAATGCCCATCGTGTGCCGCCAAATATGAGGGCTGTTGCAGCAACGAGTGCAAAGAAATAAACCATCTTCCCAAAGAAGAGCGCATCAAGCTTCGTCAAAGCAAGCACGAAGATTATGCCCAAACTCAGATATTTAGAAGTAGAAGAAGATTTGCGGGAGCAAAGCAGGAGGTATAAATCAAGCATCTGGAAGCGAAAGCCTCGCTCTCCCCTTAATTATAAATAGATGGGACAAGAATGTGATGCAGATCCGAAAGTGATTTGGCTTTGCAACGCTGCGTAGCTCCCCATCCATTGGATATAACCACCCCACAAACAATCACTTGCGTGTATTTGTGGGGTGGTTTTTTTGTCCTCTAGTGGTGATATTCATGCTGTGTAGGTGGTATTGCAACCCCCAATTATCCCTTGTGTGTTTTGGTGTGATGGTTTGTTTTGTGCTACAGTGATGGCATTCTTGTTGTATAGGTGT
>CAYFSV010000025.1:0-22933 GCA_964345815.1 uncultured Proteiniphilum sp. | reverse complement strand
TTTTGCTATAAGATATTTGGTGATTACTCTTTGATGTATACTCTTTTTACCCTAGAAGAGATCGAAGTTAGTATTTCATAGGGAATTGTATCTATTGCTTTTGCTAAATCTACAATATTTAATTTATCTCCAAAAATTATCACTTCATCACCCTCCTTAGCCTCTATATCTGTTACATCAATCATACACAGATCCATACAAATGCTACCTACGATTGGTGCAAACTCACCATTAATTAATACTTTACCTTTTCTATTACCGAAGCTTCTGCTTAATCCGTCTGCATATCCAATGCGCACAGTTGCAATTTTAGCATTTCTTGATAATGCTTCTTTTCTTCCATAGCCAACGGTTTCGTTATTTGCAACATCTTTTATTTGAAGAATGGTGCTCTTAAGTGTAAACACATTCTTAAGCTCAGTCTCATTACTGCTACTAACTCCATACAAACCTATTCCTAGTCGAACCATATCCCATTGTGCTTTTGAAAATCTTTCAATACCTGCAGAGTTTAGAATATGCTTCCATACTGAATAGCCCATATCTTCTTCAAATGCTTTATGAACCTCTTCTAGTAAACTAATTTGCTCGTTAGTGAATTCATCAAATATCCAGCTTTCACTTGCTGCTAGGTGTGAGAATACAGACTTAACTTTAAGCCCTTTTTGTGATTTTAAAACACTTGTTAGTTTGCTAATCTCTGAAGGCAAAAAGCCCAGTCTATGCATTCCAGTATCAATTTTTATGTGTATTGGGTAGTTGGTTATACCTCTTCTGTCAGCCTCCCTTATAAAAGCATCTAATATTCTAAAGTTGTAAACTTCTGGCTCTAAATTGCAAGTAAACAGCTCTTCAAAACCATTTGTTTCGGGATTCAATACAATTATTGGACTAGATATCCCTTCTTTCCTTAATTTGAGCCCCTCTTCTGCAACTGCTACGGCAAAATATTCACATCTATGATATTGAAGCGTTTTGGCTATCTCAGTAGCCCCTGATCCATAACCGTCTGCTTTTACCATACAAACAAGCTTTGTTTCAGATGGTATCATCGATTTATATAAATTGTAGTTATATATAATTGCATCTAAATCCACTTCAAGAACTGTTTCGTGAATTCTGAACTCTAGCAGTTGATTTATTTCCTCGAAGTGAAACTTTCTTGCACCTTTCAACAGAATAATTTCATTTCTGAACTCTCTCCATATCTCTGAATCAATAAACTCTTTTGTTGTTTGATAAAATATTTTGTTGGCGGTCTGAAATGCATCTTTGTTAGACCAAATATCGGGACCAATCCCAATTATCTTGTCAATATTGTTTTGTTCTGTAAGTTCGGCAACTCTTTTATATAAAGATTTGGGAGTTATGCCTGTTTGAAGAAGATCAGAAATAATAAGTGTCTTTGTCATTTTCTGCTCCGCTCTTCGCTGGTTCTGAAACTCCAATGCAATCTTTACTGAATTTATATCAGAGTTATACGTATCGTTTATAACAATGCACTTATTCTTACCCTCCCTCACATCAAGTCTCATAGCTACAGGCTCTAGTTTCATCATACGCTTTGATATAGTTTCTGGAGCTATATTAAGATAGAGCATTACTGCCAAGCAACTAATAGAATTTTCAATAGAAGCCTCATCAGCAAAAGGAATCTTCATTGAATAATCGAAGTTTAGGAATGAATAGTGAATTGTTGTGCTCCTTTCTTCTCTTGTAATTTGTACAATAAAGAGAGGTGCATCATGATTTCTCTTTGACCATCCAAAAGACTTTTGAGATAACACTAAGTTGTCAATAGATTGATTTATAATCATATTATCCTCTTCGAAAATAAACATATCACAACCAGTAAAAAGAGCCAACTTCTCCATGCACTTCTGTTGTAAAGAAGTGAAATTCTCTTGATGAGCCTCGCCTAGTTTTGTGAAAACTCCTATATTTGGTTGTATAATCTGTTCGAGCTTACGCATTTCATCTGGTTGTGAAATGCCAGCTTCGATGATAGCTAGATTGTTTTCATCGCTCATTTCCCATACAGACAAAGGAACTCCAATTTGCGAGTTATAGCTGCGCGGAGATCTAACAATATTAAAATCTTCGTTCAATAACTGATATAGCCACTCCTTCACAATAGTTTTGCCATTACTTCCCGTGATAGCAATGACTGGATAATTGAATTTGCTTCTATGATAAGTAGCAATTCTTTGAAGAGCCCTTAATGGCTCTTGAACCTTCAAAAAATTTGCATCTTCATAGTCAAACCACTCATCGCTTAGTTTGCTAACAACAAAGTTTCTGACGCCCATTTTGTAAAGTTCGGGAATAAACTTATGAGCGTCATTGTTTTTTGTTTCTAAGGCAAAGAATAGACTCTCCTTTGGATTAATAGTCTTTCTACTATCTGTCAATAATTCAGAAATAAGAGACTCTCTATAATCTCTATTTCTAATTCCAATTATTGTAGCTAATTCGTTTATTGAGTATTTCATTTCTTTAATGTGTCTTTTAATGTACTTATTTCTACTTCACAATTAATGTGTGGGTATTTTTCTTGAAAATTGATGATTTTGTTGAGTGTTCTTTCCAAAAACACAATATGGTTTTTGCTAAGCTCATTCAATGGTCTATGGTTTAAAGCCTTTTGTAAATCAATCCATTGCCTATTTACCTCTATAGTTTGAGGTGAAAAGTAAGTCTCGCCAAATCTGTTCCAAATATAATCTACTGTTAGAGTTGATGGATGCATCATATCCTTATCGTAGAAACGATAATCCCTTAACTCGTCCATAACTATCTCATAGGCAGGAAAATATAACACTTGTGATGGAAATATTGTTTGTAATTTATCAATTGCAAGATGCAGAATTGATTTGCTAATAACATTTTCATGCGCGCCATCTTTCCAGTGCCTAATGGGTGAAACAGTAAAGATATACTTTGCATTGCTATTTATCTCTTTTAGAGCATTTATCAAAGTAGTCCACTCATCTACAATTTCGTCAATACTAAGTCTTTCTCTAATAAATTTTGATGGTGGCAGCTTGTGACAATTTGCTACAATCTGATTGTTTTCTTTTAGTCTGAAAGCGTAGGCAGTTCCAAAAGTGAAAAGGAATATGTCAGTTTTTGTCATTAATGAGCTTGATTTATCAAATGTCTCATTAATTGTATTAATACAAAGCTCAGGATCGATTGATGAAAAGGAGCCATGGTGCATTAGACTTTGATAAACACCGTTGTGATACAACAAATCCCCACTATTAAATCTATTCTGCGATATCAATCTCATTGTAGCTGATGAAATAGAGATAGGATTATATAATATGCCAAATGGTCCGAAATCGACTTTAAACTTATTCTCAATAAGTCTATTGCCAATGTTTTGAGAGAAACACGACCCCATCATCATAATTTGTGTATGATGATTTATCTCTATATCTGATTTCTTAATGTCAATCTTTGTTCTAAAATTCATTACTTGAATATTTTATATACAAAAATAGCAATTAACGCATCATAATTGAAATTAGATGAAGTAAATAAAGATAATTATAATAAAGTGGTGGGAAAATAATTTATATGTTTTGGTTGGAATGTCTATAAAAAAGAAATGGTTGTCTCACGACAACCAATCTCCATTGTTAACCTTAAATCTAATACCATGAAAAACACAGTACAAAAGTAATGTGATTTTTGATATAATCCAAATGCTTTCTTGTCAAAATGCTATATATTATTGTAGTTTAACAGAAAAGTAACGCTTTTATTATTTTCAAGTGTGTTCTTAACATTTATTCGACGTGCAATACTAATCCTTTTAAATATTCACCCTCGGGATGATATATATTTATAGGATGATCAGTAGGTTGTGATAGTTGATGCAATATTCTAACCTTTCTTTTTGAAATTGCTGCTGCACTAAACACAGCCAATCGAAACTGATCTTTGCTAATAGCTTGCGAACACGAGAAAGTGAAGATAATACCACCTGGTTTAATCTTTTCTATAGCAGCTGCATTAAGTCGCTTATAACCCTGAAGCGCATTTTTGATAGCACCCCTATGTTTTGCAAAGGCAGGTGGATCTAGTATAATCAAATCGTGCTCACCTTGCTCCATATCCCTTAGATATTTAAATGCATCTACCGACAAAGCCTCATGTCGATTATCACTCTCAAAGTTTAAATCAACATTTTCGCTGGTTAGCATTATTGCTTTTGATGAACTATCAACCGATTTAACCGATTTAGCACCACCCCTCAATGCATAAACCGAAAATGCACCCGTGTAGCAAAACATATTCAGTACATCTCTATTGTGAGCATATTTCTCCAGCAAAGATCTGTTATCTCTTTGATCAATAAAAAAGCCTGTTTTCTGACCTCTAAGCCAATCAATATTAAATTTAAGTCCATTCTCTACCGAGATGGCTTCAACATCCTCACCGCCGTACAAATACCTATCAATAACCTCGATGTTGGCTTTGTAGGGTAGGGTGCCCTCTGATTTGTAGAATATGTTTTTAATATCATCACCATACACTGCCTTTATTGCCTCCACAATATGCACAATGTCGGTATTCATCCCAATCGAGTGTGCCTGAACAACTGCACTTTGCTCATACACATCCACAATTAGCCCAGGCAAGTTATCACCCTCGCCATGCACCAACCTATATGTGTGATTGTCGTTGCTTATCAGCCCATTCTCCAGTCTCAAATTGTAAGCACTCTGAATTCTACTTCTATAGAAGTCAAAATTGATATCTTCATCTGTAAATGATAAAATTCTAACGGCGATGCTACCAATCTGATAGTGACCAACTCCAAGAAATTCATTTTGCGATGAAAACACTTTCACCAACTCGCCCTCCACGAGGTTGTTTGGTAGTGAAGCAATGGCTCCCGAAAAAATCCAAGGATGGAATCGCTTTGCCGACTCATCCTTTTTAGGTCTTAGTTTAATTTGTTTTATACTCTTTGACTCCATTTTCTATCAAGTGATTATATATTTTCAAACATGCCCATGCATCAATTGCGGCATAATTTTTTTGTGCTTCACTAAGTTCTTTTGCTTCCCAATTTGAAATACGTTGTTTTTTAGCAATTTTCTTTTCAAACAAGATTGCATAAATTCTCTGAAGACTGTTGTCGTCAATGCCATATTTGTCCACAAAGGGCTGAAGATCTATAAAGTTAACAGGCTTTGCGTCCGATCTTTTATTCATTGCCGCAAAATCATCTCTAAGCGACAGTCCAATTTTTTTAATGTTGGGGTTACAAATAATATTATCAAGCTCATCGGGATATCCAATCATATTAAGTCTAAAAAGGTAGCAAGTATCCATGGTCGAAATTTGCATCAACGCCACTTTGTTCGATTGTCCCTTCCTAAAAGTAGGTTTTGTTTCAGTATCAAATCCAAGTGCAGAGTGCTTAATCAGCTCATCTATTGCTGTGGGTACATCCTCCTTTTTGTCAATAATAATTATATCCCCCTCAAATGTCTCGATAGGCAATTCAGCTACCTCACCTTTTGAAATAGTTAATCCCACAGCCCCTCCATATTTATTTCATCCTCAGAAAAGTCATCCACATCAAAGTTCAATTTATACAGAACCGAGTGCAATGGGCGCAGAACATTCATAAGTTTCTGACCCCAATAAATTCTAAAATGCTGTTGGCAAACGTACAATCCATCGTTCATTTGTTCCGACAAGTCATATTGATAGATCGACACCAAGTTTCTAATATCCTGATAAATATCTGCAATATCCTCCGAAACAAACGAAGATATTGGGCGATCGCTATACTTCATATCCTCAACAAAAACGTCCAAATAGACATCTTCCTCACCCATCAACGACGAAATATTTGTTTGCACTCTTACGTAATCCTCCTCCTTCACAAATGTTTCGGGCAACTCCTCATTCATCTGCATAAATTCAGGCAATTGCGATGTTTTAATGTAAATCATCGGCAGTATATTAAGCATCTTTTTTATCCACTCGTCCCTGTCGGCAATCTTGTTGTTTTCGATAAACGAGCAAAACTCAACGCCCACCGTAACAAATTCAATTGTCTCTTGCGAATAGATAATATTCTTCTCTTTTTCTGACATATATCTTAAGCAATTTATATTTTATGACTACAAAAGTACACAATTATTTTCAGCTTTTTGTTCAAACATACTCTATTGTTGGCATATGCATTCATAACCAACACATCTATTTAATTTGAATTCGACATAAATATTTTGTGCACATTACAGATAGTAATAATAATATTGTATTTTTACAAATTAATTTTAATACACTCATTTAATACACTCATAATGAAGATATCTAAAATACCACTTCTAGGTCGCATAGCCATAGCCATTGTTCTAGGCGTTGCAGTTGGACAATTTAGCCCCATGTGGTTTGCACAAGTTTTTGCCACATTCAACGACATCTTTGGCAATTTTCTTTCATTTATCATACCACTAATAATATTAGGATTAGTGGCACCAGCCATCGGCGAGCTTGGCAAAGGTGCCGGCAGGCTACTCCTTCTTACGGCGCTCATTGCCTATGCCTCAACCCTATTTTCGGGTTTCTTCACCTTCTTCACATGCAATTCGGTCTTTCCTCACATTCTTTCCTCCAACATAGATATAAATATTGGGCAAGAGATTGGTGAAGCCACCGTAGCGTCATTTTTCACAATTACTATGCCCCCTTTGATGGATGTGATGAGCGCGCTTATACTCTCATTTTGCATCGGCCTTGGGCTTTCGTTTATCAAAGGAAATAGCCTGATGAATGCCTTTAAAGATTTTCGAGATATCATCACTCTAATAATCTCAGCCGTAGTTATCCCCTTGCTGCCAATATATATTTTTGGCATGTTTCTTTCAATCTCAATCACGGGACAAGCCTATATGGTAATTAGCGTATTCTTAAAAGTTATTCTTGTTATTTTCGTTCTCCATGTAATATTGCTAATTGTGCAATATCTGCTGGCTGGAGCAATATCGAACAAAAACCCAATGAGATCGCTCAAAAACATGCTCCCCGCCTATGCTACAGCCCTAGGCACATCCTCGTCGGCAGCCACCATTCCCGTCACACTAGAGTGTACACTCAAAAACAAAGTCAACCCCAATATAGCATCCTTTGTTATTCCCCTTTGTGCCACCATCCACCTAGCTGGCAGCACAATGAAGATAGTTGGTTTTTCGCTAGCAATCATGATGCTCTACGACATGCCCATAGACTTCATCACCTACGTAGGCTTCATATTTATGTTAGGCATAGCCATGGTTGCAGCACCCGGAGTGCCTGGCGGAGCCATCATGGCAGCCATAGGAGTAATACAAAGCACCTTTGGCTTCAACGAGCAAATGATTGCCTTGATGATCACATTATATATAGCGGTAGATAGCTTCGGAACCGCCTGCAACGTTACTGGCGATGGTGCCATTGCCCTAATCATGGATAAAATAGCCGGCAAGCCCATAAGTTAGATAAACTATATTCAAAGAATTAATTATCTTTGCACATCAAAGAACAGAAATATGCTTAAAAACATTTTCACCACTTTGTTTCTATTGCTATTTAAGCCCGAAGAGGGATGGAAAAGAGCAAATCGAAACAAAAGCAATCATGAGGAGTTTACAAACAACTTCTTATTTCCCATATTGGGCTTCATCTCCATCACCACCTTTGTGGGAGCAATGTGGATGTCAGGTATTGGGGGGCTTCATTATACTTTAAGATCAATAATGGTGGTTGTTATGGCACTGCTTGGGGGGGTCTTTCTAACCTCATTTCTTATCAATGAAATGTTTCCCAAGTATGGAATGATTAAAGATATGAAGATAGCACAGCAGTTTGCAGGTTATTCATCAGTTGTTTTGTATCTGGTTTATTTTATGATGCCACTCATTAGTGGATATCGAGGTTTGTGGGCACTACCGCTATTGTCTTTCTTTTTGATTTATTCAGGATCGGATATTTTTCTGTCAATAGATAAAGGAAAAAGAATGATATTTTCAATTATCACTTTGCTGTTAATAATCATTACCCCCTTATTTCTAAACTATTTGCTAGCTCTTGTGGTTATTTAGTAACACACTCATCATCCAATTTTCAAGCATCTCAATTGATGCACAAACAAGAAATTATTAAAATGAAACAAACACCAATAAATATAAGAAACAGACGAGCAACTTTTGATTACGAATTGCTCGAAACATATACAGCGGGCATTGTGCTCACTGGCACCGAGATAAAATCGATAAGACAAGGCAAGGCAAGTCTTGTTGACACTTACTGCATATTCGAAAATGGCGAATTGTGGGTCAAAAATATGCATATCACCGAGTATTTCTATGGCACCTATAACAACCACGAAGCACGACGCGATCGCAAACTACTGCTCAATCGCACCGAGCTCCGCAAAATTGTGCGTCTTACCAAAGAAACAGGCTTCACCATAGTGCCAACCCGCCTTTTTATCAACAACAAAGGCTTGGCTAAATTAGTTATTGCAGTAGCAAAAGGAAAAAAATCTCACGACAAACGCCAATCACTTCGCGAAAAAGAGGACAAACGTTCAATGGATCGAATGTTTAAGCGATAGCACACCATCACCCTATCGAGGCATCGATTGTTATTAGGTATCAAGGGTATCAAGTTGTTGCAAAAAACAACACCCCCCGCTCTGTTGTTGAGATAACAACACATTGTGTAGCATCATTCAAACATCGCATCAAATGAGTTTTTATAAAAAAATAATTCGTCCATCAATAATCAAATCTAGCCAAACCACCATTTGGTTGATGAAGATTATTTTGCCCGTATCTCTCTTTGTGGGCTTTCTCGATTATTATGGTGGCTTGGCTTACTTGGCACAATTTTTCGATCCACTATTCACCCACTTGGGGCTGCCTGGCAGCACTGCCATAGTATATATCACAAGCATTTTCTTGCCACTATATGCCCCCTTGGCAATCATTATGTCGATGTCGATGACCTTGCGCGAGCTCACCATATTAGCCGTAATGTGTCAAACGGCACACAACTTGCCAGTCGAAAGTGCCATTCAAGCCAAAACAGGCTCCTCATTTTGGGGTATGTCGGCATTGCGTATAGGGGTGAGCATCATTATCGGAATGGTGCTCAACCAATTATTGCCCCAAGATATGGGAATGCCTATTTTTGCCAAAACCAGTGTTGAGTCGATGCTAACGGTCAATGATGTGCTAATCTCATGGCTCACAAGCTCGTTTCAAATGACACTTATTCTATTCACAATCATCTCGGCACTAAACATTCTCTACAAACTATTGTTAGAGTATAATCTGATTAACAAGCTCACAAATGCCATTAATCCAGTATTGAGATTTTTTGGCCTTCCGCAATCAGTAGGTTTCTTGTGGTTGATAGGCTACATTGTTGGTCTGGCATATGGTGGCGCCATGATGATAGAGCAAATGGAGGATGGCAAAGTAACAAAAGCCGATGCCAAAATGCTCAACTATCATCTAGCAATCCATCACTCGATTCTCGAAGACAATCTTGTTTTTGCGGCACTAGGAGTGCCCTATTGGCTTATATTAGCCGTGCGGCTCACCTTTGTGTGGATAGTAGTGTGGTTTGTAAAACTTATTAAAACAATCACTGGCTCAAAGCCAGTATCTACATAAGATCAAAATTCAATTCTTAAAACCCAAAATAATGAATATTGAAGAGATTCTAAAGTCCCGCATCCTCATTCTTGATGGTGCAATGGGAACAATGATACAAAAATATAAGCTCACCGAAGAGGAGTTTAGGGGCACCCAGTTTGCCAATGTAGAGAAGCCCCAGAAGGGCAACAATGATTTGCTTTCGATAACCCAGCCAGAGATTATTGGCGAAATTCACCGTGCCTATCTTGAGGCAGGGTCCGACATTATCGAAACAAACACATTCAACTCAACCAGCATCTCGATGGCAGACTATGACATGCAGCTACAGGTGCGAGATATCAATCTTCAGGCAGCTCACATTGCACGCAAAGCGGCAGACGAATACACAGCCAAAACGCCCCACAAACCACGCTTTGTGGCAGGCGCAGTGGGACCCACCAACAAAACCACGTCTATGAGTCCCGATGTGGAAAACCCAATGTTTAGGGCTGTCACTTTCGACGAAATGAAACTATCCTACAAAGAGCAAATAGAGGCTCTAGTGGAAGGTGGTATCGACCTGTTGCTAATCGAAACAATATTTGACACCCTCAATGCCAAGGCAGCTATTTTTGCAGCCGAAGAGGTGATGGCACAAATTGGTCGCAAGATACCTCTAATTCTTTCGGTTACCATTACCGACAAGGCGGGACGTACACTATCGGGGCAAACCCTGGAGGCATTTCTCACATCGGTGCGCCACTCCAATCCATTGGTCATAGGTCTCAACTGTTCGTTTGGGGCTTCCGACATGAAGCCTTATATGAAAGAGTTGAAAAAAATCTCACCTTTCTACACTAGCGCCTATCCCAATGCAGGACTACCAAACCAATTGGGCGAATATGACGAAACGCCAAAGAAAATGGCAAGCCAAATCAAAGAATATATCGACGAAGGATTGGTAAATATAATAGGAGGATGCTGTGGCACCACCCCCGAGCACATTGCACTTTACACAGATATGGTGAAAGATGTGAAACCCACATTGCCAAACAAACAACCCAATGTGCTTCGACTATCGGGGCTAGAAGAGTTTGTGCACACCCCCGAAATGAACTTCGTTAACGTAGGCGAACGATGCAATGTTGCTGGCTCGCGACGATTTTTGCGACTGATTAAAGAAAAGAAATATGACGAATCTCTTCAGATAGCATCTCAACAAGTGGAGGATGGAGCACAAATAATAGATATAAATATGGATGATGGACTGCTTGATGGAGTGGAGGAGATGACCAATTTCCTAAATCTACTAGCGTCCGATCCCGATATATCGCGAGTGCCAATAATGATAGACTCGTCCAAGTGGGAGGTGATAGAAGCAGGATTGAAGTGTGTGCAAGGAAAATGTATTGTAAATTCAATCTCTCTAAAAAATGGTGAAGCCGAATTTATAGAACAAGCACAAACCATTATGAACTATGGTGCAGCTGTGGTGGTGATGGCATTCGACGAAACGGGGCAGGCAGACACCTACGAGCGTCGCATCGAGATATGCAAGCGTGCATACGACATACTTGTGGGTATAGGCTTCAATCCGCAGGATATAATTTTCGATCCCAACATTCTTGCAATAGCAACGGGCATCGAAGAGCACAAAAATTATGCAATCGACTTTATTGAAACCGTAAAATGGATAAAGCAAAACCTGCCTGGAGCCAAAGTGAGTGGCGGTGTTAGCAACCTTTCATTCTCGTTTCGTGGCAACGACTATGTGCGCGAAGTGATGCACTCCATTTTCCTCTATCGCGCCATCAAAGAGGGCATGGACATGGGAATTGTGAATGCAGCCGAGTCATTAATATATGAAGACATCCCAAAAGATGTAAGAGAACTTGCCGAAGATATTATCCTAAACCGTCGTGATGATGCCACCGAGCGAATGATGGACTATGCCCAGAGTTTGAAAAACGAAGGAAACACCGACGAGGCAAAAGAGAAGGTGCTAGAGTGGCGAACTCTATCGCTAGACGAGCGCCTGAGCCATGCATTGGTTAAAGGCATCAGCGACTTTATGGATGAAGATATAGCCGAAGCACTCGAGGTGTATCCCACGGCTGTGGATATTATAGACAAGCCCCTGATGGACGGGATGAATGTGGTGGGCGACCTATTTGGCTCGGGCAAAATGTTTTTGCCACAAGTGGTGAAGGCAGCTCGCACAATGAAAAAAGCAGTAGCCATACTACAGCCCGTTTTGGAAGCCGAAAAAGCATCAGCAGGAGCCAAAAAGGCTGGTAAAATTGTGATGGCAACCGTAAAAGGTGATGTGCACGACATAGGTAAAAATATTGTTTCGATAATTCTATCGTGCAACAACTACGAAATCATCGATCTAGGCGTGATGACACCTACCGAAAAGATTCTCGAAACCATTCGCACCGAAAAACCCGATATAGTGGGTCTTAGTGGATTAATCACACCCTCGCTCGAAGAGATGGCAGGTGTGGCAGAAGCACTCGAAGAGGGTGGCTTTTCATTGCCCTTGATGATTGGTGGCGCCACAACATCTAAGCTGCACACAGCTATAAAGATAGAGCCAAAATACAAACGTGGCCCTGTGGTGTATGTAAAAGATGCCTCGCAAAGTCCAGGTGTTGTTTCAAATTTGTTGAGCCCCACCGCCAAAGCCGATTTCTTGGCCAAAACGGCACAAGAATATGCAGAGCTTCGCGAAAACAGCATCGACAAAAAAGTTGATTTCGTAACTCTTAACGATGCTCGCAGCAATCCCTTTGAGATAGATTGGAGCAATTTCAAGCCTGTTGAGCCAAACATGAAGGGCAGGAAAGTAATAAAAGATATCCCCGCCAAGGAGGTGATACCATATATAGATTGGAAATTCTTTTTCCACGGATGGAACTTGTCGGCCAAGTTCGGATCTATAGATGGGGTGGGCAAGGATGAGGAAAGCCGTCAGCAGTGGCTCACCAATTTCCGCGCCGAAGAGCAAGACAAAGCCAAAGAGGCTATAAAGCTATATGACGATGCCGTGCTACTCCTAAATCAGATAGTTGAAAAAGAGCAAAGCTGCATTAATGCCCTTTTTGCCATATATGATGCACACAGTGATGGCGACGACATGGTGATTAATGGGATTCGAGTGCCACTTTTACGTCAACAAAAAGAGAGCCGCAAAAACGAATATATGTGTCTGAGCGACTTTGTTGCACCAAAATCATTATCTATTGACGACTATCTTGCGCCATTTGCCGTAACGGCAAGTGATGGTGGCGACCTGCTAAAGAAGTATGAAAGTGAAAATGATGAATATATGGCGCTGCTAATGAAATCGCTGCTTGAGCGATTAGCAGAGGCAGGCACCGAGTGGCTACACCACAAAGTGAGAACCGAATATTGGGGCTTTGCAAAAGACGAAGATATTAGTGTTGCCGATATGCTAGCCACTCGCTATCAAGGCATCAGACCCGCAGTGGGCTACCCATCCATTCCCGATCAAACAATAAGCTTTGTGCTCAACGAGCTGTTGGAGCTCAAAGATATCGATGTAGATCTTACCGAAAATGGCATGATGATACCCACCGCTTCTGTAAGTGGTTTTATATTTGCACATCCTCAGTCCAAATACTTTGTTATAGGACCAATTGATGATGAGCAACTTGATGATTATGCACAACGCCGAGAGGTGGAGGTGAAGGATATCCGAAAGTTCTTGTTAGCCAACCTAGTGTAGAGCTATATAGAATCAATAGTTATATTCAAACACCATTTAAATGGCATTCAAACGCTGTTTAAATGGTGTTTTTTTGCTTTATAGCCTAAATATTAAGGTTGTTTTAACAGTGTGTAGCATGCGTAGAGATTTAAGGTTAAATCTATTAACATTGTACGTGCTCTTAAATGCTAATTAATTCAAATAAAAGCACTATATTTGTAGTTAAATAGTGTTTCATCGTTGATTATCAGGCAAATCCTATTTTGTCAAACCGTCCGAAAAAAGTGATTTGGAACTGTCCAACACGTAGGTAGGTCATAAATAAAAAAATTAATAGGTTTTCAACGTGTCGAATACCATGTTTCACTACCAAAAGGACACTTCTCTCCGCCAAATTAACGATAATTCATATTGTTTCTTCAGATCTTAAGTGTCAATGTTAAAGAAAATTTCAGTTTGGATGTTACCTACGAGTGCAACACCTATTCCTAACTTTGCGAGGACACCACCTACAAGATTATTGGTCGTTTTTACTTCTAAAACCAACTTTCCAACGCGTCGAACACCTCGTTCAAAACAAATGAATAACATTCCTTCACGCAAACCGCTCTGTTTTTGGTTAATTTCACGTAATAAGACCCGTGCAATGCCTCCAAAATAGTTTGCAAACATCTATTGTACTCGTGCAAAGCTTATAAAATTTCGTCATTCACTCCTTCCTACGTGTGCAAAGGCTATTTTTAAACTTGCAAATAGGTTGCCTGCGAGTGAAAAGTCCATTCCTGCGTTTTGTTTTTAAAAATAAATAACATATTGAATCCGATTAGCAATCAAAGTCATTTAATCATCATTTGTTTGTGGATTTGAATAAAAACCAATACTTTTGGGAAAAAATTACACTTATCATTTATATGTGAGAGATTAGGCTATAAGAATCTGTTGCAAATCTGATAAAATAAAAATGAAATAATAAAATGAAAAAACTCATTGTTCCAAATCAACCAATTTCACAATGTGAAACCACTTTTGATAAGATTAGGCTTATGAAAGAGGCTGGCGCCTTTGCCGAAATAGATCAGGTGAATTGGGAAGACCAATTTCCATATCAAATGCCCGTAACTGTGAGAGCTGCCCATGATGGCGACGTGCTATATCTATATTATGAGATTGATGGCGAAGAGGTGCGAGCAGCCAACACCAACGATTTTGGGTCGGTGTGGGAAGATAGTTGCGTTGAGTTTTTTATGCAACGAGAGGGCGAAACAGCATATCGCAATTTCGAGTGCAATATTTTGGGAGTTTTGCTAGCGTCGAACCACAAAACTCGCAGCGAGTCCACCAGAATGGCAGACCATATAATGGAGTCGGTTGGTCGTCACTCAACCATAGAGCAGCGATTTGAAAATGGCACGCAGCTATGCAATTGGACGATGCTGCTTGAGATACCCAAAGTGGCAATGGGATTTGAAGAATCTGAAAAGTTGGATGGACAAACAATAAAAGCTAACTTTTATAAATGTGGCGACAAAACTCCAAACACACATTTCATTAGCTGGAATGCGATTGAGCTACCACAACCAAACTTTCACGTTCCTCAATTTTTTGGAACACTAGAGATGGAATAATCAAAATTGTAAACAACACATATAATCTGTATTATGCAAGAAAATAATAAACTTAAAAACATTGTAGCCCAATTTGTGAAAGAGCTTGATGGAGCCGACATCAAGCCGCTAGGAAAGGGACACATCAACGATTCTTTTAAGGTAGAGGTTGGTGGAAAAGAGTATGTAATGCAACGAATCAATCATGATATTTTTAAGAACGTTGAAGAACTTCAAAATAATATCATGAGAGTGACAACTCACATACGTCAAAAACTTTCGGAGGCGCAGGTTGAGGATATCGATCGCAAGGTGCTAACGCTTACCCCAACCCTTGAGGGCAAACTTTACTATAAAGATGAGGAAGGCAACTACTGGCGAATGATGGATTTCATCAAAGATAGCATGAGCTACGAAGAGATAAATCCTGAATTGGCCTATCGTGCTGGGAAAGCATTTGGTGATTTCCAAAAAATGCTTGCCGACCTGCCCAATGGTCCTCTGTTTGAAACTATTCCTAATTTTCATAATATCGAATCTCGTCTCGAAACATTTAGAGAGTCGGTGCGCGTTAATAAATCAGGACGCTTGTATGAGGTGAATGAGCTAGTGAAAGAAATTGAGGCTCGTGCCGACGAAATGTGCAAAGCCGAAAGAATGCACCGCGAAGGAAAGCTTGTGAAGCGCACAAATCACTGCGACACAAAGGTAAACAATATCTTGTTTGACAACGAAGGCAATGTGCTTTGCGTAGTGGATCTAGACACGGTGATGCCAGGCTTTGTATTGTCCGATTTTGGCGATTTCATTCGCACCGGAGCAAACAAGGGAGCCGAAGATGATCAAAACCTTGACAATGTGGCTGTTGATTTGGATATTTTTGAGGGCTACACCAAAGGATATCTCGAAAATGCAGCATCATTTCTAACCGATGTTGAAATCGAAAACTTGGCGTTTGGAGCAAAGCTATTGACATATATGCAAACAGTTAGATTTTTGACAGACTATATCGATGGCGACACATATTATAAAATAGCCTATGGCAACCACAACTTGGTGCGTTCGCTTGCACAATTCAAACTATTGCAAAGCTTAGAAGAAAACTTCGATAAAATGCAAGAGATTGTTAGTAGCAACGCTGCGAAATACAAGAGTTAAGTCAAATTATTGATACAAATATTAGCGGTGTAAGGAAATATTACTATCTTTGCACCGCTTAATTTTTTTTGTGAAAAGTGGCAAAGTTCAGTAAATACAATATCAAATTGCTTGGTCTATCTCAAGGCAAACACACATATGAGTTTGACTTGGATGATAAGTTTTTTCATGACATAGATGGCGATGAGGTTAGAAAAGGTAGCGTGAAGGTGGAGGTGACCCTAATGGTGACATCTGCAACTTACGATTTTCATTTTCATACCGAGGGTGTTGTAAAAATACCTTGCAACCGCTGTCTCGACGAAATGAGTCAGCCCATCGAAAGCGAAAACCGCTTGGTGGTGAAGCTTGGCGAGGAATACTCGGAAGAGAGCGACGAGGTTGTGATTATACCTCGCGACGAAGGCGAAATAAACATCGCTTGGTTTCTCTACGAATTTATAGCGCTGAGCATACCAATTAAGCATTTTCATGAAACTGGCAAGTGCAATAAGTTTATGAGCAATAAGCTTCGCAAGCACAAGGCAGTTCTGAAAGATGAAATGGACGACGACGACGAAACAGATGACGACTCGGATTATGCAGAAGCAGATGACGATTCGTCAGAAAATATAGACCCTAGATGGGACGGCTTAAGAGATTTAAGCTTTGAAGATAACTAAATATAAACCGTTAAAAAAGAATATAAAAAATGGCAACTCCAAAAAGAAGACAATCGTCTGCAAGACAAGGAAAGAGAAGAGCTCACGACCACGCAAAAATGCCTACATTGGCAGTTTGCTCAAACTGTGGAGCTTGGCACATCTACCACACCGTGTGTGGCGAGTGTGGACACTATAGAGGTAAACTAGCTATCGAAGTTGATGCTACTCTGTAATACTCCTTTATTACACATATAACCCTGAAAATAGAATGTTTTTTTCAGGGTTTTTTTATACTAAACATTTATGTCAAAAAAAATCAATGCAGTAATCACTGGAATCACAGCAAGCGTACCAGATTACATTTTGACCAACGAAGAGCTTTCAACCATGGTGGACACCACCGATGAGTGGATAATGACGCGCGTTGGCATCAAAGAAAGACGTATCCTGAAGGGAGAGGCACAGGGCATCTCAGTGCTGGGTACTAATGCAGTAAAGGAACTACTGGAAAAAACCAACACCAAACCCGAAGAAATCGATGGTGTTGTGTTTGCAACCACCACCCCCGATCATCCATTTCCATCCTCAGCCTCCATTGTGGCAGAAAATTGTGGAATAAAAAATGCTTTCTGCTTCGATATGGAAGTAGCATGCTCGGGCTTTATATATGGCTTGGAGGTTGTTAGCAATTTTATAAAATCGGGAAATTATAAAAAGATTATACTATTGGCAGGCGACAAAATGTCGTCGGTAACCAACTACACCGATCGCACCACGTGCCCACTATTTGGTGATGCATGCGGCGCAGTTATGATAGAGCCAACCGAAGAGGATTTAGGAATAAAAGATGCCATCATCCGCTCGGATGGAGTGGGCTATGGTCCGCTACAAATGAAGGCTGGCGGCAGCAAATATCCTGCATCAATAGAGTCGGTTGAAAACAACGAGCACACTGTGTATCAAGAGGGCAAAACGGTTTACAAATATGCCGTATCCAATATGTCGCAAGTATCTGTAGAGATTATGCAACGCAATGGCTTGACGCACGAAGATATTGACTGGTTTGTTCCTCACCAAGCCAACGTGCGCATCATCGATGCAGCCGTGTCGCGCGCCGGTGTGGCACCCGAAAAGGTGATGGTGAACATACAAAAATATGGCAACACCAGTGCCGGAACCATCCCCTTGTGTCTGTGGGAGTGGGAAGACAAGCTCAAAAAAGGCGACAACATCATCCTCACCGCTTTTGGTGCTGGCTTTTCGTGGGGCAGCATCTATCTCAAATGGGGATATGATAGTAAAACCAAAAGCTAATCCCAATCGTATATTATATATAGATTGACAAAAATAAAATAATTAAAGCGCTGCTAGGACGGGAAGTTCTTGGGGCGCTTTTTTTGTAGGGGGGGAGAATAAACAATGGAAGTTTTTTCCTATCTGTTTTATGTGTACATTTGCGTTGTGAAACTAAATATCTATTCAATCTGATATTAACATAAAACTAAAAATTAATAATCTAATGGCACTATTTAAGATTGAAGGCAATAATAGCCTAGAGCGTGTTAAGGAGCATCCTTTTAAACTAGAGAAAGAGATTCAGAGCATTACCGAGCAAAATCTACAGGCTATTTATAGTCTTGACTTTGTTAGGTCGGAGTTTTTACTGAATAACTTTAGGATTGATACCTTAGCGTTTGATAGAGAAACTTCGTGTTTTGTAATTATCGAATACAAACGAGATAAAAACTTTAGTGTTGTTGATCAAGGCTATGCTTATTTGTCATTGATGTTGAATAATAAGGCTGATTTTATTCTTGAATATAACGAGAATTGTAACGATACACTTAAACGCAATGATGTAGATTGGTCGCAATCTAAAGTAATATTTATTTCGCCTGGATTTACAACCTATCAAAAACAAGCTATAAATTTCAAAGATTTGCCAATAGAACTTTGGGAGATTAAGCGATTTGCCAACAATACGGTTAGTTATAATCAACTTCAGACATCGGGTGGACAAGAGAGTATAAAAACTATTAGCCATGATAGTGGAGCGATTGATGTAGTTGCCCAAGAGATTAAGGTGTATACGGAACAGGAACATTTATCGAAAGCAAATGATGAGATAAAAGAGCTTTATGAAAGGGTTAGGGAGTCCATTTTGAATCTAGACTCATTAGATATTAAAGTGAAGAAGCTTTATGTTGCTTTTGTGGCCTCTACTAACGTGGTTGATATACATATTCAGCAAAAAGCTTTGAAGATGTGGATTAATGTGCCAGCGGGACAGCTTGATGATCCAAAAGAAATTTGCAGAGATGTGTCCTCAGTTGGGCATTGGGGAAATGGTGATTATGAAATTCAAATTCAAAATGATGATAATTTGGAGTATATTTTAAGCTTAATAAAGCAATCTATAAGAGCGAATAAGCGGTAGTTCTTCTAATTCCGTTAATACTGATTTAGTTATAAATGCTTAGCTAAATATGGTGTGCTTACAATTGAGTGATTTACAAAACAATTTAATTTAGAAATAATGAAAGCAGCTCTCATTGGCGCTAAAGGTTTGATTGGCTCCAATTTACTTTAAATATTGTGCGACAACATCATCCTCACCGCTTTTGGTGCTGGCTTTTCGTGGGGCAGCATCTATCTCAAATGGGGATATGATAGTAAAACCAAAAGCTAATCCCAATCGTATATTATATATAGATTGACAAAAATAAAATAATTAAAGCGCTGCTAGGACGGGAAGTTCTTGGGGCGCTTTTTTTGTAGGGGGATGAATATTAGTTGTATCTTTAACATCTTGATATATACACAAAACAATTTAGAAACAATGAAAGCAGTTCTCATTGGAGCCACAGGATTGATTGGTTCCAATTTACTTGAAATATTGTGTGATGACAGCCATTTTGAAAGCGTAACGGTGGTGGTTAGGCGTGCAATTGATATTAATCATCCTAAAGTGATGGTGAAGATTGTGGACTTTGAAGATGCAAATCAGTTTAGTGATGCGCTGAAGGGAGCCGATGCAATATTTTGCGCAGTGGGTACCACACGCAAGAAGGTGAAGGGCGATATGGTGGCTTATCGAAAGGTGGACTATGACATCCCTGTGAATGCTGCTAAGTATGGAAAAGAGAGTGGGGCAATGCATTTTGCAGTAGTTTCGTCGTATGGTGCTGATAGTAGTAAGTCAAACTTCTACTTGAAGCTGAAGGGAGAAATGGAAGATGCACTTCGCCAAATGAATCTGAAGTCGCTACACATTTTTCGTCCATCATTGCTATTAGGCAAGCGACCCGAAAAACGGTTGCTTGAAGATTTAGGGCAATCACTATTGCCAATAGTTGCACCACTTTTTCCCTCCAATATGCGTCCAATATTGGGTAGGGATGTTGCCAAGGCTATGGTTGAAGCTGTGAAGCAAAATAGTGATACCCAAAAGGTGTATCATTATAATGATATGATGGCACTGATTAGAAGAACCAAATAACAACAATCATGTGGAAACTGTATGCTATTCTTGCGGCACTTTTTGCATCACTCACAGCAATATTTGCCAAAATAGGAGTTAAAGATGTTGACTCAAACTTGGCAACTGCAATTCGTACGGTTGTAATATTTTTTATAACGTGGGGCATTGTGATTGCCTCAAACAGACTGGGAGAGGTGAGAGAGTTAACCAAAAACAATTGGACATTTCTTATTCTCTCGGGGGTTGCAACGGGCTTGTCGTGGTTGTTCTATTTTAAAGCACTCCAATTGGGTGATGCTTCAAAGGTGGCGCCAATAGATAAACTAAGCGTGGTTTTTACTATATTACTGGCTTTCATAATTTTAAAAGAGCCTTTTAGCCCTAGGGTATTATTTGGCGGTTTACTTATTGCTGGTGGTTCGTTAGTGATATTGATGGGGAAATAAATTTCTATCATCTATTTTAGTATCTTTGCGGGTTCATTTTAAAAATAACTAGATTAGATAATGATAACAGTAAATAATCTGGACGTTCAGTTTGGCAAAAGGGTTCTTTTTCAGGATGTCAATTTGAAGTTCATTCCAGGAAACTGCTACGGTATAATTGGTGCCAATGGAGCTGGCAAATCCACATTCCTTCGTGTTTTAAGCAATCAATTAGCGCCCACAAAGGGCACTGTGAGCTTGGGCTCGGGCGAGAGACTTTCGGTGTTGAGTCAAGATCACTTTGCTTTTGATGAGCACACAGTCATCAATACAGTTTTGATGGGGCATACTACCTTGTGGGATGTGATGACTGAGAAAGATGCCATTTATGCAAAGCCCGATTTTAGTGATGAGGATGGTATTCGTGTATCTGAATTGGAGGAGGTGTTTGCCGAAATGGAGGGTTGGAATGCCGAAAGCGATGCTGCAATTTTGTTGAGCGGATTGGGTGTAAAAGAAGATTTGCACTATAGCTTAATGAAAGATTTGAGCGGTAAGCAAAAGGTACGCGTTCTATTGGCTAGGGCTCTATTTGGAAAACCCGACAATCTTTTGTTGGATGAGCCCACAAACGACCTTGACCTTGAAACCATTAATTGGCTAAAAGAGTATCTTGCAAATGCTGAGCACACTATATTGATTGTTAGCCACGACCGCCACTTTTTGGATTCTGTGTGCACGCATATTGTGGACATAGATTTTAGTAAACTACAGATGTTTACTGGCAATTACAGCTTCTGGTATGAGTCGAGCCAATTAGCATTGCGTCAACAACAAAATCAAAATAAAAAAGCCGAGGAGAAAAAGAAAGAGTTGGAGGAGTTCATTCGTCGCTTTAGTGCCAACGTTGCCAAATCTAAGCAAACAACAAGCCGCAAGAAGATGATTGAGAAGCTGAATATTGAAGAAATAAAACCATCTTCACGACGCTATCCTGGTATAATTTTTACTCCAAATAGAGAACCAGGAAATCAGATTTTGGAGATAAAGGGACTCACTAAAAGTATTGAGGGGGAGGTATTGTTTAAGGATTTAAACATTAATGTGGAGAAGGATGACAAAATTGTATTCCTCAGCAAAGACCCTCGTGCTATGACTGCTTTGTTTCAGATTATAAATGGTGAAGAAAAACCAGATGCTGGCACTTATCAGTGGGGGCAAACCATCACAACGGGCTATCTTCCATTGGATAACGCACAGTATTTTGACTCAGACTACAATCTAATTGAATGGTTGAGCCAATTTTCGGATGATACAAACGAAATTTATATTAAAGGATTTCTTGGTCGTATGCTCTTCTCGAACGATGAGCTGATGAAGAAAGTAAGCGTATTGTCGGGAGGAGAAAAAATGAGATGCATGATTTCTCGGATGATGCTGAAAGAGCCCAACACCTTGATTTTGGATACTCCAACCAATCACCTTGATTTGGAGTCTATTCAGGCATTTAATAATACATTAAAAGTATTTAAAGGGAATATTTTGTTCTCGAGCCACGACCACGAATTTATCCAAACAGTAGCCAACCGCATCATCGAACTTACGCCTAATGGCATCATCGACAGAATGATGGACTATGACGACTATATCACCGACCCATTGGTTGCGGAGCTAAAGGAGAAACTGAATGCCACGTCGTGATATTAGAGCTTAAACTCTAGCTCAATATTTTGCGCTAGATTATACATACAAAAAACCGTTCAGATTGAGAGATTTGAACGGTTTTTGTTTTGATATGATGTTGAGAATTTATTCCTAAATCGGTGTAGTGCTTTAAATCTATTGCTGAGAGATTAGTTATGCTTTAACCTTATAGTTAAAGTTTTTTATCTATCTTCGTGGATACATTTCAAAATGACATGAACAGAATAAAAGAAGTTTTGGAAGAAAAAGGCATAAAACAGACTTGGTTGGCTGAACAACTGGGCAAAAGCTACAACATGGTGAACGGCTATGTGCAAAACCGACAACAGCCAAGACTTGAGGTGCTTTTTGAAATAGCCAAAATTTTGGGAGTGAAACCACAAGAATTATTAAAAGAGATAAAATGACAAGCATAGCTCAACGACAAGAATTGCAAGCAAAAATATGGAGAATAGCCAACGATGTGCGTGGGGCAGTAGATGGATGGGACTTTAAACAGTTTGTATTGGGTACGCTGTTCTATCGTTT
>CAYFSV010000024.1:0-24435 GCA_964345815.1 uncultured Proteiniphilum sp. | reverse complement strand
GAATGGTGCAAAACTCATCTGCTTTCGATACCATATTTTCTAATAAGGTATCAAATTGAAGTTCTGACGACCCTTTCTCGCATGATATGGACCCAAGAGGAGTTTTTTTTAAATAAAATTTCCAGATGTATAGTCGTTTTCAAGTTCTGACAACAATAAATATTAAGGATTATTTGTTATTGGCTTTATTTAGCCCATTTTTTACACTGATTTGGACTTGATCGCAAATACTTTTGACATCTTCTCGCCTGATATGGGTTGAAAAGGACTTGCGGTTTATGTTAAATCAATGTTAATAGTTAATTTTATTAACTTTGAGCTCTTTGTTTGTTTTGATTTTCAGTCAAATAAAGTTAAATGATGGTTTTCAAGAAAGTGATACCTATAAAAAGTAAGTGCTTTTGACACCATATTTTTTGATTTGGTGTCGTCGGAAAATTCTTTCAATCCAAATCATTTTTGAAAAAAACTACGAACTTTTCGTAATATATTGCAGCACAACTTGATAAACATAAATTAACTCGATTTTCTCTGTAAATTAGCATTGTTTGACATTGTTGTTTTTTGCATAGATTTAATAACGTTAAAAGGAGGAGCCTTTGCAGTGTTTTGTTTAACACTTTTCTGTTGGCGCAAATTGTTGTGTTGTTTGTCTTTTGTTCTAGTCACTATTTCTGTGGTTTCAGCTACCAAATTTGTTGTTTGAGTGTGTTGGTGTTCTCGTTTGGCTCGTTTGTTTCTATCTTTGTTATTGTATTGATAAATCATTAGATATAGTAAAGTCCTATTTTTTATTGATTGTTTTTATTGCAACTTATTGCGATATAAATAATTTTGTATCTTTGTTGGAATAATTTTTTAGCAATTGATTTAGGATAATCAATATTAAAATTGGATTTGAATAATAAAGCATAAATATATATGGATAAAATTCAAGAGCTTACCTCAAAACTTTTTAACGAGGGGGTGGAAAAAGGAAAGGCAGAGGCTGATAAGATATTGGCAGATGCGCAAGCCGAAAGTGCAAAGATATTGAGTGATGCCAAAAAAGAGGCTGAAAATATTATTGCATCAGCCAAGAAAGAGGCTGCAGAAGTTAAGGTAAACACTGAGTCGGAATTGAAACTATTTTCAGCTCAGGCTTCGGAGGCTTTAAAAAGTGAAATAACTAATTTGGTAACTGACAAGCTATCTTCATCAAATGTTAAGGCGGCTACAGAGGATAAGGCTTTTATGCAAAAGTTGATTTCGGAACTCGTTGCCAATTGGGCTAAAGATGAATCTTTGACCATAGGTGTGGAGAACGCTGATGAGCTAACGAAATATATTACAGCAAATGCAAAAGAGCTGCTCAATAAAGGGTTGAAGATCGAGTCTGTTAATAATCTCAAGACTGGATTTATGCTTTCGCCCGCAGACGGCTCGTATAAAGTTAAGTTTTCGGAAGATGAGTTTGTTGAATATTTCCGTGAATTTTTACGTCCTCAAATCCAAAAGTTATTGTTTTGATATTTCATGATATCAATATTATGTATTCAATTATAACCGACAATTGTAACTATGCTCTTTAAAAGCCAATATTATTATTTTATAGCAGGATTGCCCGATTTCACTTTCGACAGTATGAAGCTTCCATTTAGTGTGGAGGAGTTTAAGGAGATGCTGGATGAAGTGTTGAAAAATAAAGATAAACAACTGCTCGACAAGTACTTCTTGAAGTATGATAATGAAAACTTGATTAGTTTGCTAAGCGATAAAGAGGCTCAACTAAACGAAATGGGCTCGGTGCTGCGCGAAGATGTGCTAGAGGCTATCGAAAGAGTAAAAGAGGACTTGCCGGTTAATAACAAAGATATACCTCCATATTACGAGAAATTTATCAGAGAGTGGATTGAATTTGAGGCGCGAGAAGAGACGCGCATCTGGGATGATCTAGCAGCATCTCTATATATGGATTATGGAATTGAGGTTAAGAACTCACTCCTATCTAAATGGTTCGAATTGAACTTAAATATTGGCAATATGCTTTCGGCAATCTTTGCACGTAAGTATAATATGGATGTTGCCAAAGTGGTGGTGGGAAATAATGAGATTGCAAAAACCATTCGTGAGAATGCCAATATGCGTGACTTCGGTTTGAGTCAAGAGTTTGAATATTACGATACCATACTTCGACTGTCGGAAGATGATGATATTTTTGAACGAGAGCGCAAGCTTGACAAATTTCGATGGGAATGGTTAGAGGAAAACACAGTTTACGATTATTTTAATATTGAATATATCTTTGCCTATCTCTGCAAACTTCAGATTTTGGAGCGATGGGTAAGCCTCAATGCTGAGGAGGGAGAGCGCGTTTTCCGTGAACTAATATCAGGATTGAAGGAAAATATTAAAATGCCTGAGAAATAACGAAGTTAATCGTAATTAGATAAGAAAAATCAAAAAATAATATATGCTAACAAAAGGAATAGTAAAAGGTATCATTTCCAACTTGGTTATCGTTGAAGTGGACGGACCTGTTGCGCAAAATGAGATTGCCTACATCAATCTTGATGGTACCCACATGATGTCGGAAGTCATCAAGGTTATAGGAAAGAATGTTTACGTTCAGGTGTTTGAGAGCACTAGAGGGCTTAAAGTGGGCTCGGAGGTGGAGTTTAAAGGACACATGCTTGAGGTGACGCTTGGACCTGGATTGCTTGAGCGAAACTTGGATGGATTGCAAAATGATCTTGATAAGCTTGAGGGCGTATTTCTGGAAAGAGGTAAATACACCTTCCCTCTTGATGAAGAGAAACTTTGGGATTTCAAGCCCATTGCCAAAGTGGGTGATGTGGTTTCGGGAGGCGACTGGCTAGGCGAGGTTGACGAAAACTTTCAGCCTCACAAAATTATGGTGCCATTTGTGATGCAAGAGCAATACACAATCAAGAGCATCGCAAAAGAGGGGCAGTACAATGTGTTTCACACAATTGCTGTGATAGTTGATAAAGATGGCAAGGAGCACGAACTGAATATGATTCAGAAGTGGCCCGTGAAGGTGCCTGTTAAGCTTTACAAAGATAAACCACGCCCCTATAAATTGCTCGAAACTGGTGTTCGAACAATTGATACCCTGAATCCAATTGTGGAGGGTGGTACTGGTTTTATTCCTGGTGCTTTTGGTACTGGCAAAACAGTATTGCAACACGCTATATCTAAACAAGCCGAGGCTGATATTGTGATTATAGCTGCTTGTGGTGAGCGTGCCAATGAGGTGGTTGAAATTTTCACTGAGTTTCCTGAATTGGAAGATCCACACACAGGACGCAAGTTGATGGAGCGTACAATTATTGTGGCTAATACCTCTAATATGCCTGTTGCGGCACGTGAGGCTTCTGTTTACACAGCTATGACTATTGGCGAATATTATCGCTCAATGGGATTGAAGGTGTTGTTGATGGCAGACTCCACATCTCGTTGGGCTCAGGCATTGCGTGAGATGAGTAATAGACTGGAGGAACTTCCAGGACCCGATGCTTTCCCTATGGACCTTTCGGCTGTTATATCTAACTTTTATGGACGTGCAGGTCACGTTACGTTAAACAATGGTGAAGAGGGCTCAATAACATTTATCGGAACTGTGTCGCCAGCGGGTGGAAACCTGAAAGAGCCAGTGACTGAGAACACCAAAAAGGTGGCTCGTTGTTATTATGCTCTTGAGCAAGATAGAGCTGACAGAAAGCGATACCCCGCCATTAATCCTATAGAATCTTATTCTAAATATATAGAATATCCCGAGTTTGAGGAGTTTATTGCTACTGAGATTTCGGAAGATTGGACCACTAAAGTAGCTGATATCAAAAACCGCTTGTTGAGAGGTAAAGAGATTGCTGAGCAAATCAACATTCTTGGTGATGATGGTGTGCCAGTTGAATATCATATCACTTTTTGGAAATCGGAGCTTATCGATTTTGTAATTCTTCAGCAGGATGCTTTTGATGATATTGATGCTGTAACGCCAATTGAGCGTCAGAAATATATTCTTGATATGGTGGTTGATATCTGTGAAATGGATTTTGAGTTTGACAACTTCAACCAAGTGGCAGACTACTTTAAGAAGGTTATCGACGTGAGCCGTCAGATGAACTATGCTGAGTTTAAGTCTGAAAGATTTGATAAATACCGCAAGCAACTAGATGAGATGTTGCAAGTAGAGGCTAACAGCTAACATTCAATTTATTATTATGGCTAAAGCATTTCAAAAAATATATACACAAATTACGCAAATTACAAAAGCCACATGCTCGGTGAGAGCAACTGGAGTGGGCTACGAAGAACTGGCAACAGTGGATGGTCGTTTGGCTCAGGTGGTGAAAATTATAAATGACGAGGTTACGCTTCAAATTTTTGAGGGAACTGAGGGAATTCAAACCAATGCAGAGGTTATCTTTCACGGAAAGGCTCCATCTCTAAAGGTGGGAACTCAGCTTTCGGGTCGCTTCTTCAATGCATATGGCAATCCTATTGATGGTGGTCCAGTGCCTGAGGGTGAGGAGAGACAAATTGGTGGTCCATCGGTTAACCCTGTTAGAAGAAAACAACCGTCGGAACTTATTGCAACAGGTATTGCAGGTATCGACCTTAACAATACCTTGGTGTCTGGACAGAAGATTCCTTTCTTTGCCGATCCCGACCAGCCCTTTAATCAGGTGATGGCTACGGTGGCTTTGCGTGCAAAGGCTGATAAAATTATTCTTGGTGGAATGGGTATGACAAATGACGACTATCTATTCTATAAGAATGTGTTTAGCAATGCAGGTGCGCTAGATCGTATCATTAGTTTTATGAATACTACTGAAGACCCCGCTGTGGAGCGTCTTCTTATTCCTGATATGGCGCTCACCTCAGCAGAGTATTTTGCTGTTGAACACAATGAGAATGTGTTGGTGCTACTTTCGGATATGACATCATATGCCGATGCGTTGGCTATTGTTTCAAACCGTATGGATCAGATTCCTTCTAAAGACTCTATGCCAGGCTCATTATATTCTGACCTTGCAAAGATTTACGAGAAGGCAGCTCAGTTTCCCAATGGTGGTTCCATCACTATTATTGCTGTGACTACGCTTTCGGGTGGTGATATTACTCACGCCGTGCCCGACAATACGGGATATATTACCGAGGGACAGTTGTTCCTACGTCGTGATAGTGATATTGGTAAGGTTGTTGTTGACCCATTCCGTTCGTTGTCGCGATTGAAGCAACTAGTTCAGGGTAAGAAAACACGTGAAGATCATCCTCAATTGATGAACGCTGCGGTGAGGCTTTATGCAGATGCTGCAAATGCGAAAACAAAACTTGAGAATGGTTTTGATTTAACAGACTACGACCAGCGTACACTTTCGTTTGCAAGAGATTACTCTGAATTTATTCTCTCGATAGATGTGAACCTAGATACTGATGAAATGCTTGATACAACTTGGGGCATTCTGTCAGACTATTTCCGTCCTGAGGAGGTGAATATGAAGCGCGAACTAGTGGAAAAGTACTGGAAAAAATAAAATAAATGGCTATAAAGTTTCAATATAACAAAACGTCGCAGCAGGAGCTTGAAAAACAGGTTCGTGTTCGCGAGCGTGCTCTTCCAACACTTCAAAGCAAAGAAACGGCTTTGAGGATGGAGGTGAAAAAGGCAAAAAATGAGATGGATGAGCTAGAGCAAACTCTAGAAAGAGAGATTCGCTCGTATGAAAAGATGCTTGGCATGTGGAATGAGTTTGATACTGATTTGCTAAGTGTTAAAGATGTTCATCTATCTAAAAAGAAGATAGCCGGTGTTATATTTCCTATGCTCGATAGCGTGGAGTTTGAAATAAAAGAATTTAGCCTGTTCAATAAGCCCAAATGGTTTCTCGATGGTATAAGTACTGTGGAGAGACTTGCTGAAATTGGTATCAGGCGCGATTTTTATGAACTGAAAGTGCAACGATTGGACTATGCACGAAAGAAAACTACGCAAAAGGTGAACCTTTTCGAGAAGGTACAGATACCTGGCTATCATGATGCTATATTAAAGATTAAGCGTTACTTGGAAGATGAGGAGAATTTATCCAAATCGTCTCAAAAGATAATGCGCGATCGACAAGAGAAAGAGAAAGAAGAGGAGGGGAGCATATGGTAGCAAGAATGAAAAAGTTTATGTTCCTTGCTTATCATAAGGACTATCAACAATTCTTAGACGAACTTCGAGATTTAGGTTTGATTCATGTTGCTGAATCAAAAAAGGCAGCAGAGGATAATGATGATATGTATCGCCTGCTTACTCAAACTAAATTGCTTAAAGAGGCTAAGATTATTCTTGAAAGAACAATTGATAAGAAGGAGCCTATAGAGTTTAACCAGCCTAATGTGGAATTGGGAAAACAACTCCCTGGCATGGTTGAGGATATTGAGAATGAGCGTGCATCGCTTGTTCAAAAACTTCAGGTAAGCTCAAAAGAGAGAGAAAACCTCACACCGTGGGGCAACTTTGATCCATCTGTGATTTCAAAATTGAATGATGCAGGTTGGAAAGTTGACTTTTTTGTTGTTCCCGATAATCAATATAATACTGATTGGGAAAAGCTTCATGATGCGGTTGTGATTAGCAAAGAGACTTCGAGAACATACTTTGTTACAGTTGGCAAAAATGAGAATATTGCAAATGATTTAAATCTAGAGGCTGAAAAGTTACCTAGTGTCTCTATTTCGGAACTAGATGATTTAATCGCATCAATAAAAGTCGATATAGAAGAGCAGGATGAGAAATTGAAAGCTCTTGCTGTGGATATTCCATCTATTGATGCTGCCATTGGAGACTATGAGAATAGCATAACATATACAAAAGTGTTGCAAAATACCACTTCGCTTGCTGATGATAAGATTATGTTGTTGCAAGGGTGGGCACCTGAAGAGAAAGAGAAGGAAATAACCGACTATTTGTCTTCAAAGGCTGTTTACTACGATGTGTCGGACCCCAAACCTGAGGATGATGTGCCTATTGAATTTAAAAATAATAAGTTCTTTAGACTTTTTGAGCCTCTTACGGAGTTGTATATGCTTCCTAAATATAATGAAATAGACCTTACGCCATATTTTGCTCCTTTCTATATGCTGTTTTTCGGCTTGTCATTAGGAGATATTGGCTACGGCATGTTTCTGCTTTTGGTGGGCTTGATTGCAAGAACTGCAATGAAGGATAAGCTAAATAGCTATATGAAGGCTGTGATGTCGCTTGTGGTTGTGCTTGGTGCTTCCACAATGGCTGCAGGAATGCTAACAGGTGGATTTTTTGGATTTGATATTTATGAACTTCCATGGCAGTTTGCTCAAGATTTGAAGCACAAAGTGTTTTTGGATAACAACGATATGTTCTTGCTATCGTTGAAGCTGGGAGTGGTTCAGATATTGTTTGGTATGATAATGAAGGTTGCCAATAGAACTAAGCAACATGGATTTAAATACTCCTTATCAACCATAGGGTGGTTTGTGTTCCTTGTGAGCATAATAGTCTCATTCCTATTTCCAGCAGTTCTGCCGATGTTCGGAACATTACATTTAATAATTATCATTCCAATGCTGTTGTTGATATTTTTCTACAACACACCAGGAAAGAATCCCTTCTATAATTTTGGATTGGCATTGTGGGATACCTACAACATGGCAACTGGATTGCTTGGTGATATCCTCTCTTATGTTCGTCTATTTGCATTGGGGCTTTCGGGAGGTATCTTGGCAACTGTGTTTAACGACTTAGCTGCCGGAATGAGTCCCGACAATGCTGTATTAAAACCAATAGTATATGTTTTAATATTTGTAATTGGACATGCCATCAATCTCTTTATGAATGCCCTGGGCGCATTGGTTCACCCAGTTCGTCTAACGTTTGTGGAGTTTTATCAAAACGCCGAGTTTGAGGGTGGAGGTAAGAAATACAATCCATTTAAAAAAGTAAGTGCATAATCAAAAATCATCAATAAGAATATAACATTAAAATTAAATAAGAATTTATGGAAACAAGTTTAATTATTGCCTATCTGGGCATTGCAATCATGTTGGCTCTCACAGGAATTGGTAGTGCCTATGGAGTAACAATTGTGGGAAATGCGGCTATTGGTGCTGCAAAAAAAGTGGATGGTAAGTTTGGTAACTTCCTTGTTTTGGCTGCTCTGCCAGGTACTCAAGGTCTTTATGGATTTGCTGGATACTTTATGTTTCAAAATATTTTTGGTGTGTTAACTCCCGAAATCACTATGTTTCAAGCAATGGCTACAATGGGAGCAGGGCTTGCTCTAGGTTTCATCGGTTTGTTATCAGCCATTCGTCAAGGCCAAATTTGTGCTAATGGTGTAGTGTCTATTGGTCAAGGTCACGATGCTTTTGGTAATACTCTAATTCTTGCAGTATTCCCTGAGCTTTATGCTATTGTTGCGCTAGCAGCTACTTTCTTAATGGGTAGTGCAATTGCATAAATATTGACTTACTAGTAAAACATGTAGTTGAACTAGAAATAAAAACAAATGAAGGGCTCGTCTTACAGTAAGATGAGCCCTTCTCTATATGTTGATTATTATATATCGTTATATATCCTCTAAATAGTTTAATCTATCAAACCCTATGTCATTAAAAGATACAGGGTCTTCAATCGGCTCGATGTGTGATGTAACCGTAACGCTCATGTTTTCAAACATCTGTTCGATATGTTGCTCTATTCCCTCAGCAAGGTCGTGTCCTCTCTTCACTGTCCATTCGCCTGGCACTAGCAGATGAAATGTGATGAATCTTCTATATCCTGCCTCTCGTGTTAGGAGGGAGTGATACTCAATATTAGTTTCACCTAAAGAGTCTAGATATTCCACAATTTTCTGGTGCTCATTTTTTGGGATTGCGGCATCCATCAGCTCGTTGGTAGATCTGCTTATCAATTTAAATCCTATAAACAAGATATATAGAGCGACTGCAATAGCAATAATTGGATCAAGGAAGTATAAACCAGTAATCTTTACCAATATCACTCCCAAAATTACGCCTACCGATGTCAATACGTCCGAAAGGAGGTGTTTTCCATCTGCTTCAAGAATAATTGAATTGTATTTCTTTCCATTCTTAGCAAGAATATATCCTACCACTAGATTTACCAGTGCTGCTGCACCCGATAGAAGTGTACCCAAACCAATATTTTCAATAGGATGGGGATTGAATATTCGTGGAACTGAAGTGTAGATAATGCTTGCCGCAGCTATAAGAATTAATGCTCCCTCTAGTGCACTTGAGAAATACTGAGCTTTGCCGTGACCAAATTCATGCTCCTCATCAGCTGGTTTTTGAGATAAATGAAGCAATATTAGTGCTAAGACAGCTGCGAACAGATTTACTAATGATTCTAAAGCATCTGAGAAAAAACCCATTGAACCTGTTTGAGAGTAGGCTGCAAACTTTAGGGTAATAGTTAGCAAAGCTGCCAAAATCGAAAGGTATAAAAACCTTTTAAGTGATGGAGTTCTCATTTTTGTGAGGTAAGAAATTGTTGAACTACAAAAGTAGTCATTTTTGACCTTTTTGTCTTAATTGATTAGCCTCTATTCTAGTTAAAAACCAATAAATAGAAGTATAGATGATTTATAATAAGAAAAAGAGGTGTTTTATGGGAGTTATTCGGAACTTTTTTTGCAACTTTGAGTAATTCATAAATGATTGATGTTTTATTGTAATCTAAAAACCATATTCATATTTTGGATAGAAAGATAATACATATCGACATGGATGCTTTTTATGCTTCTATTGAGCAGCGCGATAATCCCGACCTTAGAGGTAAACCTATAGCTGTGGGCTATGGTGGCAAGCGGGGTGTGGTTGCTGCGGCTAGCTATGAAGCGAGGAGGTATGGAGTTCATTCGGCAATGGCGTCGGTGGTTGCTCTTCGCAAGTGTCCCAATCTAATATTTGTTCTACCGCGTTTTGATGTGTATAAATCTGTTTCGGCTCAAATTATGCAGATATTTCGTGAGTACACTTCAAAGGTTGAGCCACTATCATTAGATGAGGCTTTTTTGGATGTTACTGAAAATGAGAAGAAAATGCCATCTGCAACACTAATTGCAAAAGACATAAGACAAAAGATTTTTAATCAAACAAGATTGACTGCCTCAGCTGGCGTCTCCTACAACAAGTTTTTGGCTAAGATAGCCTCAGATCTTCAAAAGCCAAATGGTTTGTCGGTAATCACGCCCGACAAGGCTGTAGCATTTCTGGAGGAGCTTAATATTGAAAAATTCTATGGTGTGGGTAGAGTTACCGCACAAAAGATGCATGATTTGGGAATTAGGACGGGTGCTGATTTAAAACGATTTTCGGAGATTGAACTGGCTAATCATTTTGGTAAAGTTGGCTCCATGTACTACCATTTTGTTCGTGGTGTTGATAATAGGGAAGTGGAGTCGGAATATGTTAGAAAATCTCTGGGTGCTGAAGAAACCTTCTCAGAAGATCTGTATGAGATGGTGGATTTGCTAGCTGCACTAGATGAAATAGCAAGAGAGGTGATAAGACGAGCTGACAAAAGAAAATTTTATGCCAAAACGGTTACACTTAAGGTTAAATATGCCGACTTTGATATTATTACTCGCAGTAGAACGGTTGCCTATTTCATCAGAACATATGACCAACTGTTTGACTTAGGCAAGGAGCTGCTGTTGCAAGTTGAGGATATTGAGTCACGAAAGATTAGGCTATTGGGTTTAACCCTTAAGAACCCAGATGCAGAGTTAGATGCAAATCAGCCAGTACAGTTATCTCTAAACTTTAAAGAATAAAGTTTTCGGGATGCTTCCCTTCCATTCCTTTATAATACCCTTTAATTTTCACAATATCCGAATCATAATCGCCAGTGGGTATAAACTCACCAAGGAAAATAGCCTCCTTTTTGCCATAATCTAGCCCCACCATCATGATTGGCACTTTTGCTTTTAGAGCAATATAATAAAAACCTCTTTTCCATTCTCCGTTTGGTTTTCGTGTTCCCTCGGGAGTTATGGCAAGCTGCAGCCTATCATGTTTGGCAAATTCATCGGCTAGGATATCTGTTGTTGATCCTTTCTTGCTCCTTTCAACTGGAATGCCTCCAATGTTTTTGAAAAACAAATTGAATGGAAACACAAACCACTCCTTCTTAATTAAGAAATTGGCAGTTCGCCCGAGTGATGAATATGCAAGTTTACCAACAATAAAATCCCAGTTGCTTGTGTGTGGTGCTATTGCTATGATGCATTTGTTGGGGTTTGGATATTTGTTTACCACTTTCCAACCCATCACTTTGTTAAATAAAAACTTGCTTATTCCTTTCATACGATTATTTTACTGTTGCATGTAGCATCTAACCATTGGCTATAAATGAATGTTGATTCCCAAGATTATGATGCTTGTTTCACAATTGCTTTTGTTGTCGATACTAAATTTGTTAAGTTGATATTATATTAGGTATAACGCTAATCGAATGCTTCTAGTTCTATCATCAACTCTTCCCACTCCTCAACAACCGTCTCTAGCTTCGATGTGGTTTCAGAATATGTATTCATAAGCTCCACGTTTGTAGCCCCTTCGGGTGTGGATAGCTCTGCTTCGATTGATGATTTTTTATCCTCAAGCTTTTCAATATTTTTCTCAGCATCCTCTATTTGTCTCTCAATTCTTCTCTTCTGTCTGTTCAGCTCTTTTTGCTGTTGATAGGATATCTTGTTGTCCGAAGGGCTTTGATCTTTATTGGTTACGGTTGTAGATTGTTTTGATAATTCAAGTTGTTGTAGTGTCTCTAGCTTCTTTTTAGATAAGAAATCATATATGCCACCAAGATTTTCTACAACCTTTCCACCACCAAATTCATACACCTTGCTAACGAGTCCATCCAAAAAATCACGATCGTGAGACACAATAATAGCTGTGCCCTCAAACTCCCTTATGGCTTGTTTAAGAACCTCTTTTGATGCCATGTCAAGATGGTTGGTGGGCTCATCCAAAATTAATAGATTTACTGGCTCAAGTAGAAGTCTTATCATTGCCAATCTACCACGCTCGCCTCCCGACAACACGGCAACTTTCTTATCAGAAGCATCACCACCAAACATAAAAGCCCCAAGTATATCTCTAATCTTGGTGCGTATGTCGCCAACAGCAACATTGTCTATCGATTCGAACACGGTGAGACTTTCATCAAGGAGTTGAGCTTGGTTTTGAGCAAAGTATCCAATTTTCACGTTGTGCCCCAATTCAAGTTTTCCACCATAATCAATCTCGTTCATTATGCACTTCACAAGCGTGGATTTTCCCTCACCATTTTTACCCACAAAAGCCACTTTGTCGCCACGCTCAATTGTTAGTGTTGCATTCTCAAATACAAGATGATTGCCATAGCTTTTAGATACGTTGTCCATTATAATAGGGTAGGAGCCTGAGCGAGGAGCTGGTGGAAATTTAAGATTGAGTCTGGAGTTGTCCACCTCATCAATCTCTATTCTATCAATCTTCTCAAGCTGCTTAACCCTTGATTGCACCTGATTAGCCTTGCTAGCCTTATATCTAAAACGATCAATAAATTCCTCAGTATCTTTTATCTGTTTTTGCTGATTTTCATATGCACGAATTTGCTGTTCTCTACGCTCTTTTCGGAGTTCCACATATTTTGAGTAGTTCACTTTGTAATCATGAGCGTCACCAAGCACAATCTCTATTGTTCTATTTGTGACGGCATCCAAAAAAGCCCTATCGTGCGAAACCAGCATCACAGCATTTGAATGCGTCGTGAGGAAGTTTTCGAGCCACTGAATAGATTCTATATCAAGGTGGTTGGTGGGCTCATCCAGAAGCAGCACATCGTGATTTTGCAACAATAGCTTAGCCAGTTCAATTCGCATACGCCAGCCACCACTAAATTCACTTGTGGGGCGATCAAAATCTTCGTTTTTGAAACCCAATCCTAAAAGAGTCTTTTCCACTTCTCCCTCAAAGTTGTGAATACCTGACATTTGTAGCAGCTCTTGCATATCTGCTACCCGTTGAATTATGGCTTGATATTCGTCAGACTCATAGTCGGTTCGCTCAACAAGCTGATTGTTGAGGTTGTTAAGCTCTCGCTCCATCTTTTGCAAATGTTCAAAAGCCAATGAAGCCTCCTCCCTCACAGTTAGTTTGTCATTTAGTGTCATCTGTTGAGGCAAATAGCCTATTGATGTGCCTCTAGGATATGAAACATTGCCCTTTGTGGGCTCAAATAGTCCACACATTATTTTCAATAATGTCGATTTTCCGGCACCATTTTTTCCTACCAAGGCAACTCGCTCGTTGTTATTTAAAACAAACGAAATTTCATCCAAAAGTGTAAATCCTCCAAACTGTACTGTTAGGTTTTCTATCGAGAGCATATAGTTATTATCTTCCTTTCTTATTTTATTTTATTGTGGAGGTCAACTTTGCTATCAATTCATCTGTCGATAGTGCATTTTGCTCTCCCGAGGTCATGTTCTTAAGCATCACTTTTCCATCCTTTATCTCATTTTCGCCCACAATTGCCACATACGGAATGTGATTGTTGTCGGCATAGGTCATCTGTTTTTTCATCTTTGCCGAATCGGGATACACCTCGCTTCTGATACCCTTTTTTCGCAATTTTGAAACGATTGGCAAAATGTGCATTGCCTCCTTTTCGCCAAAGTTTACAAATAAAACATCTGTTGCATGACTAAAGCTATCGGGATAAAGGTCAAGTTGGTTCAACACATCATATATTCTGTCGGCACCAAACGAAATGCCCACACCCGAAACCCCTGGCATACCGAAGATACCTGTTAGGTTGTCATATCTTCCTCCACCCGTGATGCTTCCAATTTCCACATCAAGCGCTTTCACCTCAATGATGGCACCTGTGTAGTAGTTCAATCCACGAGCAAGTGTTAGGTCAAGCTCCACTTCGCATCCCACATCCATCAGTTTGATGGTGTTGAAGATATATTCCATCTCTTCGATACCCTCTATTCCAATCTTTGAGGTGGCAAGAACCTCCCTCATAGTCTTGAACTTTTCTTTTAAACTTCCACTAAGCTCAATGATGGGTTGAAGTTTGTCAATTGCCTCTTGCGCAATTCCCTTTGTGGACAGCTCTTCGTTCACTTTCTCCAAGCCAATTTTGTCAAGCTTGTCTATAGCCACGGTTATGTCCACAATTTTGTCTGCCTCGCCAATCACCTCTGCAATTCCAGTAAGAATCTTGCGATTGTTGAGCTTCACACACACACGGATATTTAGTCTTTTGAAAACTTCATCAATAATCTGAATCAACTCAACCTCATTTAGTAATGAGTCGGAGCCAACCACATCGGCGTCGCACTGAAAAAACTCGCGATAGCGTCCACGTTGTGGTCTATCGGCACGCCACACTGGTTGTATCTGATATCTTTTGAATGGGAAAGTAATTTCGTTGCGGTGCATCACCACATATCTAGCAAATGGCACCGTGAGGTCGTATCTCAAACCTCGCTCTGATATTTTGAGTGCCGTTTTTGCTGGGTTCTTTTCTTCCAAGTCATCATTGCTGATTTTCGAAAGGTAGTCGCCCGAATTTAATATCTTAAATAGTAGTTTATCTCCCTCTTCGCCATATTTGCCCAACAATGTAGAAAGATTTTCCATCGCCGGTGTCTCAATTTGTCTATATCCGTAGAGTTTGTAAACCTCTTTTATTGTATCGAAAATATAATTACGCTTCGCCATCTCCTCAGGCGAAAAGTCCCTAGTACCTTTGGGTATTGAAGGTTTTTGCATCTTTATAAAATTATTATGTGATTAGGATGCAAAGATAATGAAATTATATTGGGTAGTAAGAGCCTTTTTGCACTGTCGTAGTGCAAAAATCATGAAAAAATGCACTATGATAGTGCAAAGTCACCTATTGGCTAATAGCTAACAGCCAATCGCTAATAGCTAACAGCCAATCGCCAATAGCTAACCACCAACCGCCAACCTACAGCAGATTACTTGCCAATTCCGACAATTCGCTTCTCTCACCCTTAATAAGATTGACGTGTGCAAATACGTTTTGTCCCTTCATTCGGTCAATCATATATGCCAAGCCATTTGACTGAGCATCCAAATATGGTTGGTCAATTTGCTGCAAGTCGCCAGTAAACACCATCTTTGTGTTTTCGCCAGCTCGGGTAATTATTGTTTTAATTTCATGTGGAGTAAGGTTTTGTGCTTCATCCACAATGCAGAAAGTTTCGCTCAGGCTACGACCTCTGATAAATGCCAAAGCCTCAATAGCCAATTTGCCCGACTCCTCCATCTCTTGCAAATTGCGATAGTCGGCACTATTGCGACCCACTTGCGATTTAATCACATTTAAATTGTCAAATAGTGGTTGCATGTACGGCGCCACCTTCTGTTTTTCGTCGCCAGGCAAAAAGCCCAAGTCTTTGTTTGACAGCGACACAATGGGGCGTGCCAATAAAATTTGATTATAATCTTTACTCTGTTTAAGTGCTGCAGCTAGTGCAAGGAGTGTTTTTCCTGTACCTGCCTTTCCAGTTACCGCCACTAGCTTTATTTCTGAATCATTTAGCACATCAAGAGCAAAGGTTTGTTCGGCATTTCGTGGGCTAATTCCATAGTTAACCTCCTTGTTTACATGAACGATTTTGTTTAAAAACGGATTATACTTAGCAAGAACACTGTTTCGGCTGCTTTTCAGTATAAACGTTTCGTTGGGCACAATTGAGTCTTTAAACTCAAAAATATCAATATCAACCCCCTCTTTGTGAGCATATATTTCATCAATCAAATCACCATCAATCCCTTCAAGCACAAGCTCGCCCTTGCTAAAAATGTCAATGTTAGTCACCTTGTCGTTGATGTAGTCTTCAGTAACAATCCCCAACGATCGAGCCTTCATCCTCAAATTAATATCTTTGGTGATTAGAATTGTTTTCACTCCAGCTTTTTTATCTATGATATCCATCACAGTTGACAAGATGCGATTGTCGGGAGTGCGATCTGGAAATGCATCAGCTATCTTTTGATGCTGTTTCGAGCTGTTCACAATGTACAATTTGCCACGTCCTTCGCCCAAGCTTGCACCCTCTTTAAACAAGTTGTCATCGGTAATTTCGTCCAATTCTCTTATAAACTCCCTAGCATTAAAATTGATTTGATCGTTTCCTTTCTTAAATTTGTCTAGCTCCTCCAGCACCACAAAAGGTATGTAAATATCATTCTCTTCGAAATGATGTAAAAAGCTATAGTCATGTAATATGACGTTTGTGTCGATTATAAAGTTCTTTCTGGTTGGCATGTCGTTTACGTTTTAATGGTTAAGTACTTAGTTTCATTATAAACGTATTCGGTATTGATTTTGTTTAAGTAAATATCTCCTATTCCCCCATCTCCCTCGATCTCTCCCTCGCAGCATCCAACACCCCCTCAAAGTGTTTGCCTATTTCGTGACTGCGAAAATAGTCCAATCCCGCTTGGGTGGTGCCACCCTTGCTGGTGATGTTTTTGATTAGCTCTTCGATGCTGAATTGTTGTTGGTTTTGCGAGAAATATATTGTGGTGCCTTGTGTAAGCTCAAGCAGAAGCTCGTCGAGTAGGGGACTGGGCAGGTCAAACTCCTTCATCTTATCTTTAAATGTTTGAATAAATGATAGAATGAATGCAGGACCACTTCCAAACACGGAGGTGAATAAATCGAACCCCGCCTCGTCAAGCTGCACCGCCTTGCCTAGCTTCGATAGCATATCAAATATCTCTTTAGCCCTACTATTATCAGGCTGGTTTGTAGCAAATGAGGTCACCGACTTTTGATAGGCAATGGCAAGATTGGGCATAATCCTAACAATGGGCTGCTCGCTGCCCAAGTAGCTCTCGATAAACTCAATACGCTTGCCCGCAACGGGCGACACAAATATCTTGTCACCACGATTCATTGGCTGCAATTGCTCCAATATTCCTTGCAAATCTTGAGGCTTGATGGTGAGCCAAATTACGTCGGCAAACTCCACAAGCTTTTCCATATCTTTTATAAACATAGCTTCGCCACCCTTCTGTTCTCTAGCGAAGTAGGCAAAGTTGCTATTGTTTTCGTGTTTCAACCCCTTGTATATAGCCTTAGCCAAGTTGCCAAAGCCAATAAATCCGTGATTCATATTAATTGCTATTATGATGTTGTTTCTTAAATCTCGAAAAGGGAATATTGCCTCGCATCGAGTTTAATATATAGTTGCTGTGACTACCGTTCACAATCCACATTTCAATATCGTGATTCATGCATATTTCGGCAGCATTAAGTTTCGAAGTCATGCCCCCTGTTCCAAGAGTTGATTCTTTCTCTTCGGCACAATTTCTCACCTGATCCAAATCTGAGATATACTCAATCAGCTGTGCATCGCTATTAATATGAGGATTGGCAGTGTAAATGCCATCAATATCGGAAACCAACACAAGCAAATCGGCGCTGGTGATGGCTGCTACCAAAGCCGATAGCTTATCATTATCACCTAGCACAATCTCTTCGATTGAAACAGTGTCATTCTCATTCACAATGGGAATGTAGTCCACCTCCCACAGTTTGTTGATTGTGTTTCTAGTGTTTTCGTTAGCCACCTGATTTTCAAAATCACGATATGTGAGTAATATTTGCGCCACATTTAGCCCAAATGTTGCAAAAATATTGTCGTATAGCTCCATCAACTTAGTTTGCCCAATTGCAGCAAGTGCCTGTTTTGATTCCACCTGCTTGTTGAAGCCATTGATTTCTACAAATTGGCGCGCCGTTGCAATTGCTCCCGATGATACAATTACAATATCATACTCCTCTTTTAGCACCACAATTTGTCGTGCCAAGCTCTCTATCACTGCAAACGAAATTCTGTTGCTACCAGCCGTAAGTGTCGAGGTGCCTATTTTGATAATTAGTTTTTTCTTCATCTTTGTTGATTGTTATGCATTGTTGCACGATGTTGACGATTGTGGTTGTTGATCTCTAACGTGTCCCTCGCCATACACAAACCACTTGTTGGTAACCAACTCTTGCGCACCAAGTGGACCTCTAAAATGTATCTTCTGTGTGCTAATTGCAATTTCGGCACCCACGCCAAATTGTCCACCATCCGTAAATCGACTTGAGGCGTTGTGATACACCGCTGCACAATCCACCTTTTGCATAAAGTGCTCAGCCTTGGCATTGTTGTTTGTTGCAATCACTGCCGAGTGTCCTCCCGAGTATTTATTTATTGTGTCTATTGCTCTATCAATATCTTCCACAACCGAAAAGTGCATCTTTGGTGCCAAAAATTCTTCATACATCACCTCTTCGCTGTCATCAATTACAAAGTTAGTGCTAAGTGTGGATGTCTCTTCGTTTGAATAAACCTTCACACCATTATCACCCAAAATCTTAACAAAAGCCTCAACTGTGTCACCAATGTTTGGCAACTGGTCATTAATAAGCACCTTATCTATTGCGTTGCACACACTGATGCGTTGCTTGCCATTCAAAATTAGTTGCGTTGCTATCTCGATATCACACTCATTGTCAATATATATGAAATTGTTTCCACGACCGCTAACTATCACAGGCACGGCACTATTTTGTGTTACAAAATTAATAAGAGTATCGCCACCACGTGGAATAATCAGGTCGATGCTTCGATCATTACTCTGAATTAGTTTTTGAGTCTCTTCGCGAGAAATATCCAGATACTGCACAAAATCTTTGTCGAACCCATTTGCCGATAGCGCCTCTTGCCAAAGCTTAGTTAGGCATAGGTTGGTATTTACCGATTCGCGTCCACCTTTCAACATAATTTTATTGCCAGCTTTAAAAGCGGTGGCTGCCGCCTCAATTGTAACGTCGGGGCGCGATTCATAAATAATTAAGATAGTTCCAAACGGCACTGTTTTATTAACAATATGTAGTCCGTCAGGACGTGTGTAGTCATACAATATCCTGCCCTCGGGATCGTTTTGAAGTGCCACTTCGTTGAGCGATTTAATCATCCCATCTATTTTGACACTATCCACCTTTAGTCTATCCTTCATCGAGATGTCGTCGCCATCAATCGAGTTTAGGTCAATTATGTTTTTTGCAACAATCTCCTCTTTATTCTTTTGTATTAGCTCTGCCAATGATGTCAAAACATCGTTTTTTGAGTTTTTAGCCATCTTTTGTGTGATTTTGAAATAAAACAAGATTGCAAATATAGCATTTTGTTTTAAAAAGAGGCTTTTTGTAACAGTTTTATTGTTTGATGGGGCTATTGCTCCAATTTGTCCATTGATTTGGCAATCAACACTGCCACCATCGAATCGCCAGTGAGGTTAACTACAGTTCGGCACATATCTAGTGGTCTATCTATCGCAAAAATGAGGGCTAATCCAATAGCTAATTTATCTGCGGGAATGCCTATTGATTCCAACACAATCACAAGCATCACCATGCCTGCCCCTGGCACTGCTGCCGAGCCAATTGAGGCTAATAGGGCTGTGAGAACTATTGTCAGCTGTGCAGTTAGGTCGAGCGGAATATGCAATGCCTGCGCTATAAACACTGCTGCTACGGCTTGGTAGAGGCTTGTGCCATCCATATTTACTGTTGCACCTACGGGCAAAACAAAACTAGAAACCTCATTATCCACTTTAAGATTTTCGGTCACGCACTCCATCGTAACGGGCAGTGTGGCTGCACTCGAGCTTGTGGAAAAGCCCAATAGTTGGGCGGGCATTATGCCACGCAAAAACCATCTGGGATTCTTTCCAGTATAAATTGAAACTGTAGTGACATAAAGAATAATCATCACTGCAAGTCCTAAAACGACGGTCAACCCATACATGAGCAATTTTTGCAAAACCTCCATGTTGCCCGTGCTTACCACAATTTGCGATAACAAAGCAAACACCGCAAAGGGAGCCATTCGCATTATTATATCCACCATTTTTAGCACCACCGCATTGAGCGAACTAATCAATTTAGCTGCTGGTTTTGCATCTTTAGGATTGATTAGTAATAGACTTATGCCAAATAAAATTGAGAAAAATATCACTTGAAGCATTAGCGAGTTGTTGCTCATTGCCGAAAAGATATTATCGGGAACTATATCAACCAAAAAGCTTAGTGGACCCTCGCTAGATTGTCGTCCCGCTTCAGAGATATTGGAAGTAATGGCATCGTCGTAGGCATAAGCCTCGGTGAGTTGAGCGATTGTATCCTCCGAAACGCCCTTGCCGGGCTTAATGACATTCACCAAAACTAAGCCAACACTCATAGCAATCACAGTGGTGGAAATATAGAGTACAATGGTTCGCACGCCAATATTTTTAAATGCAGAGATATTTTTTAGGTCGGCAATTCCCTTCACCAATGAAGCAAATATTAGGGGTATTGCTATTAGTTTCAAAAGTCGGATAAATATTGTTCCGAAGGGCGCAACCCAGTCTATGATGAATGTTTTTCCAAAAGGCACCAAAGTCATTAAAAATCCAAACAAAAGGCCCAAAGCCATTCCAATTACTATTTGCCAGTGTAGAGGTATCTTGTTAAGTTTCATTCCGTATTTCTGTTTTGTGGTTTAGCTATCTTCCATTTTGTTTAGCACTTCTATAAGCACATTTGCATTTGCATGTTTTGTGTCTTTTGCCGAAAATAGCAGTGTAATTGTTTTGTGTTCTTTCTCTAGCTCCTTCATTTGCTTGATTAAATCCTCTTTCGATTTCAGCTCATTCTTATATCGTTTTTCAAACTCCTCCCATTTATCCACATCGTGATTATACCATTTGCGCAACTCTGTAGATGGTGCAATTTCCTTCAGCCACAAGTCAATTTGAGCCTTCTCTTTCGATAGTCCTCTGGGCCACAGTCTATCAATCAGTATTCTATACCCATCATCATCGCTCGCATCATCATATGTTCGTTTGCTTTTTATCATATGCTTTTTTAATCTTTTGATTTTGTTTTACTTGCAGTTGTAACAACAAAAGATTGTTCTATGTTTAAATATTTTTGGTGTTTTTGGTTTATTGGGTGTTTGATTTGATTTTCTATAATCATTTCACCCCGAATGGGGTTCTTGTTTGTTGTTGCATATGGTTTCTACAATCATTTCACCCCTAATGGGGTTCTCGTTTGTTGTTGCATGTGGTTTTATATAATCATTTCACTTTATATAATGGTATGTTGTAGATTATTTTAATAAGATCTTCTTGTAATTCATAGTCACTATCTTTTTGGAGCTCTTTGACCGATGCGCAAGCCAATATCCTGAAGTTTTCTTCCTAACTCATCATCTTTTGCTACAGATAGCAAATCTTTTTCGAGACCTAACACATGTAGCACTTGGGCATAGATGCCAAGTGATGTGCTAGATGAGCCATTTTCCACTTGCCAAAGCGTTGAACGGGATATGCCTGCACGCTCAGCAACCTGCTCCATTGTTAGTTTTCTTCTTAACCTCGCAAGTTTTATGTTTTCACCCATTTCTTCAAGAATAGAGGTGACTTTTGGTAAGAGGGTGATTTTTTTTCGCTTCATAATGTTTGCTATTTTGAACAAATGTACGATAAATGTTCAAAATGGCAAACGTTATGGCTTTAAAATCAACTTTTGGTTTTCTATAATCATTTCACCCCTAATGGGGTTTTCGTTTGTTGTTACATATGATTATAACCACAATGATTATCCCACACCCCCCTCTCTCTATTTCTCTATTCCCACTCTATTAAGTATAAATGCAAACTCGAAAGCCCAGTCTTTGATACTATCGTATCTGCCTGTTGCGCCTCCGTGCCCCGATTTCATGTCCATATGCAAAAGCAATAGGTTGTTGTCGGTTTTCAGCGAGCGCAATTTTGCTACATATTTGGCAGGCTCGTGAAACAGAACTTGCGAGTCGTTGATGCCGCCCGTAACCAAAATATTAGGATAGTTCTGAGCCGCAACATTGTCATAAGGTGAGTATGAAAGCATATAGCTGTAGAACTCCTCCTCGTTGGGATTTCCCCACTCTTCATATTCGCCAGTGGTAAGAGGCAATGTTTCGTCAAGCATTGTGTTGATGATATCCACAAATGGCACCTGCGCCACTATGGTTTTATACAAATCGGGACGCATATTCACCACCGCACCCATCAGCAAGCCACCAGCACTGCCACCCATAGCAGCTAGTTTTGATGGCGAAGTATATTTCTCGTTAATCAAATATTCGCTACAAGCAATGAAATCATAAAAGGTGTTTTTCTTTTTCAGTAGCTTCCCGTCTTCATACCAATGTTCGCCCAAGTCGCTACCACCGCGTATTTGCGCAATGCCAAATACAAAGCCCCTATCAATAAGACTATAGAAATTAGAGCCAAAAAACACATCCGAGCTATTGCCATAGCTACCATAGGAGTAGAGTAGGGCGGGGTTGCTTCCATCTTTTTTCAATCCCTTTTTATACACAATAGCCATTGGCACCTTCACCCCGTCGTGTGATGTTGCCCACAGCCTTTCCACCACATAGTCGTCGGGATTGAAACCCGAAGGAATTTCCTGAGTCTTCAATATCTCACTATCATCAGCCACAATGTCATATTCAAACAAAGTGCCTGGGCGATTTAGCGAAGTGTAGGTGTATCTGATAGTGGTTGCATCATATTCGGGGTTGCCATTGAGCGATGCAGTGTAAACTGGTTCGGGAAATGAGATAGTTTGAGTGTCATCGCCATTTAGTGGAATCACTTTAATTTCGGCTAGTCCATTTTTTCTAATCTCCAAAGCCATATATTTGTCTAGCACGTCAATTCCCTCGATGAGCACATCGTTGTTGTGCGGCACAAATTCTTTCCAATTGTTGCGATCTTCATATCCCTGTTTTGGAACCTCATATATCTTGCCATTCAAGTTTTGTTTGTCTTTGTATCTCACAAAAAACTTATCCTTGTGTGGATGCACCGAATAGTCCACATCCTTCACTCGTGGCAAAAAGGTTTTGTATTTCTCCGTGGGATTGTCAGCCGAGATGAAATGCTCTTCGGTGGTAGTGGAGCTTGCGCTACCCAAAAAGATATACTCTTTGGTTTTGCTCGACGACACATATGCCCTGTATTTGCCATCACTCTCCTCATACACAAAAGTGCGATTGCTGTCGCCAAGCTTTTGTCTATACACTTGATAAGGGCGCAATCTATCATCAATAATGCTATAAAACAATGTTTCGCTGTCATTAGCCCATGTAGCCGACGAAATGCCTTCAACCTCAAAGCCAATAACTTCGCCACTATTCAGATCCTTAATCTTCAAAACAAACTCGGCATACGAGCCCGTTTCATTGTAGAAATATGCAGCCTTGTTGTTGTCGGGACTGATAGTATATCCAGCAAAAATATATGCATCTTTGCCCTCAGCCATCTCGTTCACATCAAATATCACCTCTTCGGCGGCATCCATCGAGCCCTTGCGGCGCAAATAGGTGCGATATTGCTTGCCCTGTTCGGTGCGGCTATAATAATAGTATCCATCGCGCAACACGGGATAGCTCTCGTCATCCTCTTTCATTCGCCCCACAATTTCGTCGTAAATGGTTTGTTGCAACTCCGTGGTCGATGCCATCACTTCGTCAGTATATCTGTTTTCGGCATTCAGATAGTCAATTACCTTTTGGTTGTTCTTATCCTTTAGCCAAAAGTAGTTGTCGATGCGCTCGCTGTTGAAATTTCTAAAAGTATCTGGCACAATCTCTGCCAGCGGAGGTGTCGAAAAATCGGATTGATTTTTAATCTCTGTCTCTTTATTCATATTTGTACACGAAATGATTGATAATAGTGCTATTGCACCTAATACTAACAAGTTGTTTGGGTTCATACTGTTACTTTTGTTATGTAGGTTTTATATCATTATTGTTTTATCAGGTTATGCAATAACTCTGTTGCAAATGTAAGCCTATTTTTTTAAATAATATGCAAGTTAGATTGTGGGTCATGTTAATATACAAAGCATCCGTAACAAAACCGAAACCTTTGGTTATTACAATTGCAGCATCAGTGCTGATAAGGGAGCAAAGTGGTGGGGGGTAACTGGATGGAAGATAGGGGCATAACAACACTGTTGACCAGACGCAACTCACCCTCTCTTTTATGTTAATAAATGTATCTTTTGGAACGTGAAATATCCCTAGATTTATCAATTATAGTATATGCATTTCATAGAGGATATAAGGAGGATATACGGAGGGTCTCCGGAGGAATAGCGAAGCAAGAATAAAAAAGCAAAGCAGATGAGATTAAACATAAGTTAACGATGTGTTTCAAGTTTTCACTATTGCTTCTATTATAAATACTCACTCAAGTGGGTATCCACCTCTTTCATAATCCGCTCCGTTTCGTAGAGTGCCACAATCATTC
>CAYFSV010000023.1:0-25069 GCA_964345815.1 uncultured Proteiniphilum sp. | reverse complement strand
TATATGAAGCTCTCATATAGGTGTAGTTGCTCTCTTCAACTAAAAAGGCTGCAACATCCACGTTTAGTCCCTCGCGAATATATCCTTCGGAGATACCTTTTTTGAGATAGCTTTTTAGATTCACTTTATTCTGCTCAATATCCTCCGATATCAAACCATGAATGGTGGGATAATATTTCTCTATGTCCTGATAGAACTTAACAGATGGAAGATCTACATTTTTGTGATAGTCAATGAAGTATAGAAACACTTCAATAATATTTGCAGACTGTTCCAACATTTCATTAACCTTGGATGTTCGTCTCTCTTTCATATTCTCAAGATATTGCCACAAGATATCCTCCTTATCTTTGAAGTTCTCATACAGCGTTCTCTTTGAGATGCCTAAAGATGAGGCTAAATCGCTCATGGAAACGTTTTTGATTCCATACTGATAGAACTTAGCACCAGCTTTTTCTAATATTCTTTCTTTCAACATTTATATTTCACTTAAAAAAGGAGTGCAAAGATAGCATAGAAAACCGTAAACATCAAAACGGTTTTCTTAGTTTTAACATGATTAAATAAGGGTTTAACAAAGATTATCGTTGAAAATTATTGATAAATAATGTCTATTTCAGATTACTATCTTTATAGTATATGAAGAGAATTAACCAGCATCTAATATTAGCATGTTTTAACAACATGAAAATAATTTCTATTTCTAGAGTTCCTCTAGAGATCCTCCGTAGACCCTCCGTAGATCCTCTATGAAAAAATAGATATTTGCAGAAACAACAAAGGGTAGATCGAAGGGAGATTTGTCGCAATTATAAACAATATATGTATAAAAACACTAAAAAGACGTGTACTTAACAATGGATTTATTTAGATCAGGTATAATGCTACATTGATGAATATAAGTGTAAGCAAAAAAAATAATTATCTTTGTATTCAAAATCAGCAACTTTATGATTGACTTTCCGAATGCAAAGATAAATTTGGGGATAAATGTAGTGTCTCGACGAGAAGATGGTTATCACAACATAGAAACCATTTTTTATCCAATTGGGCTAAAGGATGCACTGGAGATAGTTCCCACAAGTGAGGGAGATGCTCCGTATCGTTTTTTTGAGAGTGGATTGAAGATTGATGGAGACATTGAGAACAATCTTGTGATAAAAGCTTTGCGATTGGTGAAAGAGCAGCATGATATTCCCCCAATTGATATATATCTTCACAAGGTGATACCCTTTGGCGCAGGGCTGGGCGGTGGGTCGGCAAATGCTGCAAGCATGCTGAAGCTGCTGAACAACAACTATGAACTAGGACATGGCGAGCAAGAGTTGATAGAGCTAGCCACAAAGCTTGGTGCGGATTGTCCATTCTTCATAAAAAACAAACCATCATATGCAACAGGCATTGGGGACAAGCTGAAAGAGGTGGATTTGAATCTCGACAAATACACTTTAGTGCTGGTGAAACCCGACATATGGGTGAACACAGGTGCTGCCTACTCGATGATTACTCCTCAACAATCGGAAATTTCGCTTGAAGAGATTATTAAACAGCCTATTGAAAAATGGAGGGACCTGATGAAAAATGATTTTGAGGAGCCTATTTTTAAAATTAATCCCCAAATTTGTGATTTAAAACAAGAGTTGTACGATATGGGTGCACTCTATGCCTCGATGAGCGGCTCGGGCTCGTCGGTGTATGCTTTTTTTGACAAGACACCTGACATTGAAGGCAAGTTTGAGAATCATTTTGTGTGGACAAATATGCCATTGTAGTGAGCAACATATATTCAAGATATTTATTAATAAACAAATCATATAAGAGATGAGACTAAGAACTCTATTTATTGCCCTAGTAGCGCTTTTGCCACTAGTAGCACAAGAGAAATTTACGCCTAGCACAATTAGGAGTTTTAAACCGATAGAGGTTACCAAACCGGTGCTTCTGGACAGTACTAACCTGAAAGACACTAAATTTAGCGATGACATGTTGTTGTCGTACTCAATTGCTTTTCCAGAGCAGTCGAAGTTTGATAACCTATTGAAGCCAGATACGGCTGGATATTTCAACTTGGACAAGCCTAAGAGTGGTTATGAATTTCAGCTATTATCATTTTACTTATCGGGCGACAGGTATGGCAAAGGGAAACTGACAGTGACATCGCCAAACAAATTGGAGATATGGATAGACAATAACAAAAAAGGCACAAAAAGTGCGGTGAATGATAGTTTGCACCAAGCAGGATCGGTGGATGCTAGCCTTAATGGTTTCACAAGCAATGCTAGAGTTGTTGTAAAACTATTGGCTTCGGCAGAGGACAAATTGAACCCCGCTGTGAAAATAGAGGTGAAACCTGAGAAGGATGACTCAACACTTGTTTACACATTTGACAACGCACCATCAAGAAGAATAAACATTAATGATATAATAGAGGGAAATAGAATAAGCAACACGTCAATATCGCCAAGTGGCAGATTTGTATTGATGAGGCTATCAACCACACTACCAGGAGGAAGAGTAAAGGGATATGTGGAGGTGTTGGACACAAAAGATAACAAGATTGTGCTATCGGAATCATCTTCAAGACAGATGTTGAACTGGATGCCTAAGTCGGACCTACTATTTTATGTTGAAGACACAGAGAATGGAAGGACGCTATATACATTGAACCCGTTAAACAATACTTCTTCGATATTGGCAGACAACTTGCCAAGAGAGAGCTTTAGATTTGCACCAGACGAGAAATCACTGTTTTTTTCTACAAAGGAGTCTATTAGTGCTAGCAGTCCAGCAGGTTTGAAAAGACTAATTGGAATTGATGACAGACAATCTCACAATAGAGATAGATATTTTATAAATAGATTTTTTATTGAATCGGGATTGACGCAACAGCTTACATTTGGCAAGCAAACAGCATCACTAAACGATATTACAGAAGATGCTAGCAAACTGCTTTTCAGTGTGTCGGAAGAGGACTTGAGCGAGCGTCCATTTAGAAAGAGTTCGCTATTTATGCTTGATCTTCACACGATGGAGATAGACACAATTTGGAAAAATGAGAGATTTGTAGGTTATGCTCAGTTCTCGCCTGATGCAAAACAACTGTTAATTCAAGGTTCGCCAGAGTCGTTCAACGGAATTGGACTAAATATAAAAGAGGGACAAATAGCAAATAGCTATGACTCACAAGCTTATATAATGGATTTGGGTACAAGAAAAATCACTCCAATCACCAAAAACTTTGACCCATCGATATCATCACAATTTTGGAATAAAGCGGACAATAACATATACTTTAGAGGAGAGAATGGCGACCGCGTGAGCATGTATCGCTACAACACGAAGAACTCGAAATTTGAACAGTTGAAATTGAATGAGGATGTGATTCAATCATTTAACATGTCGAAAGATGGACGCTGGGCAACATATACGGGAGTGAGTGTGTCGAACTCAAGCAGAGGATATTTATTAGACTTGAAATCATTGAAATCGACTTTGATTGCAGACCCATATGCTGAGCGACTTAACACACTGGCACTTGGTGAGGTGAAGGATTGGACGTTTGAAAGCTCTTTTGGGGATATTATAGATGGTAGATACTACCTGCCTCCTAACTTTGATGCAAGCAAGAAGTATCCTTTGATTGTGTATTATTATGGAGGAACTAGCCCTACATCTAGAGGGTTTGAGAGCACCTATCCATTGCATGTGTATGCAGCACAAGACTATGTGGTATATGTGGTGCAGCCAAGTGGAACCACTGGATATGGACAAGAATTTTCGGCACGACACGTGAATGCATGGGGCAAGCAAACTGCCGACGAAATTATTGAGGGAGTACAAAAATTTGTGGAGGCGCATCCATTTGTTGACGGAACTAAAATTGGGAACATTGGCGCATCATATGGTGGATTTATGACACAATATTTGATTACCCAAACTGATTTGTTTACTGCTTCGGTTTCGCACGCAGGTATTAGCAATATCACAAGCTATTGGGGTGAAGGATATTGGGGATACTCGTACAGCTCGGGAGCTAGTGCTGGAAGTTATCCATGGAACAATCCTGAGATGTATGTGGAGCAAAGCCCATTATTTAATGCAGACAAAATAACAACACCATTGATGTTGCTGCACGGCACAGCCGACACCAATGTGCCAATGGGAGAGAGCATACAGATGTACACCGGATTGAAACTATTGGGTAAAGAGGTTGAGTTTATTCAAGTGGAAGGTGAGAACCACGCCATTTATGACTACAACAAACGAATATCATGGAATCATGCCATATATGCCTGGTTTGCAAAATGGCTAAAAGAAGACTCAAGATGGTGGGATTCGATGTTTTCTGAACCAAAGAAATAATATAGATAGAATAGGAATAATATTAAAATGAATTTAAAAGATACACTTAAAACGGTTATTAATGTAGCACGCACCGCTGGGGCATTTCTTAAGGATGAACAATCGAAACTTAAGAACGCATCGGTGGAGATGAAAAGTACCCGAAACTATGTAACATATATAGACAAGGCGGCAGAAAGAATTATAGTTGATGAGCTATCAAAAGCTTTTCCTGAAACTGGATTCTTGACTGAAGAGGAGACAGTTGCCTCGGAGGTGAAAGAGTGGACATGGATAATAGATCCTTTGGATGGAACAGCCAACTATATCCACAACGATACGCCCTACTCGGTGAGCATTGCATTGCAACATAATGAGGTGACCGTTTTAGGTGTTGTTTACGACCCTATTGCCGAAGAACTATATCAAGCAATAGAGGGAGATGAGGCTACACTTAATGGAAAAGCCATTGGCGTGAGCCAACATGCAGAGCTTGAAGATGCATATATGGGATTTGGAATTCCTTATGTTTTAGACACAAAAGCAATGGAGGTGTTGCAGCGAACAACAAAGTTTTATCACAAATGCAGTTTGAGAATAAAAGGATCGGCAGCAATAGAGCTATGCTATGTGGCAGCGGGACGCTTGGATGCTTATTTTCATTCGGGTCTTTCGCCATGGGATGTGGCAGCAGGTAGTTTTATTTTGCAACAAGCGGGAGGCACTGTAACAGATTATGATAAAAACAGTGATTATATTCACGGAAGAGAGATTGTAGCCTCGAACGGACACATTCACAATGAGATAATTGAGAACATCATTAATGATAAATAATGGATAATCAGATAATAATTACTGCATTCATATTTACGTTGATTGCTGGTCTATCAACGGGAATTGGTAGTTTTATATCTTTGATTGCAAAAAGAACAAACACCAACTTTTTGAGCTTCTCGCTCGGCTTTTCGGCTGGGGTGATGATTTATGTGTCATTTATGGAGATGCTGCCTCAATCATTGGAGATGTTCACAAATGAATTTGGTGACAAAACTGGCACTCTATATATGCTATTGAGCCTATTTGGGGGAATTGCAATTATTGCACTTATTGACTTTATCGTTCCTAAGGCTAGCAATCCACACGAAATGCAAGGTGTGGAGGACATGACCAAGAAAAATCATTTGAAACATACAGGAATAATTACAGCAATAACAATTGCCATTCACAATTTTCCTGAAGGAATTGCTACTTTTATGTCGGCAATTAATTCTATTGAGTTGGCAATACCTATCACTGTGGCAATTGCCATTCATAACATCCCTGAGGGAATAGCTGTAGCAGTGCCAATATATCATGCAACTGGCAGCAAGAAGAAGGCATTTTGGTTATCATTCGCATCTGGACTGGCTGAGCCTTTGGGTGCATTAATAGCATTCTTCTTTTTACTCCCATATTGGAGCCCATCGTTGGACGCACTAATATTGGCAGCAATAGCGGGTATTATGATTTTTATTTCTCTTGATGAGCTTTTGCCAACTGCCGAAAAGTATGGGAAGCACCATATATCCATAATTGGTGTGGTGGTGGGTATGTTAGTTATGGGTGTTAGTTTGTACTTGTTTGTCTAATATATTATTATCTTTGTTCTACATAATTAATACCCTATATCTATGGCAACAGATTTAAAACAAATAGGCAATCGAATAAAAGGGTTGCGCGAATCGTTAGAGCTATCAACCTCAAAGATGGCATATAAGCTAGAAGAGGATGAGAGAGACTATATCCTGTATGAAGCAGGAGAAAAAGATATCTCAATTTCGTTTCTACAAAGAATTGAGCGTGAGTTTAATGTTGACTTATCTATATTGATGTTTGGCGAAGAGCCACATATGAGCTCATACTTTGTGACACGAAAAGATAAAGGAGTTAGTGTGGAGCGAGTTTCGGCATATAAATATCAATCGCTGTCAGCTGGCTTTAGCAATAATGTAGCAGAGGTTTTCATTGTAACCGTAGATCCAAAACCTGAAGAGACTGATTATTTTAGGAATATACATGCAGGCCAAGAGTTTAATATGGTGCTCGAAGGCAGCATGTCTATCAATATTAACGGAAAGGATGTTGTTTTGGAAGAAGGAGATAGCATATACTTCGACTCTTCGTTGCCACACGGCATGAAGGCACTGAACGATAAGAAGGTGAAGTTTCTTGCTATAATTCTTTATCCATAACCATCGACAATACAGCAGCAATAAGCACTGACTTTGTATAAAAACAGAATGATAGAAAAGTATTTAAAGAAAACAAAATTTGAATCACATAAAGACTTCGTTAGGAATTATGAGATAATTGTTCCAGATAATTTCAACTTTGGATATGACATTGTTGATGAATGGGCTAAAGAACAACCCAACAAACGTGCACTTTGCTGGACAAGTGATAGTGGAGAACATAAGGACTTATCGTTTGGAGAACTTAAAGAGCTTTCGGACCAAACCGCTTCTTTTTTGCTAGAAACAGGAATAGAGAGGGCGATATGGTGATGCTAATATTGAAGCGAAACATCGAATTTTGGCAAACAATAATTGCACTACATAAAATTGGTGCAGTGGCAATTCCAGCTACTCACTTGTTGACAAAAGAGGATATTGAATATCGCAATAATGCGGCAAGTATAAAAGCAATTATAGCAACTGATGATAATCAGCTTATTGTGAGCGTGGATAATGCAATGGCTGAATCGCCATCGGTGAAGCACAAAATTATTGTTGGTGGCAACGTGGATAGAGAGGGTTGGATTGATTTTCACAGAGGCGTTGAGAATGCTAAACCATTTGAGAGACCTGGCTTGGTGAACAACAACGATGATATAATGATTCTTTATTTTACATCGGGAACAACAGGGCAACCCAAAATGGTTATTCACGATTACACCTATCCGCTTGGACATATAACAACAGCTAAATATTGGCAAAACCTGCATGAGGATAGTTTGCACTTGACAGTTGCCGACACTGGTTGGGCAAAGGCTGTGTGGGGCAAATTGTATGGTCAATGGATTGCTGGTGCGGCTGTTTTTGTGTACGACTTTGAAGGAAGATTTGTGCCACAAGATATGCTATCAGTAATATCAAAATATAAGGTGACATCATTCTGTGCACCACCAACTATCTTTAGATTTATGATTAGAGAAGATTTGTCGAAATACGATTTATCGGCTCTTGAATATTGCACTACTGCTGGGGAGGCACTTAACCCATCGGTTTATGATGCATTTTATAAACATACTGGGATAAAGATGATGGAGGCATTTGGTCAAACTGAAACAGCACCCACAATTATTACTTACCCATGGATGAAACCTAAGCCTGGTGCAATGGGTGTTTCAAATCCATTATATGATATGGACCTGATTACTCACGATGGACGTTCGGCAGAAGATGGGGAGCATGGGGAGATTGTATTTCATATAGGTAAAAAACGTCCTCTTGGGCTATTTATGGGCTATTATAGAGATGATGAAATGACAGGAAGTGTTATAAAAAACAACACCTATCATACGGGTGATGTAGCGTGGAGAGACGAAGATGGCTACTTTTGGTTTGTAGGCAGGACTGATGATGTTATTAAGAGTTCGGGATATCGAATAGGGCCATTTGAGGTGGAAAGTGCGGTTATGACGCATCCAGCGGTGATAGAATGTGCAATTACTGGGGTGCCCGACGAAGTGAGAGTACAAATAATTAAAGCAACAGTTATTGTTGCACCAGAATATAAAGATAGAGTTGGCGATGAGCTTACTAAAGAGATACAAAACCATGTGAAAAGTGTGACTGCACCCTACAAGTATCCAAGAATAATAGAATATGTGAATGAGCTTCCAAAAACGATAAGCGGAAAGATTAGGCGTGTGGAGATTCGTGAAAAGAGTAAGCAGAAATAAACTTTAATACAACTGCAAACGTTAAAAGCAAAGAATTATAATAGACTATTAACTTATAGAACAAAAATAATTAGTATGAAGAAAGGTTATCTATTTCCTGGACAAGGCGCACAATTTGTGGGCATGGGAAAGGATTTATATGAAACATCGTCTTTGGCAAAAGAGCTGTTTGAAAAGGCTAACGAACTATTGGGTTTTAGAATAACAGACCTAATGTTTGAAGGAACTGACGAAGATTTACGTCAAACGAAGGTGACACAGCCTGCAATATTCTTACACTCTGTGATTTTGGCAAAAACTCTAGGAGATGACTTCAAGCCAAATATGGTGGCGGGACACTCGCTAGGAGAGTTTTCGGCTTTGGTTGCTGCTGGTGCCTTATCATTTGAGGATGGACTGTTGTTAGTTTACAAACGTGCGCTTGCTATGCAAAAGGCATGCGAAATGAATCCTTCAACAATGGCAGCAATATTGGCATTGCCAGACGAGAAAGTTGAGGAAATTTGTGCTTCAATTGACGATGTGGTGGTGCCTGCCAACTATAACTGCCCAGGGCAAATTGTGATTTCGGGCACTAATGAGGGGGTAGCTAAAGCTTGTGAGCTAATGAAAGAGGCAGGTGCAAAACGTGCGCTTCCACTGAAAGTGGGTGGTGCATTTCACTCGCCATTGATGGAGCCTGCACGTGAAGAGTTGTCGGCAGCAATTGAGGCGACTGAGTTTAAGAGCCCTATTTATCCAGTATATCAAAACGTTAGCACAGTTGGAGAGACTGACCCTGACGTGATTAAAGCAAACTTGGTGGCACAACTTACCGCACCTGTGAAATGGACACAATCGGTTCAGAACATGGTTGCTGATGGCGCTACAGAATTTGTGGAGCTTGGTCCTGGGAGCGTTCTTCAAGGCTTGGTCTCGAAGATACATAAAGGAGCTGTTGTTTCAGGTAAACAGTAATTAACAATTATATTAGTGGCTATAGACCTATGGTTTGTAGCCACTTTTTTAAAACAATCTAAATAATATGAACAAACTATTTTTGACCCTCGCACTATCGGTAATCAGTTTATCAATATTTGCACAATATGACGGACCCGAGGCTCCTAGCTACAAAGATATTGAAATACGAATAAACACTGTTTATACATACAATGATCTTATGACTAGATATTTGGCTGGCGACGAAGACATGACAATGGATGAGCAACGACATCTCTATTATGGATTTGTGTTTCAACCACAATATAACCCTACAGACACCTCAAGATATAACAATGAGATGGCACTTGCATTGAACAAGCAGTTTTTATCTACTGATGATTACAATAACATTGAGAGATATGCAAAGGCACTTTTAAGTGAAGACCCTTTTAATTTGAGGGCACTAAATGCCTTATTGCTTGTGTATGCACAAACAGACAATTCAAATCAATATAAGATTACTACTCAAAAACGTGACATTGTTCAACGCGCAATTGCTAGCTCGGGCGATGGGATGACCAAAAAATCAGCCTATTACGTAATTAAAGTGGCGCACGAGTATGATATTCTTAATTTCTTAGGGTTTAGATATGGAGGGAGTGAGAGATTGGAAAAGAACTGTAAGTGCAACTCGATGACTGTAGCCAAAAATCCATTTGATGTTGAAAGAATTTACTTCAATATTGCCCCTGCAATGGATTTTGCGAAGAGAAAAGGGAACAGTAAATTTAAACTATAAATCAGATAGATAACACAACGTATTGTTAAATATTTTTTATCTTTGTTCTATAAAGAGATATCAATATGAAACTTCAACAGAAAATTGAGAATCTTTTTGTGGAACAAAGGCATAGTTGGCCACAATTAGAAGCAGCAATAAAACAGCTGGATGAAATTAAGACCAAAGAGTTTAGCTGGGGAGATAACAACAATGTTGTGATACAGTTTAACCCTAGTCGAGCTGTATCTGCTTCGGCAAAAGTGGACGCAAAGAGCATTGAGGCAAGACCGTGTTTTTTGTGTGAAGAAAATAGACCAAAAGTGCAAAGAGGAATAGAGTTTTTAGACAAATATATTATTCTTGCAAACCCATTCCCTATACTACATAATCATCTTACTATTGCTTTGCACTCACACGTTCCTCAATTAATTGGGAAAAAGGTAGGAGACTTGTTGTCTTTAGCTGAAGAATTGCCCGATTATGTGGTTTTCTATAATGGTCCAAAAAGTGGTGCCTCTGCACCAGACCATTTTCATATGCAGGCAGGATTGAAGACTGAAGCACTGATGCAGGGAGATAATGAACTGCGTACATGTTTAATTATTGAAGGCGATACAGTGGGCGAAGTTGTAACAAGCTTTGAAGATGTTTACTATTATCTAAGCAAAAGACAGCCTGATGAGTTGGAACCAATGATGAATATTATTGCTTTTATGGATCAAGATAAGTTTAAGTTGCATGTTTTTCCAAGAAAGGCTCACAGACCTAGTCAATATCACAGCACGGGTAAGAGACAATTAATGGTTAGTCCTGGGGCAATTGATATGGCAGGATTAATAATTACAGTTAGGGAAGAAGATTTTAATAAAATCAATAAAGAGGATATAGAAGATATATACTCACAAGTATCAATGTCGATTATTTAGTCATTTAATAGCTAAACAAATATCAATATTGTAAACCATAATTATTTTGGCATGGAATTAGCAGATATAGTTGTAAAAAGAATTGAAGAGGAAGAGAATACTAAAAAGTTATTCAATGCACTTATAGGTTTTTCGAAAGAGAATGTAGGTGTGGCGATTAGCAAGATTAGTCAGCTGTTTACAACGGGCAGACAAAAAAGGTCAACGTTGACACTGCTCAACCTATTGGAAGATGAGGAGATAAGCAAGATAGAGGACATAAACATATATAGAGCTAATTTGCCGAATAAGATTGTTGGAGAGCAAGATGGAGCTGAGAAAATAACAACTCGTACTTTCATTAAACAATCAGACAACTTTGCTAGTGATATAGGTAAAACTGCTGATGAGCAAAATTGTGATTTTATTTTCTTAGGAATGGGTCCAAATGTTTTCAACACCCCTTTATGGGATAAGTATATAAAGTTAAAGCAGAATAACTTGGCAACTGAAGAGGACTATATTAATGAACTTGGACAACAACAAACTAAAACTCTGAGAGTGGCTAGCAACTTATTAGCCAAGAGTGACAAATCTGTAGGAGTATTAGTGGGAGATATACCCGAGACATTGTCGAATATATTTGTTCCAATTCTTAGAGAGGAAGACCTAATAATTCTTACTCATATCAGTCAAATCGCTAAAAGCACAAACCTGAGAATTACAGTGTGGGATGCAATTGGTGTGATTGAAAATAATAATAAAATTCAAAAGCTATTTTCATCAATATCAAAAAAGGCTGAAAGCAAAGTAAGACTTTGGAACAATGATAAGAAAATAACCATTGATTTTATAAATGAACAAGATTTGATGGTTATTGCTCGCACAGGTTGGGAAAAACTAATATGCACTCCTCTATGCTGGATTAAGAGTATGCCTTCAACTTTGATTATAAAAGACAAAAAAAGATGAACTTGACAAAAGCAAACAAAGAATATAGTAGAATAACCAACTTTATTGAGGCTAGAGAATTAAAAAATGCAATTGACAGCATCAAGCAAATGGCTGAAGAATTGCAAAACTGGACTGTTAAAGATAATGTTGAGGGTATTGAAACCAACTACAAATATATGATTCACTATTTTGTGGAGGGCAATGAAGATCCAGAGCAAGAAAACGTTTATTTTCATATGATTCGCAACCTTTACTCAATGGCTGATAGTTTGCTAATGAGTTTGGCACTTCGTGAGAGCTCAAATATTTATTATGAAATAAAGCGTGAGGCTAACATTCATCTATCAACTCCGATACATGAGTATTTTGATTTGTTTATCCAAATAAGAGATAAACTATCTATCACTGAACTAATGCCCGAAGGAGAAGAGAGAAGCGGTAGAGAAAGAGATGCTCAAAAAGAAATGGAGAAGCTATCCAAGAGCCTATTTAACACTATTTTTATCTCGGACGGTGCTATCAATGGACAAACAGATAGTTTGAAAGAGCTTGTTGATGCCAATCACATACCTCTGTCAACAAAGAGTATGATTGTTTCGGCTCTGACCTTAAGCATATTGCACCATTTCGATAGAAGAAAGATTGAGTTGCTTTTAGATTTAAGTAGTCACCAAGAACCTGAAATAGCAATTAGAGCAATCACAGGATTAATACCAATACTAAGAAAATATAAAGATAGGTGGAAGTACTATCCTGTGTTGGTAAGTAGGACAAATCTATTGTCGGACGACAACCAATTTGTGAGAAGAATGATGAAAGCAATTCTTCAATTCATTCAGGCATATGAAACAGAAAAAATTACTAAGAAGCTAACAGAAGAGATTCTTCCTGAGATGATGAAGCTAAGCCCTATGATTGGCAAAAAGATAAATCTTGAAGAATGGATGGGTGAATCTGGCTTGGAAGATAAAAATCCTGAATGGCAAAAGATTCTTGATGATAGTGGATTAGGAGACAAACTTAAAGAATTCTCGGAGCTTCAACTTGGTGGTGCTGATATTTTTCACTCAACATTTTCAAACTTAAAGAGCTATCCTTTTTTTAGCGAAATGAATAATTGGTTTTTACCATTTGACAAAGATCATAGTTCGCTACAAAACCTTTTTAGCAATAAAAGCGATGCTGATGATTTGTTATCTACCATGCTGAGCACTTCGATGATGTGTAACTCTGACAAATACTCGCTCTGTTTTAGTATGATGCAAATGCCCGAGCAGTATCGTAAAATGATGATTTCGCAAATGGGAGCCGAGGGTGAAGAGATGAAAAGGATGGCTGAAGAAGAGTTTTCAGTAAACCCAGGCCAAAAAGAGGATGCACTTTTCAAACAGTATATTCAGGACCTATATAGATTTTACAAATTATTTCATCGCAAGGGTGACTTCATGGACATCTTTGCTTCAGATCTAGACTTTCATAAAATAAGGCCAATTGACAATATTATATCAAACAAGCAAAATCTACAACAGATAGCATTGCATTATTTTGAGAAAAACAATCTAAACGTGGCATTAGAAGCATATACCAAGTTATCTGAAATGGATAATAGCAACGGAGAAACTTGGCAAAAGATTGGTTATTGCAAACAGATGTCTGGCGATATAAATGGTGCATTGGATGCATATCTTAAAGCAGATCTTATTGAAGAAAATAATAGCTGGCTATTACGCAGGATTGGTGCTTGCTATAGAATGATTAAAGAGCCCGAAAGCGCAATTCAATACTATAAGCGCTTGGAGCAACTGAGACCTGATGACTATAATATACAAATTAATATAGGGCACTGTTTTCTGGAGCTGAAGCAATATGAAGAGGCACTAAATTATTACTTCAAAGTTGACTTTTTAAGTAGTGGCAACACAAGAGCATGGCGCTCTATAGCTTGGTGTTCGTTTTTATCTGAAAAATATGATACTGCACAAAAGTACTACAACAAGATAATTGACAACAACCCAAATGCTAATGATTTTTTAAATGCTGGTCATGTGGAGCTATGTCAAAACAACATTGAATATGCTGTTGATAGATATACAGAATCGGTTAAAATGCTAGGGAGCTTCGATAAGTTTTATAAAATGTTTCTTGAGGATATGCCCGAACTAATCAAGGCAGGGATAAACTCTAATAATCTCCCACTAATTTTCGATAAAGTCAGGTATAATACAAACTAAATTGAAAGTATCCTTTTATATTTCATTTTAGGATATAAACAAATCACCTTCAATAGCGTTGAATACATATTGAAAAAGTGATATATAAAATGGATCAAGATATAAGTAATAGAAGTGATGTGGAGTTGCTGGTTGACACCTTCTATGGCAAAGTGATGACAAATGAAACCATAGGTTTCATATTTAGTGACGTGGTGGGGATTGATTGGAGCAAACATCTTCCCAAGATGTATGACTTTTGGAGTTCTCTACTCTTTGGTGAGAGAAACTATTCGGGCAATCCGATGAGAGTGCATGTGTCGCTTAGCAAACTGACAGAGATGGACACAAATCAGTTTAACGAATGGTTGAGGCTTTTCAATGAAACCATAGAAGTACTATTTGAAGGAGAGAAAGCCGAAGAGGCAAAGTCCAGAGCTTCAAAAATAGCATCGCTTATGAAGGCTAAAATTAGATTGAGTTCGCAAAACTCATTTCTTGTGATGAAAGACGATTAACTATTTAAAATAAAAACCTTAATGTTATATGAAGAGATTGATGATTTTACGACATGCTAAATCTAATTGGGGGGATGAGGAAGTGAGCGACTTCAATCGCAAATTAAATAAAAGGGGCGTGAGGAACGCTAACTCTATGGGTGAATTCCTTGACGCCAAACATGGGAAACCTGACCTGATTGTGAGTTCCTCAGCTGTAAGAGCGTATGAAACTGCCAAGATTGTGGCAGAAAAGATGAGCTATAGTATCAACAAAATAATTACAAGAGATGATCTATATTTAGCATGGGTCAGTGATCTCATTAATGCAATACAGGCTCTGCCCGACAAGGTGGAGAATTGTCTTTTGGTGGGGCACAACCCAGGGCTTACTGACTTAGTGAATCATCTTGGTGTTAGACTAGATAATCTCCCGACGGCATCTGTTGTATGTTTTGAATTTGACACACAGGACTGGAGCAATATTGGAACTGAAAATGCAGATTTAAAATGGTTTCAATTGGCTAGAGACTTGAATTAATTGTCAATTTATTCTACAACCCTGGCAAGAATAAACCTATATCACTTACTGGCATATTGTAATGATTAGCCACGTATGAATTTACCATCTTACCCGAGTACATGTAAAAACCTGATGAGAAACCCCTATCAAAACGGGCACATTGTCCTACCCCACCGCTCTCTGAAATTGCAGTAAACATAGGAATAAATATATTGCTTAATGCAATAGAAGCAGTTCGTGCAACACGTGAACTCACACTCAACTCGCAAAAGTGAAGAACGCCATAACGCTCGAATATCTCAGGATGCGTAGGGATACAAGCCTCCATGGTTGTCTCGAAACAACCACCTTGTGACATTCGAAGATCGATAATGATAGAACCTCTCTTCATCTCTCTAATCAAATCGGATGATATACGATAAAAGTGACTTTTATTTACATAATGCATAGCACCTATAACAACATCAGCTGAGCGGAACACATTTCGCAATACATTGGGCTGCATAACTGATGTAAATAATCGGGCACCTAGTTCGTTATGGAGCTTCCGTAGTTTATTAATATCATTATCAAACACTTTTACGTTTGCACCCAAAGCAAGTGCAGTGCGGGTAGCAACAGAACCAGCTACACCTGCACCAATAACCACAACTTCGGTAGGAGAAACGCCTGCAACGCCACCTAACAGAATTCCTTTGCCACCATGTTTGTTACTAAGCAATTCGGATGCAATGGAGATGGAGCAAGCCCCCTCTATTTCACTTATAGCTGTTACGAAAGGTGATATTCCACTATCATCAAAAAGGAGTTCGTAAGCCAATGCATTTATTCTTTTTTCGGACATCAAAGCTAAAGTAGCTGAAGAAAGCAATTGTAGCTGAAGAAATGAAAATATATTGCTTCTAGGTTTCATTAGCCCAATCTCCTCAAATGTTGGTGGTGATATTTTTAAGATTACATCTGCTCTAAAAACCTCAGCCTTTTCAACAATTTCGGCACCAGCTTCTGAATAATAACGATCAGAATAATTGATTGTATTTCCCGCACCCGACTCAACCATTACTCTATATCCAGAGTCGATAAGCAGCGCAGCTGTTTCAGGTGTTATAGCTAATCTTTTCTCCTTATCTTGATTTTCTTTTGGAATGCCAATAGATAGAGAAATGTTTTTTCGTTCAACCTTCATCAACAATTCTCTTACAAAAAACTGGGTTCCTTTTAAATTATCGTACATCATAATTCCATTTTTTTATTTCATCAGCCAATCTATCAACAGTGATATTGATATCTTCTTTGGACACTAAGTGTTCAGTATAAAAAGAGATGTTAGCACGGGTATAATACTTTTCTCTTTCAGCCAAGTGCTCTGCAATGAAGGGAACTAGCTCATCATCAGACTTAGAAGCCACAATTGGTCTGACTGTTTTTGATGCTCTAAGTCTTGATGCCAATTCTTCAGGAGTAGCTTTTATATATATTGTCAATCCCGAATCATTCATCACTTCCATATTATCAAAAAAGCATGGAACGCCCCCACCTGTAGAAATAATTACATTCTCAATTTCAGAAACCTCTTTCAATGCCTTTTGTTCAATCACCCTAAAGCCATCTTCTCCACTTTCTGCAAATATTTCGGGTACTGTTTTATGATACTTACACTCTATAAACTTATCTATATCGATAAAACTAAGGTCCATAATCTTTGCAAGCCGCTTTCCTAGCGTTGTCTTGCCAGTGCCCATATAGCCTATTAAATATATTCTAGTCATCATCTTTTGAAAATTATAACAATGGAGCAAATAGTCGCATTATTGATTCTATAAATTTTTGCCACTTAGATCTTCTCATCCAATTGCGGAGAGAAATAATCTGAGAATTATGTTGGTCCTTCACAAAAATTTGTGTAGCATCTTTTGCAACATCTGCATCATATATAAAAGCTTCAACCTCAAAATTATGCTCAAAACTTCTAAAATCAAAATTCACAGAGCCAATTAAGGTTAGAGAGTTATCAAAAACCATCATTTTTGAGTGTAAAAACCCCTTATTATACATATACACCTTCACTCCGCTCAACAACATTTCTTGAATAAATGATTTTGAGGCAAGCTGAACTAACGGAACATCTGATTTCTGCGACACCATTATGCGCACATCAAGTCCCCTTTTGGCAGCTACTTGCAATGCATGTGACATCGATTCGGGGGGAATAAAGTAGGGAGTTTGTATAAAAATACTCTTTTTAGCATCATATATAGCTTGCATTATACCTAAAGAAATTTCCTGTTCATCTCTCAAAGGACCACTATTTACTGTTTGCAAAGAGATGTTTCCAAAACTAGGTAGCTCGGGGAAATAATCGCGAGACGTTATAAGAGTTTGTGTTACAAAGTGCCAACCTATTAAAAACACCGATTGTAATCCTTGAACACCCTTTCCTTCTATCCTTACATGAGTATCTCGCCAGGGTCCCCACTCGAAACCATTCAAGTATCTATCAGCTATGTTTATCCCTCCCACATATCCTATTTGACCATCAATAACCACTATTTTGCGATGATTGCGATAGTTTAATCTAGATGAAATTTTTGGTATGGCCAATTTCAAAAAAGGTTCAGCTTCGATGCCTGCTTTTCTCAAATCTTCCCAAAACACTTTTTTAGTTTTGCGTGAGCCAAAGCCATCATATATCAAACGCACCTCAACACCCTGAAGGGACTTCCGTATCAACGCATTTTTTATTTTATTTCCTATCTCATCATCTGCAAAAATATAATATTCGATATGAATATGGTGCTTAGCACTCTCTATATCCTCAAGTAATCTATCAAATTTTTCATGGGCATTGGTAAAGAAAGCAACATCATTGCCACCTAACAGCGGTGTGTTATCTACATTTTTGAGAAGTCGTATTAGATTTGCTTGTTCTTTGGGGTAAGCAAAGGTTTCAAGGGTACCAATTTCGTCAAGTGGCCTCTCCTTAAGTTTAGCGTACATTCGTTTGGTTATTACTTGTCTCTTTGTGAAATCTTGACCAAACACTAGGTACCAAACTAAACCAATGAATGGAAGAAATATTAGAACCATCACCCACGATAGTGTTTTCAATGGATCTTTATTCTCAGAAATAACCACAATTATCACACTGAATATTGTGAGAAAATAGATAATTTCAAGAATAAGAATCAAAACACTATTCATGTAAACACAATGTTAATGGTTAGCGATATTTTTCGGGGTCAATATCTTCAAGTATATTCAAATATGATTTGTATCTACTTTGACTGATATAATGATTTTCGAGTGCATCAAGCACAGCACAATCAGGTTCATTTATATGCATGCAATTATTGAACCTACATTTAGACGAGAATTTGAAAATCTCAGCAAAATAGTGAGAAACCTCTTCTATCTCCATATCAATAGTTCCAAAACCTTTTATGCCTGGTGTATCAATAATAAATCCACCTCCATCGAGTTCAATCATCTCCGAAAAAGTGGTAGTGTGCATCCCCATATTGTGATATTCTGATATGTCACCAACTCTAAGATTGGTACTACTCTGTATCTTGTTGATTATACTTGATTTGCCAACTCCAGAATGTCCAGCAAGAAGAGTTATTTTATTTGTGACAAGGCTTTTTATTTCATCCATACCCTGCCCTGTTATTACTGAAACCTTCATACATTTATATCCAATAATGGTATATAAATTGACCAAAGCATCAACATAATCTAGATCTATCTCATCATAGATATCTATTTTATTAAATAGAATACAAACAGGCACATTATAAGCTTCGGCAGTTGCCAAAAACCTATCAATAAAAACTGTTGTTGTTTCAGGAGCCCTCACAGTTACACACAATAGGGCAAGGTCAATATTTGCAGCTAAAATATGCGAATGTTTTGACAACTTTGACGCCTTACGAACAATATAGTTTTTCCTATCTTCTATTTTGGTAATATATGCCATATCATCACCTTGCTGTTCAATAGCCACCCTATCCCCAACCACAACTGGACTAGTGCTACGAATACCTTTCAGTCGAAAATGGCCTTTAGCTGTGCAAAAAACATCATTACCCTCATCTGTCCTAACAAGATACAGATTGCCTGTATTTTTAATTACAATACCATGTTCGTTTTGAGATTTAGAAACGGCAGCATGATTCGTGTTTTTTGAATCGCTGTTGCCGTTTCCTTCATTCTCATAAACATTCTTATGGTTTTCTACCATCGCATTAAACTGTAAGAATTTCTTTTTCTTTCTCAGCAAATTTATCGTCTATATTCTTGATAAACTTATCATGAATTTTTTGAACTTCTGACTCAGCATCTTTGCCAGCATCTTCAGGAAAGCCATCCTTTACTGCCTTTTTGATATCATCTATAGCATCACGACGCGCATTGCGAACACTGATTTTGGCATCTTCCATCTCTTGTTTGGTTTGTCTTACTAAAGATTTACGACGCTCTTCAGTAAGTGGTGGAATGCCCAAACGAATTACTTCCCCATTGTTCTCAGGCATAATACCAACATCGGAATCGATAATAGCTTTCTCAATAATTTTAAGCATATTTTTCTCCCATGGCTGAACCACTATACTCTTTGCGTCTGGAGTAGTAATTGAAGACACATTTGATAAAGGCACATTCTCTCCATAATATTCTACCCAAATACCATCAAGAATACGTGGGTTAGCTCTTCCTGCACGAATACGTGCAAACGTTTCATCAAGGAACTCCAATGTCATTGACATTTTTTCCTCTGCATCCTTCTTAATTTTTGAAATATCCATATCTTATGATTTATCTGTTATTTTGAACAAAAATAGTGAATTTATTTAAATTATATCGACTAATAGTAACATTTAAAATTAGACATGAACCAAGGTTCCAATTTTCTCAGCCTGCATTAATTTCTTCAAATTGCCATATGTGTCCATATCAAAAACAATAATTGGCAAGTTGTTTTCTTTACACATCGTAGTAGCCGTCAAATCCATCACTTTAAGATTTCTATTATAAACCTCGTCAAATGATATTCTTTCAAACTTGGTAGCCGTGGGGTCCTTTTCGGGATCAGCCGTATAAACTCCGTCCACACGCGTTCCTTTAAGCATAACGTTTGCCTCTATCTCAATTCCTCGTAGTGCCGAAGCAGTATCAGTAGTAAAGAAAGGATTTCCAGTTCCACCAGCTATTATAGCAACTTCACCCCTCTCCAAAGCCTCTATTGCTTTCCACTTACTATAAAGCTCTCCCACAGGCTCCATACGAATTGATGTGAACAAATGGTTTTTTTGACCAATTGCAGTTAAAGCCGAGCTCAAAGCCAAACTATTAATTACAGTTGCAAGCATTCCCATCTGATCGCCTTTTACTCTATCAAATCCTTTGTCGGCACCACTTAGCCCTCTAAATATATTGCCTCCACCAATAACAATTCCTATTTGCAATCCTGCATCAGCAGCATCTTTAATTTGCTGTGCATACTCGTTCAGCCTAACCTCATCAATTCCTGATTGTTTGTCACCCATAAGCGACTCACCACTTAATTTTAACAGAACTCTTTTTAATTCAATCATTTTATTTTTTATTATTTCTATTATTATCAATTATAAATCTCACTTCTTTAAAAGCGTAAACTCTAGGTACAAATTCATTTTCCACATTTAACCACAAATGCCCAGTGGATGCCACTTTTTCTATTTTGGCTTTAAATAATCCTTTATCATCTGCATACCAATGATATCCATTACGCCTGTAAAGCAATTTCATATAAGTATGCTCTATATTCAATCTCGATTCATTTCTCAGATTTTCATATAGAGACATAAAATTATGCATAAACTTAGATAAGATGACATCAATGTCAAAAATCTTAGATGTGATGATATTCAAAGAAGAAGGATTTTCTAAATATTGAGGAAATGATGATTGATTTACATTTAGCCCTACGCCTATTATTGAACTCTCTATTGTCTTACCAATTAAATTATTCTCGATTAATATACCAGCTATTTTCTTATCGCCATAATAAATATCATTGGGCCACTTAATAGAAACATCTGAGATATATTCCAACAAGACTTCAACAAGTGCAATAGAAACAATTTGAGAAATTACGAACTGCTCGTTTGCTGCCACTTTATCAGGAAAAATAAGTAAGCTAAACAATAGGTTCTGCCCATTTTCAGAATGCCAACTATTGCCCATTTGCCCACGTCCTTTTGTTTGAAAGTCAGCAACAATAACTGTAAATTCTTCCACAGAAGTATCAGTCAATTGTTGTTTCAAATATAGATTTGTAGACTCAGTCTCATCAATTCTAATTAAATGCCAAATATCATCTTTTTTGCGAACCATTTATTATTTCAAGTTTATTAAGATAAGCTTGGCAGAAAAGCATCATCAATATGTTCAAGCTCAAGTCTCAAACCATCCCATATAATACCAATGATATCAAATCTTGCGGGCTTATCAATCTCATATTCATTTAAATACAAATCTGCCGCATTAACCATACGCTTCATTCTTCGTTTGTCAACAAAATCTTCAGGATTGCCAAACATATCAGATGTTCGAGTCTTTACCTCTACAAAAACATAATACTCTTTATTTTCGGCAATTATATCAATCTCATATCCATACATCTTCCAGTTTCTAAAAACAATTCTATAACCTTCAGACAACAGATAACGTACTGCCTCATCCTCACCTTTTTTGCCCAAATCATTGTGTTGCGCCATATTTTATGCGGTTTAATACCTTTAAATGCAAATTTATGCAATATTATTTTCTTTAGCGTTAAATAATTTTGTTTTTTTGTATTCCAAAGAGACATTGACACCTTGGTAATATAAGAATTGATATTAAAATGAGTGATAATAATAAGTATCGTGCAAAAAGCACACCACCTCGTAGAACGAAGAAAGCAGAATTTACGCTCAACGAAGAGGAACTTGAATTGATAAACTTTTATTTGAAGAAATATAAAATAAGCAATCGGTCACGTTGGTTTCGAGAAACAATCATAAATCATATTCTCAAAAACATGGATATGGACTATCCCACTCTTTTTGAAGAAAATGAAATGAGAAGATAATATACTGAACTCACTGACAAAAAAAAGAATTTATGCTAGACGACAAATTTTTCATGCAACAAGCACTCGTTGAGGCTCAAAAGGCATTCGACAATGATGAAGTACCTATTGGTGCAGTAGTTGTAGCAAACAATCGCATCATAGCACGCTCTCATAATTTGGTGGAAACATTAAACGACGTGACAGCCCACGCCGAAATGCAAGCCATAACTTCTGCCGCTGATATGCTAGGAGGAAAATACCTAACTAAGTGTACACTCTACGTTACCGTTGAACCATGCCCCATGTGTGCTGGAGCACTTGGTTGGTCGCAAATAGAGAGAATAGTATATGGAGCAAGCGATAAAAAGCGTGGCTTTTCGTTGTACTCAACAAAAGTGCTTCATCCCAAGACTACACTCACTTCGGGAATATTAGAACAAGAATGCGCAGATTTAATGAAAAGATTTTTTGAGCAAAAAAGATAGTATTCACTCTGCAATTTAAACCCATCTCGATTTATCATGTCATTCTTACTAGAACAAGGTTATTTTAAAACAAAACTGATTATGAGAAAAATTACGATTATCATATTATCACTTGCAGTTGCAATGGCTGGTTATGCACAAAGCAACAGCGAATCTAAATCTTTGCTAGACCGTGCCTACCAAGTATATGAAAATTCAAAAGGAATAAAGATTGATTTTTCATTTTCTATGATTGAAGACGGAGTCGTTCAGATTCAGCAAAGTGGAGTGGCAATGGTAAGGGGCAATAAGTTTAAAATCGAATCGGAAGGTGTAGATACCTGGTTTGATGGAAAAACTCAATGGGTATTGATGAAAGATTTTGAGGAGGTAAATATAAGCGAGCCATCCATGGAAGAACTTGCCTCTATAAGCCCTACAGCACTGTTGGGGATGTATAAATCGGGTTACAACCTTGACAAGCCCATATCCAAGACAGTTAACGGCAAAAAAGTGAGCGAGATAAAACTTACTCCCACAAGCTCCCGTTCAGAATTTAATAATGTTGTTGTTAGTATTGATTCAGCAAACAATACATTGGTTCAAGTATGGCTATTACTTAAAAATGGAGTTGAGAACAAGATAAACATCAAAAACTATAACACCAATTACAACTTTGCCGATAAGGATTTCATCTTCAATAAGAGCAATTACCCTAATGTTGAGATAATTGACTTAAGATAATACCAAGTCTAATACATATTTTGTCTCAAGTATATGAGCAAAGAGTATGATAATAATGGCAACCTAAAATACATGGAACATCATTCATTTATATTTTTCATTTACATCAAATAGATAATTATAATATCAGTTTTAGGTGTAAAAGAATAATTGTATCTTTGAGAAAAATATTTACATCACAGCCTTCATTTACTCAAAATGAGGGCCTTTTCAAAACAATTTATACACGTTATGAGAAATAAAGTACGTTGCTTGATTATCGGATCAGGACCAGCTGGATATACCGCTGCAATTTACGCTGCAAGAGCCAACTTAGAGCCAATGCTATTTGAAGGTCTTCAGCCAGGAGGACAATTAACGACAACTACCGAAGTTGAGAATTTCCCTGGATATCCAGAGGGAATCACAGGTACTGAAATGATGGAAGACTTAAAAAAACAAGCTGCCAGATATGGAACTGAGATTTATCCAGGAAGAGCCACAGAAGTTGATTTTTCAGTTAGACCATTCAAAGTAACTATCGATAAAGAGCACACCATCGAGGCAGACACCGTGATTATCTCAACTGGTGCAACCGCCAAATATCTTGGTTTGCCAGATGAAGATAAATACTCAGGACAAGGAGTATCTGCTTGTGCCACATGCGATGGATTTTTCTATCGCAAAAAGAAAGTAGCTGTTGTTGGTGGTGGCGACACTGCTTGTGAAGAAGCTACTTATCTTTCAGGATTAGCTGACAAAGTATATATGATTGTTCGTAAGGATCACCTTCGTGCTTCACAAATTATGCAAGAAAGAGTGATGAACAATCCAAAAATTGAAATTCTTTTTGAGCACAATACTATTGGTCTATTTGGCGAAAACGGAGTTGAAGGCGCACATCTAGTGAAACGAATGGGTGAAGCGGACGAAGAAAAAGTTGACATTGCAATCGACGGATTTTTCTTAGCAATTGGACATACACCCAATACGGAGATATTCAAAGACTATCTAAATTTGGACGAGACTGGATATATCAAAATACAAGACCCTACGTCAAAAACCAATATTGATGGTGTATTTGCAGCGGGCGACGTTGCAGACACACTTTACCGTCAAGCAGTTACAGCTGCAGGAATGGGTTGTCGTGCTGCTATGGATGCTGAAAGATACTTGTCCGAAAAAGGCTTGTAAAAGCATATTCCAAGATTTAAACTGACTTTAAAGAGCTATTGTTATAAAATACAGTAGCTCTTTTTTTATGTTTTAACGCTACATGCATGACAAGTTTTATAATTGTCTATCTATTAGAATAAGGCTTTAGCTTTTTGCAACAGCCCTACAAGTAGAAGATAGCTTTGGCACGTATAATTATGCAATAACCGAGGCACCATATACACACCCCTAAAACATTAATCGACACGCATGCGGAGCACCACCCCCACCACAAAGATTGTTATCACACACCGTGCGCAACGCTAAAACAGCCCCCATTCTCCCTTACTCACAGTGTGAGCAATGCTATTTTTTCCAAAATGCGCCCTTCGCACACATTGCGACACCATACCCAAAGTAAAATATATGCTTCGCAATTTGTGCGAAGCATACCCCCATCCACATTTTAGTGTTACTCACTCAATGAGCATCCATTCCGAGAGCAAAATCCTCCCTTCGCAATCTATGTATTAACATATTTCTGCCCAAAGTAGGCAAT
>CAYFSV010000022.1:23731-25549 GCA_964345815.1 uncultured Proteiniphilum sp. | reverse complement strand
ATTCTGTAAACCGAGACTCGTTTTTGGTTTCGATGGCGGGCCGCAGCCTTAGGGAGTTCGATTTATCGAACCAGCGGATTACAGAGATTCCAGAACACTCAAATCCTGTCTAAGGGAGTTTCGACTTATTCCACCGATGCGGCTTCTTTATAGAAAGCAGATTTGCAGATATTGACCTGCAATCTGCTTTTTTTCTGTTTAAGGCACATTATATTATATATATGTGTGAAAATATTTTTTCAAGTCGGATAGATGAGTAGTAGAACAAAGGAGTATTGGGAGTTGTTTCTCGTTTTTTTTAAGCTGGGGCTTTTCACCTTTGGTGGTGGATATGCTATGATTCCGCTTATAAGAAACGAGGTGGTGAGCAAGCGCACGTGGATTGGTGATGAGGAGTTTATGGATATGTTGGCGCTGGCACAATCGGCTCCGGGACCAATGGCGCTAAATACGGCGCTATTTGTGGGCAACAAAAGATTGGGCTTCAAGGGTAGTTTGGTGTCGGGTCTGGGTGTTATCATTCCATCGTTTATGGTGATTTTGATAATTGCTATTTTCTTGGTTCAGTTCAAAGATAATCCTGTGGTGGAGCGTGTGTTTAAGGGGATTCGTCCTGCTGTGGTGGCTCTGATTGCGGCGCCGCTGTTTATGCTTGGCAAGAGTGCTAAGATTAATAAAAACAACATTTGGATTCCTATTGCAGTAGCTTTGATGGTGTGGTTGTTGGGTGTTTCGCCCATTTACATCATTATTGCATCAATAGCTTTGGGGCTTTTGCACCTGTTTTATACCAGCAGAATTATGAAACGCAAATGTAAATAGAGTATTTGTTATGACTATCGTTCAATTATATATATCGCTGTTTCTATCCTTCTTTAAGATTGGAGTCTTTGGCTTTGGAGGCGGATATGCAATGTTGCCGCTGATACAGATGGAGGTGGTGGATACGCACAATTGGATTTCGGTTGCCGATTTCACTGATATTGTGGCTGTGTCGCAAACCACGCCAGGACCAATTGCTTTTAATTCGGCTACGTATATTGGCTACACGGCTGTAACCAATTCGGGCTTCTCAACGTTTGAGGGTGTGCTGGGCTCAGCCATTTGCACGCTTGCCGTGAGTTTGCCATCAATATTGATTATGACATTGATTTTTATTTTCTTCACCCGATTGAATAAAAATCCATGGATGCAAGCATCGCTATCGGTGCTTAAGCCCGCTGTGATTGGTTTGATTGCATCGGCTGCTTTACTACTTATCGATGATTACAATTTTATTGATTATAAAAGTTGGATCATATTTGGTGCTATCTTCATTGCTTCTCTCAAAAAGGTTGACCCCATCTTGCTGATTGTGGTATCGGGGGTAGTGGGGTTGGTGTTGTATTGATTTGGGAATTGTGATTTTAGAATTTAGATTTATGATTTCTGATTTTAGAATTTGATTACGCACGATGTGCTTTGCAAACTAAAAACTAAAAACTAAAAGTTGGCTTACGCAGGAATGATTTGTGATTTTAGATTTATGATTTCTGATTTTAGAATTATGATTGGCTTACGCACGATTAAAACTCCACTGCATAATAATCAAACTATTGTTGGGGCAAACGCTGTAGGGGCGGACCCGCAGTGCCGTGTTCGCATTGGCGAATGTCCGCCCTTGTAATATTGCACGCAATATTACAATTATCATTACCGTTAATTAATACATTGCATTTGCAACGTATTGAGGGCAGATTCGCCATAGCGAACACAGCACGGTCTGCCCCTACAACGGCTACTCTAATCACTCACATTTCAACAATTCATCATTCATCA
>CAYFSV010000022.1:12186-23631 GCA_964345815.1 uncultured Proteiniphilum sp. | reverse complement strand
TCATCAATCATCATTCATCAATCAACAATCACAAATCATCACTCATCACTCATAAATCAAAAAAACATGTATCTGAAATCGACACTCACCATCGCACTATTAGTCTTGGCATTGCTGATGAATGCTCAGGACAACACGCTAAGCACAGTGAACAGCGCCACAATGGTGGGCGTGGGTCATGCTTCGCTAACCGACACATATCTATCGCCAATGCCCTACAGGGGGTCCAACCTTTCGATTATGAGCGAACGATTGGGCAAAGCGGGATTTATAAATGATAAGTTGCTGATGAGATATCAGTTTTATTTGACAACCGCTTTCACCAAAAACCCAGCATCGTCGGCGTCCGAATATTATGGGGATGTGTCGTATAATGCAATGGGATATTATCCTGTGTGGGGAGCGCACAATTTTAGGTTGTTGGCAGGTGCTGGCATTGATGCGTCGTTGGGGGGTATATATAATGATAGAAACACAAACAACCCGGGATCGTTGAAAACATCATTGAACCTAGAGGTTGGGGCAATGGCGCTATATAATTTCAAAATGCTGACGTTGCGATGGCAGGGAACAACGCCCTTTGCGGGAATGTTTTTTACGCCAGGATATGGGCAGTCGTATTACGAGATTTTTTCGTTGGGAAACGGAGACGGAACTGTGCAGTTTGCATCATTCAATAATTATTTGGCATTTCAAAACTATTTTACGGTTGATATTCCTATAAAAAAACTAACTTTGAGGGCTGGATACCTAGGCAATTACTATCGCACGGATGTGAATCATCTTGAAACTAAAATTGTGACACATCAGTTTATGATAGGTTTTGCGGTGGAATCGATGAACTTTGGAGGAAAGAAAGTTAGAAATTCAAGACTTATTGATAGTGTTTATTATTGAAATCATTAGGTCGGAATAATAAAAAAACAAATAATTTTAATTTTATTCAGATGAAATATAATTTTGATGAAGTTATAGATCGTAGTGGAACCAATACGATAAAACTTGAGAGACTGGAGACTATGTTTGGGCGTAAGGATTTGATACCTCTTTGGGTAGCAGATATGGATTTTTTGTCGCCGCCCGAAGTTACTGCGGCAATGGCAGAGCGCAATAAACATGGAGTTTTTGGTTACACACTTCCATCGGAGGGATATTTTAATTCTATTTTAAATTGGCTTGATAAGCGACATAATTATAAGGTGGAGCAAGAGGAGCTCACATTTGTGCCGGGTGTGGTGAAGGGATTTGCTTTTGCAATGGATGCTTTCACTAATGAGGGTGATGCTGTGATTATTCAACCTCCTGTTTATCATCCTTTCAAATTGGTTACTGAGGCGCTCAACAGAAAGGTTGTCAACAATCCGCTTGTGTTTGAAAATGGCGAATACAAAATGGATTTTGATGACTTGGAAAACAAAATAAAAGAGAGTGGGGCTAAGATGCTGATTTTTTGTAGTCCGCACAATCCTGTGGGGCGCGTGTGGAGCAAGGAAGAATTGAGCAAACTTGCCGACATATGTTACGACAACAATGTGTTGGTGGTTTCCGATGAGATTCACTCCGACTTTGCACTGTTTGGAAATAAGCACTTGCCATTTGCAACTATTTCGGATAAGGCTCGAAATAATAGTATCACATTGATGGCTCCTAGCAAAACATTTAATATTGCGGGCTTGGTGAGTTCGTATGCGGTGATTCATAACAAAGAGATTCAGGATAAATATCTTGCTTTTCTATCGCCACGCGAATTAGACAAGGGAACCATTCCGGCGTATGTTGCCACCGAGGCTGCTTATAGCCTTGGCGAACCATGGCTGGATGCTGCAACAGAATACATTGAGAATAATATAAAATTTGTAGATGAATATTTGAAAAATAATATACCGCAAATAAAGGTGGTGAATCCAGAGGCTATGTTCTTGTTGTGGCTCGATTGTGGTGATTTGAATTTGTCGCACAAGGATTTGGAAGATTTGTTTGTGAACAAAGCTAAATTGGCACTCAACAGTGGCGTGATGTTTGGCAAAGAGGGATATGGATTTATGCGACTTAATGTTGGTGTTCCACTTTCAGTATTGAAAAAGGCACTCGATAATCTTAAAAAAGCGGTGAATGGTTAAAACTATTTGCGGATGCTTTTGTTTAGTGTTCAACAAAAAACGTATTTCAACAAAAAATCAATTTATTAATATAACAACTTATGAAAATTTCGGATAGCAAATTTGTTACAGTAACATATGATTTATATGTGGGGGAGGGCGAAGAGCGCGAACTGATGGAGAGCGCAACCACTGAAAACCCACTTGAGTTTGTTTATGGAACCAACTCGATGATTAAGGCTTTTGAGGACAATCTGTTTGGTCTTTCGGAGGGCGACAGCTTTAATTTCACTATCGGTCACGAAGATGCATATGGTGAGTATGATGACTCGCGAGTGATTGATTTGCCAATAAACATCTTTGAGGTGGATGGCAAAGTGGATGAGAGCATGCTTTTTGAGGGCAACACTCTGCCGATGATGGACTCGGAAGGAAACAGACTGATGGGGTCGATTGTTTCGATTAGTGATAGTGATGTGACTATGGATTTTAATCACCCATTGGCTGGAGAGACTCTTCATTTTGAGGGCTCCGTGGTTGGTGCTCGTGATGCGTCGGCTGCCGAAATAGCTGCTCTTACTGCTGGCGGTGGATGCGACTGCAGTGGCGGCGGATGTGGATGTAGCGATGGACATGATCACGATCATGAACACCATCACCATCACGGACATGGCTGTGGTGGCGGTTGCTCTTGCTAAGAAGAGGAATTACAGAAGATATTTTTTTAATGCGCTAAACTCATGATGGAATCATTATTCCGTCATGAGTTTTCACACTCAAAAAACCAAACGCTTATGCAACTTTTATCTAGCTTATCTCTACCTATAGTCAATCCTACGGTTCAGTTTTTGATAATCTTTATTATCGTATTTTTTGCGCCGATTATTTTCAATAAAATAAGAATACCTTCTCTAATAGGTCTTATCATAGCGGGGGCTATTATAGGACCTTTTGGACTGTTTCTTATGTCGCGCGATAGCAATATGATAATGCTGGGTAATGCAGGATTGTTGTATATAATGTTTTTGGCGGGTATAGAAATAGATGTTGAGGAGTTTAAAAAAAACAGTTCAAAGAGTATTGTCTTTGGATTGATTACGTTTGTGATACCTATGATTTTGGGTATTGTGGCGGGATTGTTTTTGCTCAACCTCAATATGGTGTCGTCGGTGTTGCTGGCAAGTATGTTTGCTTCGCACACGCTGATTGCCTATCCGCTGATTAGCAAACTGGGGGCTGGCAAAAACAGAGCAGTGACCATTGCTGTGGGTGGAACCATGATAACTGATACTTTGGCGTTACTTGTGTTGGCTGTTATTTTGGCAATGCATCATGGGCAAGTGGACACTGTTTTTTGGACAAAGCTATCGGTGTCTATTATTGTGTTTGCTATTGTTGTTGTGTTTCTGTTTCCAATGTTGGCACGTTGGTTTTTCAAGAAGAACAATGATAGCACTTCGCAATTTATTTTTGTTATATCGATGGTTTTTCTTGGCGGTTTTTTGGCAGAGCTGGCAGGGATTGAGGCAATCATCGGTGCTTTCTTGGCTGGACTGTCGCTCAATAAACTTATCCCATCTGTGTCGCCACTGATGAATAGGATTGACTTTGTGGGCAATGCAATATTTATACCCATCTTTTTGATTAGTGTGGGGATGCTTATCAATTACAGAGCATTTGTGACGGGCTGGGAGACCATTAAGGTTGCCACTGTGATGACTATTGTGGCTATTGTTGCAAAATATTTGGCGGCTTGGCTCACTCAAAAGATATATGGATATACGAAAGCCGAGCGCAAATTGATTTTTGGATTAAGTAATGCTCAAGCGGCGGCAACGCTGGCTGCAATAACTGTTGCGCACAGTGTGGGGCTGTTTGATGACACCATTCTTAATGGTACCATTGTGATGATTCTTGTGACCTGTACGATTGCCTCATTTAGTGCTCAGAAAGGAGCTGTGGAGGCGGTGATTGAGGGTGGCGAACTGCAAGCGGAAGATTCGGCACATGATGAACGAATCCTAATCCCTGTAGCCAATAAGGAGACAATGAGAGATTTGGTGGAGCTTAGCTTGGTGATGAAATCAAAGACCAATGTGGAAAATGTGTATGCATTGAATATAATTAGAAGCACTGAAGCAAATCCAAATGTGGAGAAAGATGCAAACAAACTGTTGGACGAGGCTGTTAAGCTAGGTGCTGGTGCCGAAACTATCATTAAGCCACTGAAGAGGTATGATATGGATATTCCATACGGTATTTTGGGGGTTATTAAGAAATATAATATTACCGACTTGGTGATGGGGCTGCATATTAAGCAGGAGCTTTCGGAGTCGTTTTTGGGAAATTTAGTGGAGAAGGTTTTAAATAAAACTGACACCACCACAATAGTATATAAGGCAATGCAACCACTAGCCACGGTGAAGAGGCGATTGGTGGTGATTCCTCCATTTGCAGATTTGGAGATTGGTTTTCCTTTTTGGTTGAGCAAAGTGTGGAACATTGGGCGAAATTCGGGCACGAAGATTAGTTTTTATGCCAATTCGCATCAGCTTGAAAAGCTTAAGGGGATTCATAAAATTCATCCTATTGATGCAGATTTTCATCTGTTTGAGGATTGGAACGATTTTCTGATTTTATCAAAAGAGGTGAAGAAAGATGAGGGATTAATTATTGTGATGAGCAGATTGAGAGAAAAGTCATATCATGCTACAATGAAGCGAATGCCCGACTACTTGAATAAATACTTTAAGGATGCCAACTTTATGTTGATATATCCTATTCAGTCTGCCTCTATGGAGGGCTATCATAGCGATATGACAAATGCTTCGGTGCAGGCATCGCTAGGCAACTTGGGAGGATTTGGGCAGACTGTGGTTTCGATGACAAAAAAATAGAATTTTATATTGATTAGATAGATGAATACTTTAGGAAATATATTTAGACTTACTTCGTTTGGTGAATCTCATGGCGTGGCTGTGGGGGGTGTTATAGATGGTTGCCCGGCGGGAATTGAGCTTGATTTTGATTTTATTCAGAGTGAGTTGGATAGACGACGTCCTGGTCAATCGAGAATTACAACTCCACGTGTGGAGGCTGATAAGGTTGAGTTTTTATCGGGAATTTTTGAGGGTAAAACAACGGGTGTGCCTATTGGTTTTATGATTAAAAATCAAAATCAACAATCTTCGGACTACAACAATCTGAAGGATGTTTTTAGACCATCGCATGCTGATTATACCTACACCAAGAAGTATGGCTTTCGCGACCATCGTGGTGGTGGGCGCTCGTCGGCTCGTGAAACAATTGCTAGAGTGGTGGCTGGGGCTATAGCTAAATTATATCTTAAGCAACAAGGTGTTTCGGTGGTAGCCTACACTTCGCAAGTGGGGCATATAAGGGTTGAGCAGGATTATAAAAGCCTAGATCTATCGAAGATTGAAGATACTGCTGTGCGCTGTCCTGACATAGAAAAGGCGGAAGAGATGATTCAGCTTATCAAAGAGGTGCAATATAAAGGCGATACTATTGGTGGTGTGGTGACATGCATTGTGGAGGGTGTGCCAGTGGGATTGGGTGAGCCAGTTTTTGGCAAACTTCATGCAGCGTTGGGGAGTGCTATGTTGAGCATCAATGCTGTGAAGGGGTTTGAATATGGTCATGGTTTTGATGTGGAAAAGACAGGATCGCAACTTAATGACTCATTTTATGATGACAATGGGGTGATTAGAACCCGCACAAATAATTCGGGTGGAATTCAGGCAGGAATTTCAAACGGTGAGGATATTTATTTTAGAACTGCTTTTAAGCCTGTGTCAACCATACTGATGGAGCAAGATACGGTGGATGTGGATGGAGCCGACACCATGATAAAGGCGCGTGGCAGACACGACCCTTGTGTGTTGCCTAGAGCTGTGCCAATAGTGGAGGCAATGGCGGCGATGGTGATTATGGATTACTATCTGCTGAGCAAGAAATAGAGATTTTTTTATATATTAGTTTTAGGTTTTTTGAGGCACATTATTAATGTGTCTCTCTTTGTGTTGCAATGTTTACGTTGGGAAAATAGTATAAATAAGATATAGACGGTGAGTTTAGATAATCAAGAGAAGTTGGCTGTGCGTGACTTTACGCATGGTGGTATTTTTAAGCAGTTGATAAAACTGGCAATGCCTATTATGGCAGTTAGTTTTATACAGATGACCTATACGATGGTGGATATCATTTGGATTGGTCGCTTGGGGAGCAAATCGGTTGCGGCTGTGGGCTCGGTGGGTTTGTTGATGTGGATGATGAATTCGTTTGCGCTTTTGTCGAAGGTGAGTGCTGAAGTGTCAATCGGTCAGTCGATAGGGGCTAAGCGTATGGATAAGGCTAGGATATACGCATCTCATACCACAACCATATCTTTGATAATGGGGGTGGGATTTACTCTTCTGTTTTTGATGTTTCCGCAACTGGTGATATCTTTCTTTAAACTAGAAAGTGATATTCATTTGATTGCTGTGGACTATCTTAAGCTGGTTTCGCTGGGTATTCCAATTATCTTTCTGATTCTGAATTTTTCAGGTATCTATATTGGTTCGGGGAGGAGCGATATTCCATTTTATTTTAATGCGATAGGGCTGGTAATAAATATTGTTCTTGATCCTGTTTTGATATTTGGGTTGGCTTTCTTTCCAAAAATGGGGACTCAAGGGGCGGCTGTGGCTACGGTGATTTCGCAAGCTATTGTGCTGGGGCTTTTTCTTTGGCATTTGCGTTCGCAAAAAGGAGCTTTAGGGCGCTTTGAATTTTTGATGAAACCAAGAAGAAGTTACACCATTAATATATTGAAGCTAGGGGTGCCTGTGGCTGCTATGAATGTTTACTTTTCGTTGATTAATATGAACCTAACTCGCATTGCATCTATTCATGGTGGGCACTTGGGGGTTACAAGTCAAACTACGGGTGGGCAGATTGAGGGCATTACTTGGAACACGTCTCAGGGATTTGCTACGGCACTAGGTAGCTTTGTGGCACAAAACTTTGGTGCTGGGCGCATGGATAGGGCACGAAGGGCATATAGATATACTCTGTATGCAATGTCAACCTTGGGTGTGGCTGTTACGGCTGCCTTTATGATGTTTGGAAATGAAATTTTCTCTGTTTTTATTCCCGAAAGGGAGGCTTGGTTGGCAGGTGGAGAGTATCTATATATAATGGCATTTTCGCAAATATTTATGATGCTTGAGCTGACTACGCAGGGGATGTTTAACGGACTGGGAAGAACCACACCGCCTGCAATAATCAGCATTGTGTTTAATACAATACGTATTCCATTGGCTATAGTGCTTGCTATTCCGATGGGGATTAATGGGGTGTGGTGGGCTATCAGTATTTCGTCATTTTTTAAGGGTACTTTATTGGTGATTTGGTATTTGCTGGTGCAGAAAAAGTTATTGAAGCAACGAAACTAAAAACTCATTAATTTATTATTATCTTTGCGGTAGTGATTATAATTTCTTAAACGTATATTATTTATGAAGACATTCTGTAGAGGATTGATTGCTGTAGTTATTGTGCTGTTGGCAGTGTCATGTGGTTCGCTAAAAATGGGTGGACAGAAGGAGCAGAAGGTTTTGATAACCACCACTGAGGGCAACATAAAACTAAAACTATATAATGAAACGCCATTGCATCGAGACAATTTTAAGAAGCTTGTTAAATCGAAATTCTATAATGGTGTTTTGTTTCATCGTGTGATAAATGAGTTTATGGTTCAGGGTGGCGATCCAGAATCGAAAAATGCTGAAGCCAATGTGGCTTTGGGTAGTGGAGATGTGGGATATACAATTCCTGCAGAATTTAGAACTCCACAATTGTATCATAAGAAAGGGGCTTTGGCTGCTGCACGAACTGGAGATAGCATAAATCCTGAAAAAGAATCGTCGGGATGTCAATTCTACATTGTGGTTGGAAAGGTGTTTACCGATCAGCAATTGGATGCAATGCAGAGAGACAAGATTGCAAGATATGCAAGATTTGGCGGTGGAGATGAATTGTCGTATCTGTTTAGCGAGGACGCGCGACAAGATTATAAAACGATTGGTGGAACTCCACATTTGGATGCCAATTACACGGTGTTTGGAGAGGTTTTGGAGGGATTGGAAATTGTGGAGAAAATATCAAAAGTGGAGACAGACAGAAGCGACAGACCTATTGATGATATAAGGATTTTGAAAATGAAATTGGTAAGAAAATAACTTAAAACTGAAGAACATGACAATAGATTTTGTGGTAACTTGGGTGGATATGGATGACCCAAAATGGAAAGAGAGTTTTGGAAAATACACAGGCAAGATTGATAACACTAAAAATGAAATATCGGAGGCTCGTTTTAGAGATTATGGCTTACTTAAATATTGGTTTAGGGGGGTTGAGAAGTTTGCGCCGTGGGTGAGATATATTCATTTTGTGACTTGTGGTCAAAAGCCTGATTGGCTTGACGAAACTAATCCAAAATTGAAATTGGTGGATCATAAGGACTTCATTCCTGAGGAGTATTTACCAGTTTTTAATTCGAATCTGATAGAGATTTATATGCACAAAATCCCTAATTTGTCGGAGCACTTTGTATATTTTAATGATGATTTTTTCATTATAGATGATTTGCCTCAGGAGAGGTTTTTTAAAAACGGATTGCCAAATGATATTGCTACTTTTCGCACTAATTGGGGATTGTCTCAGTTTGAGAAGATGCTTAGCAATAATATTAGACTGATAAATAAGCATTTTGATAAAAAAGAGGTGTTGGAAAGGGATTATGATAAATGGTTTCATCCTTCGTATGGAAAGAGGAAGAGATTGAATCATCTGCTTAAGCCGTATGGAAAGTTTGTGACGTTGAGAACACCACATAATGCACAACCATTTTTGAAATCAACATTTGAGGATGTGTGGGATAATTGTGAGGAGGAGCTTAAGGAGATGTCAACGCATAGATTTAGAAGCAATCACGATTTGACACCTGAACTGTTTAAGACTTGGCAAATTTGTAAATCGAACTTTAATCCATATAATACTTATCAGGACACAAAAATGTTTCCATTATTGATTAAATCAAAGCAGGCTATAGAGGCTGTGCGCAATCAAAGCTATAAGTTGGTGTGTTTAAACGATAATGTGCATGTGAGAAACTATGACCAGGTGTTGGAAAATCTGAAAAGCTCGTTTAATTCTATTTTGCCTGAAAAGTCAAGCTTCGAGAAATAGATTAATGTTCTATTTCTCAAATTGTGATTTGTTGGGGAATAGGTTGTGAAGAAAGGGTTTTATTCGAGCTCTGTCTTCATCTGTGGCACGAGGTGTGTCGTTTAAGCAAAAAAGAGAGGGATTGTATTTGGTAATGAATTTCATATAGTCTGGTTTGAATACCCTAATTCTGCAAGATTCGTATCTATTGGTGTATCTTAGCTTTCCTCTTTTGGTGGCAAGTGCGTAATATAGAAACAGAATTCGCTGTATATCACTTTCGTGTCTAAAGTGATTTTCGGTAATGGGGCTTATTTCGTCTTTAAATTCTTCTTCGGCTATCTTTCGCAAGTCGCTTTTTAGGTATGCATCAATATTGTGATGTGGTGTTCCTGAGTAATATTTGCCAAATTGCTTATCAATCAGTTTGGCTGCATTATCGATGGTAATTCGATAAAGATTGCGATGAATATTAAACCTCTCCTTAAGTCTATTGATTGTTTTGCTGAAGAATGACTTTTGAAGTCTGACAATAGGAAATCCAGTGGCATCGTCAAAAAAGAAGTTTGGAGATACTGGTTTGTAAAAAAACATATCATCATTTGCATAGATGAAACGCTCTGCCAAATCAGGTATTTTGTATAAATAATATTCTATAACAACTGAGTTGTAGCATGGGAGTGCTCGAGCTGGTAGAATATCTTTTATATCAATTATTTCTACCCTGGGGTTGTTGATGTTCAACCATTTGGGCGTTTGCCCGTCTGTAACAATAAATATTTTTCTTATCCACGGAGCACATTTTTCTGCAGATCTTAGAGAATGCAATAGTTCTTGATTATCCATCACTCTTGCCTTAGAAACTGCGTCGATGTTTAATCCCTTTGTTTTGCTTAAATAGGCATTTTTTTTGTTTAACCAATCGATGTCACTGCCATCTACCCATAGATAAACAAGATCTATATCAAAGTTCGGAGTAAAGTTTTTCATATTGTTTAAAATGATTTTCGTAAGAGAAGGAGTTTGCATACTCTATTTCTCTTTTTATTAGTTCTTCGTTGTTATAAAAAGAATCGAGATTATTATATATCAAGTTTTTCATAGTTTCGGCGTTATATCCATCCCAAAAGAATGAGAACTCTCCACCAATCTCTTTCAAACTTGTTTCTTTGGAAGAGAATACTGGTTTGCCAAATTGCATAGCTTCTATGACAGGTAGCCCAAAGCCTTCAAAAAGAGATGGAAAAACAAAAGCTTCGCAATTGGCATAAAGCCAGTTTTTTTCTTCTTCGCTTACTTTCCCTAATAGGGTCACGTTTGATATGTTTTCATTATTAATTCTACTTTTTATCATGTTGCCATATTCCGTATCATTGTATCCCGCAATATAGATGTGTTTGTCGGGCATGAGTTTTGCCATATCTAATAGTACATGGAAATTCTTTTTTGGACGGAATACGCTTATTGAAAAGAAAAAAGGTTTTTTTATTTCGGCTTCGGGTTTGGATACTGGTTTGTCAGCTATTTTTTCGACTCCATTATAAATCATTACCAATCGTTTTTCTCCTAGATTGAAATGCGTTTCAATCTGATTTTTTGAGAACTCAGAAATTGCTGTAATGATGCTTGCTTGCTTTATGTTTCTATTTATTCTTCGATAGTTTTTGTCGATATCTTTTTGATTCTTCTCATATTCAGGAGAAAGAACATTTAAATCGTGAATAGTGAAAATATATTTTGTTGATTTGGAATATGGTCTGAATCTTGATGGATATTGAAGGTTGTGCCATATGTCGAATTGGGGCATTAGATGTCTGAAGTGTTGTCGCCACCAATTTGAGGAGGATATATATTTGACTTTATTTCCAAAGGAACCTATAAACTCTTTTGGAACTAAAAGTGTTAGCTCATAATTTGATTTTTCAGGATCATAGTTATCCTTGAAGTAGTTGGCATAGTTTAGGGCAATTTGTCCATAGCCTCTATATAAATCTTTTAAGTAGGATAAATCGACTAGAAGTCTTTTCTTCATATTTGAGTTTTGTGAATGTTTTTCACAAAGATATTCAAAAAAATGATTGTAGGTGTAATTTGTTATTATTCAAAAATGATT
>CAYFSV010000022.1:0-12086 GCA_964345815.1 uncultured Proteiniphilum sp. | reverse complement strand
AAAAATGATTGTAGGTGTAATTTGTTATTATTCAAAAATGATTCTGGTATTTGTTATAAGTGAAATGCAACTTTAACTCCTACATATTTAAAATCGAGTTTCTGGAATGAGGTGAATACTGCTGCATTAGCTTTCTGAAAATATTTGTTGCCAATCCCGTATCCCAGTTCGGTATAAGATTTGATGTGGGGTGTGTAGAGCTGGCTGATATAAATTCTTTCTCGATTTACATATTCGGAGACGATTGGTATGTTGCGGAGAATAAAAAAAGGTGTTTCGATCATGACATGAGCTTGAACATATTTGTCGGAAGCATTATAGAGTTGTCTGTTGAGCAAGTTGAAAGAGCCACCAATGCCATCATCCCAATTGCTGGGAGTGTAGTTTTTGGCAAAGAATGAAAAGTCTGCAAAATATTCACTACCTCTGTTGAAGAATTGTCCTGCGCCAATGTGATATTGAAGTGAATTCATTAATCCCAGTTGGATGTTCTGACTTATATCTATCTCGGCACGATAATATTTGGAGCTACTGCCAATGATGTCAGGAATACTTTTGGCAACTTCTATTTTGAAGGTGGGATATTTTGATCGGACATAGATTTTTTGCCTTCCTTCATATCTATAATACTGCTCGGGTGTCCAACTTAGTCTGATATATGGTAAAAATGATCTTTTGCTTACAAGAAGTTTGTCGAGTGGATTGTTATTTGTTCCAGTTGATTTGAAAATGAGCTGTTCTACTAACTCTTTTTTATCCTTTGCGGGTCTTCTGACGTGAAATTCGGTACCTATAGTTGTAGAAAATCCATTAAAAAGCTCGTAATCATTAAAAAGTTTGGCATAGTAGTCTTTGTAATATTTTAATGGGAGTTCATCAAATATAACGCCACTGTTTTCTAGTTCTTCTTGTACTTGTTCTGTGAAAAGTGAGCTATAAGAAGGTAGCCCTATTCCCAATGAGAATGAGATATTTCCTTGATAAAATGGTTCGTAGTTCCAGGTGGATGTAACGTCGGTAAGGATTTCTCTTTTTTTGGAGTAATAGCCAGCATAGGCATTGATGTTGAAAGCTCGACTTCTAGTCATTGAATAATTTAGAGATAGTTTTTGGCGATATGTGACTCCATCGACTGTTGAATATCCTAACATTAATGGGTTGAGAAGACCGCTATAACCAATCATCGTTGATTTGTACTTATACCGTGAATTTAGCACAATCTTTTGTGCAAATATTTGTGCTTTATTGTCATTGTGAAGTGAGTCTTTTTGTTTCTCCTTCTCTATTTTTGCGCTTTGTTTTTTTAAAAACTCATTGACAACATCTATTTCTTTTGCCTGCAGAGGGATGGCTCTATTCTTTTCCCAAAATTCTAAATTATTATTTATAGGAATAGAGTCTAGTTTTACTTTGAAGAAGTCGCTAATATTTAAATTCTTCTTTCGCTCTTGCGTTGTTCTTAATACAACATCTCGATATTTAATGTTTGCTATGTGCCTGCTTGCTACTATATTGCCCAGATACGACACATTTTGAAAAATGATATATTCAACAGGAAGAAAATTGGATGTCCAAGTGTCTCCCATACTTATCTCGAATGAGAAATCGGAAAATGACTCGACACCCTCGGCGCTAAAATGAACAATTCTCCATGTTCCATGCTCAATAACAAAACTTCCTTTGAGTAGTTTTTGATTTTCATAAATGGGTTTGAAGCCTATTGTGTAGTATGTGTTATTGTCTTCGAATGTAACTTTTATGAGATTGTAGTTATAATACTTTTTTGTGGAAAACCGAACAGGCATAAAAAAGGTTTCGGTATTAGTGGCTTCACCATAAACATTGATGTTGAGAAGATTGAAGGGTATCATTTCGATATCCTTTTTGCTTGTTAATGTTCCAGTTACGTTCTTGATGTCCTGGATGTAATTGTTGGGGTAATTATATTCTAGTTCGCTAATAGTTTCGATAACAGCTTCATCTGTTTTGGGGTCGTGCAAAACTAAACGAGGAACAAGATGCGTGTATTTATATAGGAAGTTCTTTTTGATGGTTTGGACATAGGTTCGCATATACACTTCGGACTTGTAGCTTTCAACAAGTCCGTTGTATTTTTCGGCGGCACTCATCGATCTTTTCAATATTGTGTCTAATGGAAGATCCGTTTGACTGAAAAGACCTATCGGTATAAGGACCATCAATGCTAATATGACCAGTTTTGTCTTCATTTTGTGATTACAAAACTAACTATAATTTATGAATATTAGATTTTTGAGGCTGTGTTTTTGCTTGTTGTTCCACATAAAAGATATCTAATTAGTGAAATATTCTTATAAAATTGAGTTAGGTGTGATTTTTTTGGATATATAGTTACACATTAATCAATTAAAATCTTAATTTTGTGTTCTATAACATAGTTGTAAAACAGCAATATGAGTACAAATATAAAAGGAAAGATAGATTTTTCGCTCTCCTTAACTGATATTTGGCGCTTGCTTTCGGATGAAGAGAGAGTGATTATTAAAGAGAGCGCAAGGATAGTTAAATTTCGCAAGAATGAAAATATTCATGTGGAGGGCGAGCAGCCAAAGGAGTTGATGTGTCTTTTGAAAGGCAAGGTAAAGATCTATAAAAATGGAGTGGGTGGAAGAAATCAGATAATTAGGATGATTAGATCTGTTCAGTATTTTGGTTATAGGGCTTATTTTGCAAATGAGCCATATGTTACATCTTCTGCTGCTTTCGAAACTTCTACTATATGTTTTATTCCTATGATGACGATTGAAGCAATATTGAGTGCAAATACTCGATTGGCTTTCTTTTTTATTCAGTTGTTGTCAGTAGATTTAGGTGTTGCAGATCAACGTATAGTTAATTTGACTCAGAAGCATGTTAGAGGTCGTCTGGCAGAATCGCTTATTTTTATGAAAGAGAGTTATGGTCTTGAACCAGATGGAGCCACGATAGATATATATCTTACTAGGGAAGATTTGGCAAATCTATCTAACATGACAACTGCTAATGCTATAAGAACATTGACTACTTTCATGAATGAGGGTGTGATTTTTCTGGACGGTAGGAAAATAAAAATTATTGATGAAGAAGCATTGCGAAAAATAAGCAGGATGGGATGATAAAACTATCCTATAACTATTATGAATATACTTATTCAAACAAAATCACATAATCAATACTCTATTAAACAAAATAGTACTTTTCCCAAATCTTTACAGTATAGGGTTGTATCTTTGCTTCCTTAAAAAATCGGATTTAATATTTTGAAGTATTAGATTTGCGCTGAAAACAATAAAATAACATGTAAATTAATGATGGTGATTAGAAAAATTACGCAGGCTGTTTTTAGAAAATATTTTAGAGCAGTTGAAGAGTTTGTTCAGAATCCTATAGCTACACAGGAAAAGAACTTTAAATATTTACTTGATCACGGAAGAAGAACTTTGATTGGTTCTGAATTTAATTTTGATAGGATACAGAGTATCACTGAATTTCAAAAAAATGTTCCTGTTTTTCGTTATGAAGACTTACGACCTTATTTAGATAAAATACTTAGAAAGGGTGACTCCAATGTTTTGTGGGATACACCGACGAAATGGTTTGCTATGTCTAGTGGCACCACTAACGACAAAAGCAAATATATTCCAGTCACAAAGGAGTCCTTAGAAAACTGTCATTATAGATGTGGACATCAGATGTTGGGATTGTATGCTAATAGCTATCCTGATACTTCATTTGTTTTGGGAAAAACATTGGTAATAGGAGGTAGTCAACAACTTAATGATATTGGAGATGGGGTTTTTACGGGTGACATATCGGCTGTGTTAATGAAAAATCTACCCTTTTTGGTGAAGCTAGCGCGAACGCCAGAAGATATAGCCCTATTACCTGATTGGGAAGAGAAGCTTGAAAGATTATCATTGTATGCAAGAAATGAGGACATCAGAGCTTTATTGGGGGTTCCATCTTGGATGTTGGTATTGTTGAAGAAAATAACCTTGGATACCGGTTATTCTATACCAGAATTATGGAGTAACTTAGAGGTGTTTTTTCATGGTGGTGTGAGTTTTTCGCCATATAAGGAACAATATGAGGAGCTGATTCCCAATAACAATATGCGATATTGGGAAACATATAATGCTTCGGAAGGTTTTTTTGGAGTTCAATATTCAGCTAATTCAAAGGATATGCTTTTGATGCTTGACAATGAGGTTTTTTATGAGTTTATTCCCTCTAGTGAATGGAAAGAGAGTAAACCAAAAACTGTTGTTCTTTCTGAAGTTGAGGTTGGTAAACAATATGCAATGGTTATTACTACCAGTGGGGGGCTGTGGAGATATAAGATTGGTGACACAATAGAATTTACATCTACTGATCCATATTTATTTAGAATTACGGGAAGAACAAAGCAATTTATAAATGCGTTTGGAGAGGAGCTGATAGTTGATAATGCTGATAGAGCTTTGAAAGATGCATGCAACTTAACAAACTCGGAGTTGCGTGAATATACTGCTGCTCCTGTTTATTTTGGTAATAACTCGTCGGGAGCTCATGAGTGGTTTATAGAATTTGTGCGTGAGCCTGATGATATTCAGAAGTTCACAGATGCACTTGATGAGAGTTTGAAGAGACTAAATTCGGATTATGAAGCTAAAAGATCTTATAATTTGTCGCTTGGTCGTCCGATTGTGAAGGTGCTTCAGTCGGGTGATTTTTATAGATGGATGGAGTATAGGGAGCGCTTAGGTGGGCAAAATAAGGTGCCAAAATTGGCAAACAACAGAAATTATGTTGAGGATATATCTGAGTTCTTGAACGGAAAGTCCTAAAATAGAATAAAATCAATGTGAGATATATTAAAACCGAGATATTTTGAGTAAGTTTGCAGGCTAAAATCGATTAATAGATGATGAAAATAAAACCTTTTAGTTTGTTGCTAGCAATAATTTTGTTGTCTTCATGTGGTGAATACAACAAAATATTGAAGAGCAATGATAGAGATGTGAAATATACTTATGCTAAGAAGTACTTTGAGGAAAAGAAGTATAATAGATCAATAACTCTACTTGAAGAGCTTGTTCATTATTTCAAGGGTACTGCAAGCGCAGAGGAGTCATTATATTTATTAGGGCAAAGTTATTATAACTCGAAGGACTATATTATGGCTACCGAGACATTTTCGACTTACCATAATATGTATCCAAGAGGTGAATTTGCAGAGTCTGCACTGTTTTATGCTGCATACGGTATGTATCTTGATTCGCCCGATCCTAGATTGGACCAATCTAAGACATATAAAGCAATAACGGAGTTTCAAAGATATATTGAGGAGTATCCACAAACAGAAAGGGCTGATCAAGCTAAAAATTATATGTTTGAATTGCAAGAGAAACTTGCGCTTAAGGAATTGAAATCTGCTCAATTGTATTTAAATCTTGGAAATTATAGAGGAAATAATTATGAATCGGCTGTAATTACTGCCAGGGAGGCTTTGAAAAACTATCCATTCTCGGAGTATGCTGAAGAATACCAAATGGTGATTTTGAGAGCTAGATTTGAGTATGCAGAGAATAGTACATTGGAAACTCAACCAGAACGATATAGAATGGTTTTAGATGAGTACTTTAATTATAAGAATAGTTTTCCAGAAGGAAAGCATGGCAAGGAGGCTGAGAAGTATTACAAAAAGTCTCAAGATAAAATTGATGTGCTTCCGTCGTAATTAACAAATTAGGCAATAGAAAAAATAAAATAAAATGGAATATAGAAGAACAAATGCATCATCAACATCTGAAACTAAGGATGTGATGAAAATGGCTGAACCAGTAGGTAATGTTTATGAGATGGTTCGTATTATTAGTAAAAGAGCAAATCAATTGTCTGTTGAAATGAAAACAGACCTTGACAATAAATTGGAGGAGTTTGCTTCATATAGTGATAACTTGGAAGAGGTGTTTGAGAATCATGAGCAAATAGAGATTTCTCGTTTTTATGAAAAACTGCCAAAACCAGCATTAATAGCAATGCAAGAATGGGTTGAGGATAAAATTTATTATAGAAATCCTTCAAAAGAAAAAGAACAATTCTAAAATAAATGATTCAAAGAATTCAAACACTGTTTCTATTAATTGCTTCAGCATGTATGCTGATAGCAGTAGTTACACCTCTAGCAAAATTTAATGTTGGAGTTGATTTAATTAAGTTTGAAGCACTTGGCTTATATAAAGATGGTGATATTGTAAACTCCACATGGGGTTTATTTGCTATTGGAGTGCTAAGTTCTTTAATTGCTTTAGGTTCAATTTTTTTGTTTAAAACAAGAATGTTGCAAATTAGAGCCTCGATATTTAATATTATGGTGATGATTGGATTTTATGCCTATTTTGGGTTTTTGTTTTATAAAATAAACCCAGAATCTGGAATTCAATTTCAAAACTTTGGAATAGGCTCTATCATGCCGGCTATTGCCATAATTTTGACATATTTGGCTATTAGAAAGATTGGTGCCGATGAAGTACTGGTTCGGTCTCTTGATCGTTTAAGAGGATAGCCAATCTGTAAATATTTGATATTGATGAGCGGTTACTTATATTTTAAATATATCAACTGCTCATCTTTTTTTGTTTAATGTTATAAGTCATCATATCTATGAGAAGAATTTTACTGTTGTCAATTGTAGTATTATCATCTACATTAGTTAGTTCGCAAAATATTAATGAAGTGTTCAAAAAGATACCTTTTGAGATTTTGCCTGGATTGACAGATGAAGATAAAGATATAATTGTGGTTGACAAAAGTGTGGTTTCTGTGCCGACACCACTCGGACAAATGAATAAGCTTCAACACTCTGATACATATCTCAAGATTCAAACTTCAGAGATAGGTACGACACAAATAAAGCTTCTTCCTTATAGAGATGAAAGTGTTATTATTTGTGTTGTGAAAACAGTGTGTGATAAAGCATGCGACAGTAAGATTGATTTCTATGATGTAGATTGGAATAAGGTAGAAGATGCTTCTTTGTTATCTTATAATATTAAAGATTTTGTTGATGTAGACAGCATTAATAACAGTTTATCTACAAAAATCGATCTCCCGTTATTTTATCCATATAGTATTGCGCTCAGTGATAATTCTGATGATGTGACAATTAGGACTAACATATTAAACTTGGTTCCTAAGACTTTAAGAGCTGAATTTGAACTTTATATAAAGAATGAAGAGATAACTATGCAATGGGGAGGGGACGCTTACTCGATTAAAAAATAATATGCACCCGTAGTTCAATGGATAGAATACCGGATTCCGGTTCCGACGATGCGAGTTCGAATCTCGCCGGGTGTACAATTTGAACTAACTTATAGGGAGATTATGTCTCTGATTGCAGTTATTTGATTTTAATATCATTCAAGCTCTCTTTATCAATATTGTTTATCTTTGCAACATTAATGTGATTTATGAAATGAGAAAGAATATTATTGTATCGCTTATTATATTATTGACAATCACCTTGTTTGTAGGATGCTCTAAAAATGATCCTAGCTTTAATGCTACGCGATTGCGTATTAGTCTTACTGACGAACCTATTTCTACAAGAGAGAGTTCTTTTACAATTTCGGAGCTGAATGTTGATATACAAAAGATAGAGGTTTCTTTAATGGATTCGGTTGATAATACTGAGAACTGGATCACCTTAGATTATAATGGAGGATTGCATAACGTACTATCACTCACAAATGGAAAATCGAAGCAAATAGTAGATCAGTATTTTCCAGCAGGGGTGCTTAGACGAATACGAATTTTCTTTGGGGATAATACATATTTAAAAACCTCAAAAGGGCAAATTAATCTTATTAATGAAGAGACTGTTAAAAATGGAATAGTTGCAACAATAAACACGAGCTTGTATGCAAACTATATTACTAATATATTGGTAGATATTAATGCGGCACTTTCTTTTTATGAGCAAAATGATAATTGGTTTTTTAAACCTACTGTTCGTGTTTTTCCTGAAACTTATGGAGGCTCGCTAAAAGGATATGTTTTGCCAAGAGAAGCAAATCCACAGGTTATAATTGTAAATGAAAAAGATACCCTTCTAAGCATTCCTGAGTCAAAGGATGGGTTATTTCTTTTTCGAGGCTTGGAAGAAGGTAAATGGGACATTCATGTTTTAACGGATCCACGCTTGGGTTACAAAGACACTATTTTCTCGGATAGTGTTTTTATGGGACAAACAACAGAGATTAAAAACAAAATACAATTATTGAAGATTGATGAGACTGACGATAGAGATGATGACAAAGATGGAGTCACCTCCAACACCTCCGATTGAGGGAGACGAGGATTAGCAATCTTCATCATCGTATCCCGCTTTGCATGTAAGTGGGGCTAAAGCAAATGCATCATATTCGTCATAGGCTGGACCTGGAATACCATTAAAAACAACAATCCTATCCAATCTTACTTTGTCATTGTTCTCAAAAAACATATAGTAAGCATTGGTGTCATCTTTTTCTATTCGCGATGCTTTTCCTTTTATTTCGTCAAGGTTTGGATAGTTCTCTTGATTAAAATAAAAAACTCGTACACTTTCTTTTTGAACTTCTTTTTCTAAAAGCTCAAAATAGTCTAAGTCAATGGGTAAATATGATGTATTCATTTTTTTATTCATTTATATTCTTGTACTATATAAACAATAGCCTAATTTTAATGTTCGATATAATAAAAGGAATCAAGATTTATATATGAAGTAAATAAGTTTCTATTATTAATCTAATAGCAATTCACACATATTTTATATCTTTGAGACTTAACATTTAACAAATCATTTTAATCATATGAAAAGAATATTATTATCGTTGTTTATGATTGCTTTTTCTGGTTTTTTGTTCTTAAGCTTAGCACAAGAAAAAAAGGCAGTAGGTAATTGGGCTTATGAGGTGTCTCAAGCTCCTTATGGATATGAGAAAGGAAATATAAAAATTTTATCGACAGATAAAAGGCTGGTAGGAGAGGTGAGTTTTTATGGTGGGTATAAAGTGAAACTACAAGACATTGTTGTTAAATCTGATACACTTAAAGCTAGAGCATTTGTAGAGGGAGAAAATATTAGCATTGTTGCCAAAATTGTGAATGAGAAGATGGATGGCAAAGTTGATACTTCAATGGGTGTGATGCCATTGAAAGCTACAAAGATTAAGCCTGAACCTACAATTAACAAATAGTGAAATATTAAATTTAAACCAAACCCTTTGATTATATGAAATGGTTGAATCGTGATGATAGCGAGAGCAATTATGAGGATAGACGTGGAAGAAATGTAAAGCGAGGTGCTGCCTTTGGTGGATTAGGTGCCATAATTATTGCTATCGTAGCATTGTTGCTAGGGCAAGATCCTTCGCAATTGATGAGTTTAGTTGGTGAATTTGGAGTAGATAGCGCAACAGAAGAGATTGTTGACCCATCAAGGTTAAATGAAAATGAGGATTTAAAAATATTTACTTTAGGTGTTTTTAATAGCGCAAATGAAATATGGTCTGAAGTTTTCAGAACTCAACTTGGTGAAAAATATAGAAGTCCAGTTCTAGTTAACTTTACAGATCAAACATCTTCGCCATGCGGAGGTGCCTCTGCTCAAACAGGTCCCTTTTATTGTCCTGCGGATGAGAAAGTTTATATCGATCTTAATTTTTTCCATCAACTTATAAGTGAGTATGGTGCAGAAGGAGAAATGGCTATGGCATACGTTACAGCTCATGAGGTGGGGCATCATGTTCAAAAAATGCTTGGTATTCTAGACCAAGTCAATCAGTATAGAGGAAGAGTAAGCGAGAAAGAGTATAACAAATTGAATGTCAAATTAGAACTACAAGCAGACTTTTTTGCTGGAATGTGGGCTAATCAAGCTTCTAAAGCTGGAATAATACTTTTAGAACCTGGTGATTTAGAGTCTGCAATTAGTGCTGCTAATGCTGTAGGTGACGACACGCTTCAAAAGAAAGCAATGGGATACACTGTTCCTGATTCTTTTACACATGGGACTTCCGCTCAGCGAATTTTTTGGTTTACAAAAGGGTATAAAACAGGTGATATAAGTCAGGGAGATACTTTTAATGACCCGAGTCTTAATTAGATAGGCTTTTTATATTTAATTAGTCAAAAAGTTTAGTGTGGTTTTTGTTAAAACAAAAAAACTAAAGTGATAGAGTATGTGATTGTTTGTGTTTTTTGAGTATCTTTACAGAATATATAACTTCGATTATACAAGAGTTTTCTTTACACAATATACTTATCATTAAATGCAAAAAATAATTGCTTATCCACTGTCTGTTATTTATTATTTATTGTTTGGCACAACATTAGTTTTTTTTCATATAGTCCAGTGGATTGCCTTTAATGTTTTTGGTTATAAAGCGCACAAAAAAAGTGTTGATATACTATGCTTTTTTTTAGTTGCAAACACTTATGTACTAGGAACCCGATATAGAATTCGCAATCTAGAGAAGGTTCCAAGCGGGGTGCCGCTAATAATTGCTGCAAATCATCAAAGCTTTTATGATATATCTTCAATTGGTTGGTTTTTTCGAAAAGTGCATCCAAAATATATCAGTAAGATAGAATTGCGCAAAGGAATTCCTAGTATATCTTATAATTTGAGACATGGAGGTTCCGTTTTAATTAATAGAAAAGATGCACGTCAATCTCTATCGGCTATCAAAACTATAGGTGAATATATTGAAAAGTATAATAGATCGGCAGTTATCTTTCCAGAGGGTACTAGAAGTAAAAATGGAGAACCAAAACCATTTGCGGTTAATGGTTTAAAGATTTTGTGTAGAAACGCACCTAATGCATACGTGGTTCCAGTCACAATCAATAATTCGTGGAAGATGACCAAATGGGGGTCTTTTCCATTGGACATTGGTAACAAAATAGAGCTTATAGTTCATGATCCTATTTCTGTTAAAGATATGGAATTTGATGAACTATTTGAGAAAATTGAAAAATCTGTTGTTCAAGATATTGTTTATTAAACATAATATGAGTATCTTGCTACAGAGCGTATTAATCTCATAACAAATAACAATAAAATTAAAAAATAAAGATAATATATAATAACAAAAATGGCTAAATCAAACTCATTTAATAAAAGAGAGATAGAAAAAAACAAACAAAAGAGAAGAGAAGAAAAAAGAAAAAGAAGAGAAGAGCGTAGAAATTCAGAAGCTGATAGCTTTGAGGATATGATTGCTTATGTAGATGAATTTGGAGTAATAACTGATACTCCCCCAGAGCCTAGTGAGGTGGAAGAAGTAAGTATCGAGGATATTGAAATATCTACGCCGAAATTAGAAGATGTGATTGAGGAAGAGACTGTAAAGAAGGGTTACGTTGATTTTTTCAATCATAATAAGGGCTTTGGATTTATAAAGCAAACTGGAAGGAATGAAAGTTATTTCTTTCATATTTCAAATGCTTTTGAGGATGTTATGGAGGGCAATCAAGTATCCTTTGAGCTAGAACAAGGTGATAGGGGTTTGAATGCTGTGAAAGTTCAAAAGATATAATGTTACAATGATACTCAAGGTTTTAGTATCGTAATGGCGATTAAAGGATATTCAATTAATTTTGGATATCCTTTTTTATTTGATACAAGGGTTGAATTTGAACCTATTTCTCTGGCCCGTGAGGCGCAATTACTAAGATTGAACCTGTTTCCATCGCCCGAGAGTCTCGAATTGGGGGTATTTAACTTTTTTCTTCGGTTCGAAAAGCTTTTAAGGATATCCACAAGTGTATCAGGCTAAGAGTAACAAAAGGGTTTGATGATAAAGGAAACTGCCGAATGCGAGAGTATTCAAGGTGTTGTGAGAGGGTGGGGGAGTAAATTTCCCTACGTACTAGATTTTGTTGCGATGAAGGTCATCTAATAGAGTCTAGTATAACTTATAGTACTTTTTGGGTATAAAAAAACCTGCAAGTCATTTTTGACTAACAGGTTTCTGTTTGGGAAGTGGGCGTTGACGGATTCGAACCGCCGACCCTCTGCTTGTAAGGCAGATGCTCTG
>CAYFSV010000021.1:24273-26260 GCA_964345815.1 uncultured Proteiniphilum sp. | reverse complement strand
TATAATTCCCCTCTACCCCTCATATATTTCCTAAATAACTTTGCTAATCTCTTAAAAAGCAATAACTTTGCGTCATTACTTTTAATGAAAAATACTTTTTATGAATGAGAAAACTGTAGTAACAGGCGTGATTGGTGCAGATGTTCACGCTGTGGGAAACAAAATCCTTGCTTATGCTCTAGAGCAAGCTGGATTTAAAGTAATTAATCTGGGAGTAATGGTGACCCAGGAGGAATATATTGAGGCAGCCGTAGAAACAAATGCCGATGCTATTTTGGTTTCGTCGCTTTATGGACATGGTGAGATTGATTGTCATGGATTGAGAGAAAAATGCGATGAAGCTGGACTTAAAGACATACCGCTGCTTGCAGGTGGAAACCTAGTGGTTGGGAAACAAGATTTTCATGAGGTGGAAAAAAGATTCCTTGCTATGGGATTCACTAGGGCTTATCCTCCTGGAACCGCTGTGGAAACATGTATAGACGATTTAAATCAACTTTTGAAGTAATATTTAATGCTAATTCTTACTGCTGATATTGGAAGTACTTACACCAAGCTAACAGCAATTGATGCCAGAGAAAAAAAGATCATTTCAACTTCATCTTCATTCACAACAATCGAAACTGATGTGATGGAGGGCTTTACCAAAGCTCTACACAAGTTGGAGGATAAAATAGGTAAGTTTGATTATGATGAGTTGCTCTGTTGCAGCAGTGCTGCTGGTGGACTCAAGATGGTGTCGCTAGGTCTTGTGCCCGAGCTCACTGCTAAGGCTGCAAAGCTGGCTGCATCGAGTGCAGGGGCAAAGGTGGTTAAAACATATGCATTTGAGCTGTCGCAAGCCGAAATGGATGAAATTGAAGATATTTCACCCGATTTGGTGTTACTATGTGGTGGCACTGATGGGGGCAACAAAGATGTTATTATTGCAAATGCTCGAAAGCTTGTAACCATCAATGGCAACTTTACGACAGTTGTTGCTGGCAACAAAAGTGCTTCAACCCAAATAGAAGAGATATTTAAATCGACCGATAAACCGTTTGTAATTACCGAAAATGTGATGCCCGAGTTCAATAAGCTTAATATTGAGCCTGCAAAAAAGAAGATTACAGAGCTTTTTATTAGTCAGATTATTGATGCTAAGGGGCTAAATAAGATTCAAGAACTGGCAAAAGATGACGTCATACCCACACCTTTGGCTGTGCTTAATGGTTGTCAGTTGTTGAGCAAAGGAACAAAAGCTAAAGAAGGTATTGGTGATCTTTTGGCTATTGATGTGGGTGGCGCCACCACGGATGTTTATTCAATTGCGGATGGCAAACCCACAATCGAGAATGCTACCGTTAAGGGATTGCCCGAGCCTACTAGTAAACGTACGGTGGAGGGTGATTTAGGAATGAGGTACAGTGTGTCGGCTCTTGTGGATGAGGTTGACTTGGGAAATCTTTCTCACAATAATAATATAGATAAAGAGCAAATTGAAAGTTGGATAGAAAAGGTATCTAGTAATCCTTCGATATTGGCTGAGCCTGGCTCGATGGAAGAACAAATTGAGGTGGCAATAGCGCGTAGTGCTGTGCAAATAGCCGTGGAGCGGCATGTGGGAACTTACGAAAGCGTTTACACCCCTTTTGGCCAAATTTTTGCTCTCACAGGCAAAGATTTAATAGAGATACCATATATAATAGGTATAGGTGGAGCTATTGTGAATGCTAAAGAGCCCGATCGAATTCTTGACGGTGCAAAACGCTTGCCTACCGATATGTCGCTTGCAAAACCAACAAACCCAAAATATTTAATAGATAAACAATATATTTTTGCTTCAATGGGGCTTTTAAGCTCACGGTATCCAGACGTGGCACTGGAGATGATGATTTCGGAATTCGGATTTTAGATTTCGGAATTATGAATTATGATTTTAGAATTTAGAATTCAGCACTCACAAATCAGCACTCACAAATCAGCAATCATAAATCAGCAATCATAA
>CAYFSV010000021.1:22534-24173 GCA_964345815.1 uncultured Proteiniphilum sp. | reverse complement strand
TCAACAATCACAAATCAACAATCAAAACTCATAACTCAAAAATAAATAACATGGACATTTCAAATAAAAAACTAACTAATGATGCTTTCTTTGCCGAGCGCAAGGAGGTATTAACGCATTGGCAAACAGGTGCCGGTGTGGATTTTGATGAGGCTGTTGCCTATCAAAAATCAATTCCAAAGGAGAAGCGATTTGGCGAAAGGCTAAGTGCTGGCTTGAATGAGAACAAAACACTTATTCAACCTCGTGCTGGTGTTGCGCTACATGATGAGCACATCAAGCTTCTACAATATTTGGAGAATGAGGGCGAAGCCGACTTATTGCCCACTACTGTTGATAGTTATACCCGCCTCAATCGATATAAAGAGGCTGAGACGGGGATAGCCAAAAGTAGAGAAACAGGCAGATCGATGCTTAATGGTTTTCCTATCGTAAACTATGGTGTGGAAATTTGTCGCGAGGTTACTTCGGCACTCAAAAAGCCGGTTCAGGTGCGCCACGGTACTCCCGATGCTCGCTTGCTAACCGAAATTTCTATTGCTGGAGGATTCACCTCCTACGAAGGTGGTGGAATTTCTTACAACATTCCTTACTCAAAAAATCACTCGCTAGAAAAAACTATTGCTCACTGGCAATATACTGATAGGCTGATAGGCTTGTATGAAGAGGCGGGGGTTACTATCAATCGCGAACCATTTGGACCTCTCACAGGAACGCTCATTCCTCCCTCGATATCAAACTCGGTGGCTGTAATTGAGAGTATTCTTGCTGCAACACAGGGTGTTAAAGATATCACAGTTGGTTATGGTCAGTGTGGAAATCTTATTCAAGATGTGGCAGCTATTAAGGCACTCAATGCAGTTACTCGTGAGTACCTCGATAAATTTGGATTTAACGATGTTCAAATCACCACAGTATTTCATCAATGGATGGGTGGTTTTCCGCAAGATGAGGCTCAGGCTTTTGGGGTTATCTCGTGGGGTGCTGCAGCAGCAGTGCTTGCCAAGGCTACAAAAGTGATTGTGAAAACTCCTCACGAAGCAATGGGTGTTCCCACTAAAGAGGCTAATGCTGCTGGATTGCGAGCAACAAAGCAGCTGGTGTCGATGTTGCAGGATCAAGATTTCAGAACCATTCCTGCGGTTATTGCCGAAAGCGATATTATTATAAAGGAGATGCACTGCATTCTCAATAAGGTGGAAGAGTTGGGCAAGGGCGACTATGTGCTAGGTGCTATTGCTGCATTTGAGGCTGGAGTGATTGATATTCCGTTTGCGCCTAGTAGATTTAATGCTGGGAAAGTGATGCCCGCTCGCGACAATACAGGTGCAGTGCGTTTGCTAGATGCTGGCAACTTGCCGTTTACTCAGGATTTGCTCGATTTCCACCGTCAAAAACTGGAGGAACGTGGCAAGTACGAAAAACGTGCAGTTAGCTTCCAGATGGTTATTGATGATATTTATGCTATTGGCAAGGGCTTTCTTGTTGGACGACCTAAGTAGGATGTTTTTGGCGATTATGATTTTAGATTTCAGAATTTAGATTTATGATTTTAGATTTTAGAATTCAACAATCATAACTCATAACTCACAAATCACAACTCATAATTCATAAATCAACAATCAACATTCAGCAATCA
>CAYFSV010000021.1:21075-22434 GCA_964345815.1 uncultured Proteiniphilum sp. | reverse complement strand
GCAATCATAAATCCGCAATCACAAATCACAAATCAATAAAAGATGAAAATTACAAAACTTATATGTTCCCCGGGTCAAACGGGTTTCTATTTTGACGATCAAAAGGCTATAAAACAGGGTGCACAAAGCGACGGCGCCTTTTATGTTGGCGAGCCTGCCACTGCTGGTTTCACCTCGGTGAGACAAGCTGGCGAATCTATATCTGTTATGCTAATGCTCGAAAATGGCGCATATGGACATGGCGACTGTGCTGCTGTTCAATACTCGGGTGCTGGTGGTCGCGATCCTCTTTTTTTGGCAAACGACTTCATTCCAGTTATCGAAAAGCATATTGCTCCACTTTTAGTCAATAAAGATATTAGCACATTTCGTGAAATGGCTGATATAGTGGATAAAGCTGTTAACCCCGATACGGGCAAGGTGTTTCATACTGCTATCAGATATGGAGTCACGCAGGCATTGCTTGATGCAGTGGCAAAAAGCAAAGGTAAACTGATGGCTGAAATCATTGCAGAGGAGTATGGCACGGAGGTGTCAAAAACCATGATTCCTCTTTTCTCGCAGTCGGGCGACGATAGATATCTTAATGCCGATAAGATGATAATGAAAGAGGCACCAGTTTTGCCTCACGCTTTGTTCAATCATGTTGAAACAAAATGTGGTCTAAAGGGCGAAAAGATTAAGGAATATATCGATTGGTTGAAAAACAGAATCTTAACCCATCGTCAAAATGATTCTTACAGTCCTGACATTCATATAGATGTGTATGGAACGTTGGGTATTATTTTTGACAACGATTTTGATGCCATCGCCAACTATATTGGCGAACTTGCGGAGCTTGCCAAGCCCTTCAACTTGCGCGTTGAGGGACCAGTGGATATGGGTGAGAGACAATCGCAAATTGATGCAATGAAAACAATTTGTGAGAAGATAGAGGAGAAGGGTATTGATGCACAGATTGTTGCCGACGAATGGTGTAATACTCTTGAGGATATCATTGACTTTTCGAAAGAGAAAGCAGGGCATATCATTCAAATAAAAACACCCGACCTTGGTGGTATCAATAATAGTATTGAGGCTGTGCTATATTGCAAAGAGCATGGTGTGGGAGCCTATCTTGGTGGCACGTGCAACGAAACCAATCGTTCGTCTGAGGTGTGTGCACATGTGGCAATGGCTACATCGCCAATGCAGTACTTGTCAAAACCTGGTATGGGGGTTGATGAAGGCTATATGATTGGATTTAATGAAATGAGTAGGATTTTGGCGATTTTAGAATTCTGATTTTAGATTTCAGATTTCAGAATTATGATTTCAGAATTTAGAATTATGAATTCAATAATCAACAATAATAACTCA
>CAYFSV010000021.1:19582-20975 GCA_964345815.1 uncultured Proteiniphilum sp. | reverse complement strand
AACACTCACAAATCATCAATCATAATTCATAACTCATAAATCAAAAACAAATATGAAACAACTTAGAATACTTTCCCCAACTGCCATTTTGGGCTATGGCTTCCCAATGGGCTCTTTTGAAGAGGGGATGAAACGCAAGCCACATGTTATTGCTGTGGATGCTGGTTCCACCGACCCAGGACCATATTATTTGGGTGCTGGAAAATCGTTTACCGATCGCAATTCGGTGAAACGAGATTTAGAGATAATGATACCCGCAGCTCTTGAGGCTGGGATACCCGTAATTGTGGGCACTGCTGGTGGTAGTGGTGGTCGCCCTCATGTTGATCTCACTCTGGATATTATTCGTGAGATTGCCAAAGAACGCAAATTGTCATTTAAAATGGCGGTTATTCAATCTGAATTTGAGAAGGAGCTTGTTAAAGATAATATTCGTCAGGGCAATATAACGCCTATTCACCCCGCAAAGGAGTTGACCGAAGCAGACGTTGACGACTCTGTTCGCATAGTGGCTCAAATGGGTGAGGAGCCTTTTATGGAGGCTTTAGATAATGGTGCTCAGGTGATATTGGCGGGTCGCTCTTATGATCCATCTGTGTTTGCTGCATTGGCGGTAAAAGAGGGATTCGACAAAGGGCTTGCAATTCATATGGGCAAGATATTGGAGTGCGCAGCCATTGCGGCATTGCCTGGTAGCGGAAGCGACAGCATGTTTGGTTATCTAAATGAGGATAACTTTGTGCTTGAGGCTCTTTCCGATAAACGCAAATGCACCACATTGTCTATTGCAGCTCACACGCTTTACGAGAAAACAAACCCCTACGTTCTCCCTGGACCTGGTGGGGCTATAAATCTTCACGACACTAAGTTTGAGCAAGTTGATGATGACAAAGTGAGAGTGAGTGGTAGTCGTTTTGTGCCAACTGATGAGTATTTTGTTAAGCTTGAAGGGGTTCGCAAGGTTGGCTATCGCACTATCTCGTGTGCTGGTGTTGCTGATCCCATCATGATATCCAAGATAGATGAGATCACTCAAAGCGTGAAAGAGCGAGTTGAGGATAATTTTGCATCATATGGATTTAAAGATTTCTTTTTAGATTTCAAAATATATGGCAAGAATGGCGTGATGGGCATGTTTGAGGACAAGGGCGTAACGGCTGGCAATGAGCTTATGATTATTATTGAGGCAGTAGCAGACACACAAGAACAAGCAGACACCATTTGCGGTTTTGCGCGAAGCACTATGCTTCACTTTGGATATGATGGCAGAATAGCCACGGCTGGAAATTTGGCATTTCCATTCTCGCCATCTGATGCAAAAATGGGTGAGGTGTATGAGTTTAATGTTTATCACCTAATGAAGGTGGAGGACTCAAAAAGCTTGTTCCCTATA
>CAYFSV010000021.1:12062-19482 GCA_964345815.1 uncultured Proteiniphilum sp. | reverse complement strand
AAGATGAAACATAAATTAATAGACGTTGCATCCGTGATACGGAGTAAAAATTCAGGACCTTTTGAACTTACATTTGATGTAATATTCAAGGAGTTTGATATGTATCACAAAGTAAAAGATGCACAAATTTTCAATAAACAGATGTTTGCCCTATTGTATGGCATTCCCGAAACAGATATAATTAGTTTGGTTTATTTTGACCCTGCAAAGGCTGTTAAAATAACAATCGTTCGTCCCATTTCTTCAGGCGCTCTTGGCGAAACTGATGTGTATGGAGCACAGCAGCATGCGCCGCTTATGGGCGTAGAATTTGAGGTGTAAAACAAAATTTCGCCAATCACAAGGGTGCTGGTAATGATAATGGCGGGGCTGTATTTTCAAAAGGGGCATAACACAAAATTATAGATGTGTTATGCCCCTTTGGTATTTTATGAAGATTGTGATATTACCACACTACTGCTCTTGCTTCGGGTGCTAAGTATAAATCATCTTCGGGTTGAATATTAAATGCATCATACCATGCTTGCACATGTGGCAATGCTGCATTCACACGCCACTTGCCTAATGAGTGTGGGTCTGTTTTGGTGCGTTTTAGTATCTCTTCGTCGCGGATGTTTCCTGCCCACACATTGGCATAAGCAAGGAAGAAGCGTTGCTCAGCACTAAATCCATCTTTTTCGACAAGAGGATTAGATTCAGTAGCCTTCTTGAACGCATCAAATGAAATTTGAAGTCCACCCTGATCGGCAATATTTTCGCCAAGAGTGAAGCGTCCGTTTGCAAAAACACCAGGTGCTACTTCAACTTTATCGTAGAAATCGGCAAGCTTGGTGGCGCGTTCATCAAATTTGTTAGCATCATCTTCGGTCCACCAATCTTTTAGATTGCCATCTTTGTCGAACTGGCGACCCTGATCGTCAAATCCGTGTGTCATTTCGTGACCAATCACCACGCCAATTGCTCCATAGTTGAAGGCATCGTCGGCATTCATATCAAAGAAAGGATACTGAAGGATTCCGGCTGGGAAACAAATTTCGTTTGATGTGGGGCTATAGTAAGCATTAACGGTTTGCGGTGTCATAAACCATTCATCTTTGTCAACGGGCTTGCCAAGTTTGCTAAAGTTGTCGGCTGTGTCAAACTCATTTGCTCTTTTTATGTTAGCCCAATATGTATCTTGCTCTATTGGCAGTGTGGTGTAGTCTTTCCACTTGTTGGGATATCCAATCTTTACGTGAAACGTGTTCAGTTTTTCAATTGCTTTCTCTTTAGTCTCCTCTCCCATCCACTCTAGGTCTAAGATTCTGTCTTTTAGTGATGATTGTAAATTGCTAACCAAATCGAGCATGCGCTCTTTGGCTTCGGCAGGGAAATATTTTTTCACATACATTTGTCCCACTGCTTCGCCAAGGGCACCATCAACAGTGCTAACTGCTCGTTTCCATCGCTCTTGTGGCTCTTGCCTTCCCGAAAGGGTTTTGCCATAAAAGTCGAAATTGACCATATATATATCGTCGCTCAAGTATGAAGCTGCGCTATTAATAATTCTCCATTCAAGGATTGCTTTTTGGGTGTCGATTGATTCGTTGGCAATTATTTTGCCCACTTCTACAAGATGTTCTTTTTGCGAGATAGAGATATCTTGGTTTGTGTCAAGTCCCAGTGTTTCGAAAAACAAGGTCCAGTCAACTTGTGGCACTAGGGCTTTCAACTCCTCTATGCTCATTTTATTGTAATTGGCATGTGGGTTTCTCAATTTTATGTTGTCATAAGCCGCTTTTGCCAATTGGGTTTCTATACGCATTATATCTTTCACCTTTGCATGAGCATCTGCTTCCGATTTTCCTGCTTTTAGCATCATATCAAAAATAAGCTCTTGATATTTTTCGCGAATGTTTTTTGTTGATTCATCTTCGTCTAGGTAGTAGTCGCGTTGGCCAAGCCCCATTCCTCCCTGATGTGTTTGAAGCAGATATTGATTGCTATTGTGTGGGTCGGCACTAACATAAATGTAAAAATATGGGCTTACTCCCATTTTCATCATTTGAGCAATAACCACTGTAAGTTGCTCTTTGTTTTCGATGCTAGCAATCTTTTCCAAATCGGATAGGATAGGGGTTACACCCTCGTTATTGAGCTTGGTGCTATCCATTGCCATGTTAAACAGGTCGGCAATTTTTTGCTCAATGCTGCCCGCATCATGCTCATGAGCAGCGATGTCTTCGATGAGATTTTTTAGCTGCTTGCGATTGTTTTCGGCAAGCATGTCAAAACTTCCAAATCGAGCATACTCTGGTGTTAGCGGATTCATTTCTTGCCAACCACCAGTTGCATACTGATAGAAGTCGTTTCCAAGGTGTGCACTCGTGTCGAGGTTTTCGAGATGAATTCCCGACACTTGTTCTTTGTTTTTGTTCATATTGCTACAAGATGTCAAAATTACTAAGGCTGCTGAAATGAGCCCCGTAATAATTAATTTAAAACTTTTGTTGGTCATAAACTTTGTGGTTTTATATTATTTATGACATCAAAAGTATCGAAAAAGCACATAATATAATAATATTTATTGACAAATTTACTACAATCATGTTACCCGCCATGGGGGGATGGGGTTTGGGGTATATCTGTTTTCTACAATCATGTCACCTCTACGAGGTTTTGGTTTGCGGTATATTTGTTTTCTATAATCATCTCGCCCCGATGGGGATTTTATTTTTGGTTTGTTCCCACAAGCCTACCGTGGCGGGTGACATGTTACTATTGCTGACATTATCCTATCATGTTAAAAATATTAAACACTTTCTGTTTTAGAATGGACTTTGCACACGTAGGTAACCTATTATTTTGGGGTGGAATAACCATTTCTCGCGTAGGTAGTAGTGTTTGAAGAAAATTTATGAGCTTTGCACGCGTACAATAGATGTTTGCAAACTATTTTGGAGGCATTGTATGAGTATTATTACGTGAAATTAACCAAAAATGAAGTTGTTTGCGTGAAGTAATGTTATTGGTTTGTTTTGGAGGAGGTGTTCGACACGTTGCTAGGTTGGTCTTGGAAGAAAAAACGTCCAATATTCTTGTAGGTGGTGTCCTCGCAAAGTTAGGAATAGGTGTTGCACACGTAGGTAACATCCAAACTGAAATTTTCTTTAACATTGACACTTGTGTTTTGAAGAAACAATATGAATTATTGTTAATATAGCGGATAGAAGTGTGCTTTTGGTGGTGAAATGTGGTAGTCGACACGTTGAAAATCTATTATTTTTTTTATTTATGACCTACCTACGTGTTGGTAAGGTCCAATCCACTTTTTTCGGACACTTTGACAAAATAGTATTTGTCTGATAATCAGCTATAAAACACTATTTAACTACAAATATAGCCTTTTTATTTTAATATATTCACATTTTGCAAAAAGCTCAATGTTAAATATGTTTAATGTGATTTGTGTGTTTGTAAAAACAGTGTTATAATGATGTTAAAATAGTGTTTGAATAGTGTTTAAATGATGATTATTGTGTGACCTATCTTTGTGCTTATACAAATAATTCATACCTTTATAACGTTGAAATTGAGATGAGATTATAAGATTAAATACTTTAAATATAAACAGAAATAACCCACAGAATCATGCGAAACTTTATACAAGAATATATGGTGTCGTCGCAATACTTTGCACCTAGGGGCAAAGAGCGATTGATGTTTTTGGGCGAGCAAATATCGCATCGACATATAAATCATGATGACAAAATTATTGGTATTGTTGGCGATGCTGGAGCGGGAAAGTCTTCCTTAATAAAGGGCATGTTTCCTGGTTTGCAACTCTCGAATGATGACGATATAGTGAATCCACGAAAAATAATGCAGGTGAGAAACTCCCTGACCGATGTGAAAGATGCTACAACTTTTCATCTTGATATTCGTTTTCAGATGGCTTTCACGCAGATGTATGAGATAGTTGATCATGTTAACATGCTATTGGAGCGAAATAGGCGTGTGGTGATTGAGCATTTTAATTTATTGTATCCAGCGTTGGACAAAAATGCGGATATTATTGTGGGTATTGGTGAGGAGATAATTGTGTCTAGGCCTAGCTTGTTTGGTCCTCATCCCGAAAGTATTTATCAAATTGTTCACAACTCGCTCAGGTATCGCAAGATGGCTCACTCGGCTGAGGAGGTTGCGACAACCTTGCTGCATGACGTGTTTGATATTCCCGAGTCGGATTATTTTTTCTCTGATATTAGAAATGGCTTCCTAATTAAGTTTTACAAAAAGCCAAATATCGATCTTGACTATTTGGCTGACTTGATAGATGAAAAAATTGCCGAGCATATGGACATATCATACTATGATGAGGATCATATAATGATGGGGGGTAGGGTGATTTCGTGTGATGGTCCTCGATTTCATGTTAAGAACACTTCCCAAATTGAGGATTTTAAGTTGGTGCGTGAGTTTGTGCACGATCCTGAAACTGACACCTATTGCTTGATTGGGCTTGTGGACAATTATAAAGGAGATTTGAAAAATAGAAACACACATTATTTTTTAACTAGAAAAAGTATAGATGAAAAAGGTAAAATCAGCTGATATAACCGCATTAGTAGAGCAGTTGTGCATTGATGCCTGCTGTGTGATTAGTGAGGATATTAATAACAAATTTAAGAGTAGTTTGCTCACCGAGCGCTCACCTTTGGCTAAGGAGGTGCTAGGCACATTGATTGACAATGCTAGAATAGCTCGTGAGGAGCGTTCGCCAATGTGTCAGGACACGGGAATGACAGTGGTGTTTGTGAAGATGGGTCAAAATGTGCAGATAGTTGATGGCTTTATTGAGGATGCCATAAATCAGGGTGTGCGCCAGGGCTACGAGAAGGGATATTTGCGTAAGTCGGTGGTGGGTGATCCATTTAATAGGGTGAACACAAAGGATAATACTCCAGCAATCATCCATTATGAATTGGTGCCCGATGATAATACTTTTCATATAACTGTGTCGCCAAAAGGATTTGGTAGTGAAAATAAAAGTGCTTTGAAGATGCTAACCCCTAGCGAGGGAGTGGAGGGGGTGAAGAAATTTGTTATTGACACAATTGAGGCTGCTGGTGGCAACCCTTGTCCTCCAATAATAGTGGGTGTGGGCGTGGGTGGCACCATGGAGCGTGCTGCCTACTTGAGCAAGAAAGCACTGTTGCGCCCGCTGGATGAGGGAAATAGCAATTCTGAGATTGCTGCGCTTGAGGCTGAGCTTCTTGAGGAGATTAATAAGTTGGGAATTGGGCCTGCTGGCTTTGGTGGCACCACTACTGCATTGGGTGTGCATATTCTTACAAGTGCGACGCACATAGCGGGGTTGCCAGTGTCGGTAAATATTGGTTGTCATGCCACACGACATGCCGAGGGTGAGCTATAGCGGTGTAACTAATAAATCAAACTGTGAATTAAGATGAGTGAACAAGTATCGTATAAAAAAATATTGAGTGCTCCATTTAGTGATGAGACAATTAAGACGCTAAAAGCGGGAGATATGGTGTATATCTCGGGTGTTATTTACACTGCCCGCGATGCTGCTCACAAGCGAATGAGTGAGATGCTGGAGAGGGGCGAGTCTATGCCCTTTGACTTTGAAGGGCAGGTGGTTTATTATGCTGGTCCTGCACCTGCTAAGCCTGGTAAGCCTATTGGCTCGGTGGGTCCTACAACAGGTGGACGAATGGATGCATACTCGCCAACGCTGATTGCCCAGGGCTTGAAGGTGATGATAGGCAAAGGAACCCGAAACGATGATGTGGTAGATGCCATAATGAAACACACGGGTGTTTATTTTGCTGCTATTGGTGGTGCAGCTGCTTTGATGGCTCGCTGCGTAACAAAATCGGAAGTGGTGGCTTTTGATGATTTGGGAGCCGAGGCTATAAGAAGACTAGAGGTGAAAGAGCTGCCCGTGGTGGTGGCTGTGGATAGCTATGGTGGCGATGTGTATAAGCAGGCTATTGAGGAGTATCGAAATAAATAGTGGGGGGTGAACAGTGTGCCGCTAATATAGAGTGTGTATATGGATAAAAAAGAACAGATTGAAAGCAATATAAAAATAATATTATCGAGAATTGAGGGAGCATGCCAAAGAAGAGGTAGAGACCCTAAAGATGTGAAACTGCTACTTGCCACCAAAACGGTTAGTGCTGAAAATATTAAACTTGCTTTTGAGGCTGGACAGATGTTGATTGGTGAAAACAAAGTGCAAGAGATAGCTCAAAAGTATGTGGAACTAAAAGATGTTGAGCATCAAACTCACTTTATAGGGCACCTTCAAACAAATAAAATAAATGAGCTATTGCGATATAATGTGTCTTGCATTCAATCGGTAGATAGATTTCGCTTAGCGAAAAAAATAAATGATAGGCTTGAGCGAGATAATCGGCATATGGATATTCTTATTCAGGTGAATACTACGGGAGAGGACACCAAATTTGGAGTGGCTCCTGAGGGGCTTATAGACTTGGTGAAAAAGGTGTCGCTACTTGATAGACTTCACATAAAGGGTTTGATGACAATAGGGCTGTTTAGCTCTGATGCAAAAAGGGTGAGAGAGTGCTATCGGATGCTGAAGGATCTGCAAAAGGATGTGTTGAGCAGTGATGTGCCTGGTGTGGAGATGCTTGAACTATCGATGGGGATGAGCGACCACCTTGAAATTGCTGTGGAGGAGGGTGCTACAATCGTTCGTGTGGGTACTGCCATATTTGGTGAGCGCATATATCCTGACAGTTATTATTGGAATGAGGGGAAATGACTATATTTGCAGCAAACCAAAACTTTTAATAACGATTATGAATAGATTATATCTTATAGCTTTGCTGATTTTTGCAACGGTTGGGTTGTCGGCTCAAACAATCAGATACGATACCATAAGGGTGGCTCCTGATGATATGAGAAATATTAATAGAACCACAGCGCAGGGGCGTGGCAATGAGAATGTGGCTTTTGGAGCCACAAACAAGAGTGTTACTCCCAATAAAAAAACAATATCCACGTCAACGGGCTTTGATAGAAGCAAAATGCGATATGGTGCCAACTTGGGCTTGTCGCTAAGCAGAAACTACACTTCCATAAACATTGGTCCTCAGATTGGGTATCAAATGAGCAACTATTTTATGTTTGGTGTGGGTGTTAAGTACAACTACAATAAGGTGCGTGGATATCAATATGAGAACTCGTCAGTTTATAAAAACAATCTCTTGGGTGCGAATGCCTTTGGGTACTTCTATCCCATAAGCTTTATAACTTTTTATGCTCAACCTGAGATAAACTATATGTGGTCGAATTATACAGACGAGATGACAGGCGAAAAGCGTTATTCAAATGGTGAAGTGCCGTCGTTTCTTGTGGGTGCAGGTCTTAGATTGGGGCGATCGCA
>CAYFSV010000021.1:0-11962 GCA_964345815.1 uncultured Proteiniphilum sp. | reverse complement strand
GCTGAGATGGCACGGTGCTCGGCTAATGATGTTTTTAGCTTCGGATTGATGCTTAAGAATTCCGATAACATATCTGATATGGGTTGTGCATCTTTTTTGTTCATCATATTGTTATAACTCCTATTTTATAAATTAGTCGTTCAATTTGCTTATTTGCCCATCTGAAACAGAGAAGATGTGATGATTGTTGCCTATGCGTGCTAATACACTATCAAATGATTCGCGATTGGTGTCGGAAATGAATATTTGACCAAACTTGTCGCTCGAAACTAGTTTCACAATCTCTTCAACTCTATTGGCATCTAGTCTGTCGAAAATATCGTCGAGCAGCAAGATGGGTGTTTTGTTGCCCGTTGTGCGAAGATAGTCAAATTGTGCAAGTTTGAGGGCAACAAAGTAGGTTTTGTTTTGCCCTTGCGAGCCCACTTTTTTGATAGGATAATTATCTAGCATCATCTCTAGATCGTCGCGATGAACTCCCACTGTGGTGTGACCAAGCATTATTTCGCGTCGACGATTTTCGACCAGTTTTGATGCAAAATTGTCTTCGTGTAGTTGCGAAACATACTCAAAAGATACGTTTTCATTTGAGGAGCTTAACTGCTTGTAGAATGTATTGAATATGGGAGTGAAATGATCTATAAACTCCTTTCTCTTGTTAAAAATAAATTTGCCCGACTCAACCATTTGCTCTTCCCATATTTGAAGTAGCGAGGTGTCGATTTGGTGATTGTCTAGCTTTAATAGGGCGTTGCGCTGTTGCAATGCTTTGTTGTATCGAATGAGGGCTTGCATATACTCTTTGTCAAATTGAGATATGGCAATATCCATAAACTTTCGACGCTCTTCGCTTCCGCCCTGAATTATTTCGATATCGGCAGGAGAAATCATAACCAATGGTATCTGACCTATGTGCTCGGATAGTTTTTCGTACTCTTTCTTGTCTCTTTTGAATTGCTTTTTCTGACGTCTTTTTAAGCCACAGTATATCTCTGTGGTTTTGTTTGAGGGTAATAGATACTTGCCTTGTATCATGCACACGTCGCTATCGTGATTGATGATTTGAGAGTCGATGGGATTGGTGTAGCTTTTGCAAAATGATAGATAATATACGGCATCTAGCAGATTGGTTTTGCCCATGCCATTGTTTCCCACAAAACAATTGATTTTGGGGGATAGGTCGAGCTCTACTTGCGATAAGTTTTTGTAGTTTATGATTGAAATATGTTGTAATATCATTATTGAATATGTTCCTGATTTTTCTATTCGGCTAGGATTAGCTCTTGCAGCTCTTCGGGGTTGGTGTTGATTTTTAATCTGCCTTCGTGTGCAAAGGATATTTTGCCTGTCTCTTCTGAAACGATTATTACTTTGGCGTCGGTTTCTTGCGATATTCCTAATCCGGCTCTGTGTCTTAGTCCTAAGCTCTTAGGGATGTTGGGATTCTGAGATATTGGTAGAATGCAACCTGCTGCCTTAATTTTGTTGCCTACTACTATCATGGCGCCGTCGTGAAGAGGGCTATTTTTGAAGAATACGTTTTCTATTAATCGCGAAGATACATCGGCGTTGATTAATTCGCCCGTTTGCTCGTATAAGCTAAGCTGAATGTCGCCTTGGACAACGATGAGCGCTCCTGTTTTTGTTTTTGCCATGTTCATACACGCAAGCACAAGGGCGGTGACATATGTTGTGTCTTGTTGATCTTTGTTGGACGGAATCAATATCTTAGCTAAGAATGTCCATCCTTTTTTTGAGCCAAGAGACATTAAAAAACGTCTTATTTCGTCTTGAAACAGAATGACGACTAGAACTAAACCTGTACTAACAAATTGATTTAGGATACTTCCTAGGAGTGACATTTTGAACACACGGAAAACCAAAACCCATATGGCAAGAAATATAATCATGCCGAAGAAGAGGGGGCGCATTCCCGACTTTCGAACTATGCTAAAGAGATAATACATTAGCAGGGCTACTAGTATTACATCAATATAATCTTTAACGCTAAAATGTTGTAACATATTTAATTGCTATTCAGTGTCACTGTTTTTTATTTTATCATACAAGTTAATGCATTCTACTGCTTGCTTAACATCGTGAACCCTAAGAATGTTTGCACCAGCATGCAGCGCAAATGTATTTAATGCACTTGTTCCGTTAAGGCTTTCGGATGGTGTGGTGTTCAGCAGTTTATAAATCATTGTCTTCCTTGAAACTCCTACCAATATAGGAACATCAAAGATATCAAAATATTTTAAATTAGCCATCAGCTTATAGTTTTGGTCAAGGGTTTTGCTGAAACCAAAGCCTGGATCGATAATGATATCGTTGACACCAAGTTGGTTTAGCTTTGATATCTTTTCGGAGAAATAGTAGAGGATTTCTTTTATAAGATTATCATAGTTTGTGTGTTGCTGCATTGTTTGTGGTGTGCCACGCATGTGCATCAAAATGTATGGAACATTTAGCTTTGCAACCGTTTCAAACATCTTTTCATCTATCTGACCTCCCGAGATGTCATTTATGATGTTTACGCCATACTCTTCTACTGCTACTTGGGCTACGTGCGAATAGAATGTGTCGATAGAGATTGTTGAGTTTGGAAATTTGTGGCGTATCTCTTTTAAAACGGGGCGCACGCGTTCGAGTTCCTCTTGGGCTGTCATCATTGTGGAGGTGGGTGAGGTGGATTGTCCGCCCACATCAATTATGGTGCCGCCTTCGCTTAATATTGTTTCGGCTTGGTTGACTGCATCTATAGTGGATGTTTTTCTGCTGCCCGAATAAAATGAGTCGGGTGTGATGTTTACAATCCCCATAACTATGGGGCTGTTTAGATTGAGCAAGGTTCCGTTTATGTTGATTGATTTTTTCATTTCTCTTTATAATTCAGAGTTTGGTTTCTTGTTTGGATAGTCGATTGTGTAGTGTAGCCCTATACTTTCTTTGCGTTGCATTGCTTGCTTAATCACCAAGTAGCTAACTTTAATGATATTGCGAAGCTCGCATATATCTTTTGAAACAATTGAGCATTGAAAAAGATTTTCGGTTTCGCGAAATAATATATTCAATCTGTCCATTGCCCTTTTTAGGCGTAAATCAGATCGAACAATGCCTACATATGACGACATGATCTGTCCTACCTCTTTGTAGCTTTGTGTGATAAGAACCATCTCTTCGGTTGATGTTGTTCCTTCGGTGTTCCAATCAGGAATAGAATCTTGAAAGCTATAGTTTGCAATTTGTGAAACGGAATGTTGTGCTGCCAAATCGGCAAAGACAACAGCCTCGATGAGTGAGTTGGAGGCTAGTCTGTTGGCACCGTGAAGTCCCGTGCATGCACACTCTCCTGTAGCATACAATCTATTGATGCTGGTTTGGCTGTTGATATTTACTTCTATGCCTCCACAGAGATAATGAGCTGCAGGAGCAACGGGTATCATATCTTTTGTTATATCAATTCCATACTCTAAGCACTTGTTGTAGATTGTGGGAAAGTGCTTTTTGGTCTCCTCTGCGTTTTTGTGAGTGATGTCTAGAAAGACATTGTCGTCTCCTCTGTTCTTCATTTCAGTGTCTATTGCTCGTGCTACAATGTCACGTGGGGCAAGAGATAGTCTGTCGTCATATTTGTGCATAAACTCTTTGCCATCCTTTGTCATCAGCTTGCCACCATATCCTCGTAATGCTTCGGTGATGAGGAATGATGGATTGACGCCTGGCTTGTAGAGTGCTGTGGGGTGAAACTGCACAAACTCCATTCCCTTGATGGAGCCTTTTGCTCGAGCTACCATTGCAATGCCATCTCCAGTTGCTATGATTGGGTTGGTGGTGGTTTGATATATACTTCCTATGCCACCAGTTGCCATCATTGTGATGCGTGATAGGAATGTGTGAACTATGTTTGTTGCTTGATCTAGGATGTAGGCGCCATAGCACTCTATGTTGGCTGTGGTGTTGGTTATAACTTCACCTAGATGATGTTGTGTTAGTATCTCAATTGTGAAATGCTTATCGAAGACATCGATGTTGGGGTTTTGTCTTACGGCTTTAATCAGGCTCGTTTGAATTTCCATCCCAGTATTGTCTTTGTGGTGGAGGATGCGATGCTCTGAGTGTCCGCCTTCTCTGTGAAGATCGAAGTACCCGTCTTCATCTCTATCAAATTTTACGCCCCAATTTATTAGTTCAAGAATTTGTTTGGGTGCGTTTTTGACTACTGTCTCCACCACATGCCTATCACATAACCCAGCGCCAGCATCTAATGTATCGTCAATATGTTTTTCGAAATTGTCCCAAGGATTTGTGACAGACGCAATTCCGCCTTGTGCGTAGAATGTGTTGCCATCTTCGAGTTTGGTTTTGGATATAAGTGCAACCTTGCCATGCTTTGCTACTTTTAGGGCATAGCTTAGACCTGCAATTCCAGAACCAATGACAAGGAAATCATATTTATGTACTTTCTTTTGCTTCATATAATTAAAATGTGTACAAAAATAAACATTAATGACGAGTAATGGCATTTTAAGTTTATTGTATTGTGAACATTAATGATAATTAAAGAGTTAAAACATTGAGAGCTATTTGTTTCCTCAATCAAAATGATTAATTTGCAAATGGATTTGAAGTATTATTAAAGCACAAAAGCCAGAAAGCGATGAAACACCTATTTTTTATAAATATTATATTGTTATTGCTATTGTCGGTTCCTGTGATGGGAGGCGAGGGTGATGAACTGCAACAGTCGTCGATTGTTTTACGAGGCAGGGTTTATGCTGGTGATACAAATGAGGTATTGGGCAATGCTAGTGTGACAGTGGAAGGGGCTAAGGTGTCAACTGTGACAAACCAGGATGGGTTTTTTACTCTTGTGGCGCCTTCGTCGGCACGAAATTTTAATTTGATAATTAGGTATTTGGGTTATGAAAACAAAAGTATTCCTATTGTAACACTGATTGATAAGCCTAATAACAATATATTGCTTAATCCATCTTCTATTGAGCTTAGTGAGCTATATGTGGTGTCGGGAGATGGAGCGGATATTGTGAAAGATGCGCTTAGGTTGATTCCTAACAACTACTCTACCGATCCAAATATGATGGTTGCTTTTTACAGAGAATCGATAAAGAAAAATTCTAATTATATTTCATTAGTTGAGGCTGTGCTTGATGTGTATAAGGCTTCGTATAAGAGCTATAATGAGGATCAGGCTAAGATTTATATAGGTAGAAAGGCAACAGATGTTTCGCCAAGAGATACTGTGCTGATGAAGTTTCAAGGGGGCATTAGCACTGCTTTGATGCTTGATATTGCTAAACATCCTGAGATGGTGTTTGCAGAAAATGCAGATGAATATATTTTTCATATTGATAGACTTATAAATATAAATAACAAACCTCACTATGCTATTTCGTTTGAGCCGCTTCCAGGAATCTCGGAGATACTATTTAGAGGGGTTCTGTATATTGAGATGGAGTCGCTAGCAATTGCACGTGCTGAGTTTAATATGAATGTGGAGAATAGAAAGGATGCTTCAAATATATTTATTCGCAAAAAGCCAGCGAAGATGAAGGCTGATGTTGTGGAGGCTCATTATGTAGCCGATTTTCTTGAGGATAATGGCAAATGGTTTTTTAACTATAGTGCCACTCGTGTTACATTCAAGGTGAGGTGGACAAATAGGTTGTTTGGACTTTTCAGTACAACATATACTATTGGAGCCGAAATGGCTGTGACGGATAGATACAAATCAGATGTTGTGAAATTTCCACTTAAAGAAAGAGTTAGGTCGTCTGATGTAATAGCCGAGAGGGTTGAGTATTTTCAAGATCCTGATTTTTGGGGTGACTATAATGTTATTGAGCCTGATATTGAAATAAACAAGGCGATAAGGAAATTGAGCGATAAATTGAAGAGGCGAAATGAGTGATAAGTAATGTCTTTTGCTATAACGTGTATGGAGCTGATGATTTGATAATTAGTTGATAAACTGTTTGTAGTCTGAGAAAAATGCTCTATCTTTGCGCCCGTAAAAGATTTATTATAAACTATACAAACATTATTTATGTATTTAAATTCAGAAAAGAAACAGGAAATCTTTGCAAAGTACGGAAAGTCTAACACTGATACTGGCTCAGCTGAAGCGCAGATTGCATTGTTTTCGTACCGTATTTCGCATTTGACTGAACACTTGAAGTCAAACAAAAAAGATTATAACACTGAGCGTGCATTGAAAATTCTAGTGGGTAAGCGTCGTCGTATGCTTGACTATTTAGTTGAAAAAGATATCGAAAGATATAGAGCAATTATTAAAGAACTAGGTCTGAGAAGATAATATTTTCAATAGCAAAGATCTTACAAGCTAAAAGGGAATGGTAATTTATTTATCGTTCCCTTTTTTGGTTATCTAAAGATGGTGTTGTATAGCATATGTTTTTTGTTTGCTGTTTACATAAAGTGTAATACCTTTGCTCGTGATAACCTAAAACAGTCATTTAATCTTGATTTAATACTAAAACATATGGTGGAAAAAGAGGTCATCTCATTAGAGGTGACCTCTTTTATTATGTTTTAGAGCATAGAGAAATGATTTGCTATATTATGAAAATGATATACCTTTGCAATCGATAACCTAAAATAAATCATCTAACCTATAAATCTAGAGAACACGATTGGCAGAAGAGGTCATCTCAATAGAGGTGACCTTTTTTCATTTGTGTTTTACAACATAATTATTTTGTTTGCAGATATGCGAAAGAGATATATCTTTGCAATCGAAAACCTAAAACAATCATATCAACGTTAAATCTAGAAATTGAAATATACATGCGAAAGAGGTCATCTCAATTGAGGTGACCTTTTTTTATACATCACATTGTTAAATAGTATATATGTTGTAGAACATAAAGAAAAAGTTTGTCAATATGGAAAAGTGTGCTACTTTTGCTCTCGATAACCTAAAACAATCTTTTAAAATTAAATCTGATTTCTAACAACACACTGATTAGTAAAAGAGGTCATCTCTAGAGAGGTGACCTTTTTTCATGTATAAAGTATTTTAAAAATGGTTATGTATATATTTAACTCCGATAATGATTTAGCGCTAGCAAATTTTTCACCTAATTATACTCCTCCAGCGTCTGCTGTGAAGCTAGTTAAGGATTTAGAGCTTCTCCCGTTGTGGTATTCCTCATATGGGGCAGTGTTGTTGTTGCAATATGATGTGAATGTGGGGTTTGTTGAAGGTATGAGAGATAGATTTGGCTTGAATAGTGTTGTTGCTTCAATGGATGGCATATCTCAGTGTTCGATACAAGAGATTGTGCCATGGGGATGGAGTCCGCTATTGAAGAATAAACTTATTAATCTTGATATGCCCGAGGTGTTGCTTCCATCGTTGGATTATTTAGAAACTATAAGGGATTATTCTGATAGAAAGAATGCTGTGGATATGCTGACTGAATTGAAGAATGAATACTCCTGTTTTGAAGCCAGCTCATTTTATTTTACCGAGATAGATCAGCTTGTTGATTACCTTTCGGTTGTGAAGGGTGATAGTGCTCTCAAGATGCCTCTTTCGGGTAGTGGTAAGGGGTTGATTTGGATTTTGGGAGATATAACAGATAAGCAAACCGATTGGGCACGTAGGGTTATTAAAAACCAGGGTGGAGTGGTGGCAGAGCCAAAATTGGATAGAGTGCAGGATTTTGCTATGGAGTTTTCTATTAATGATGGGGTGATTACATTTGAGGGATACTCTCTCTTTGAAACAGCTGATTCGGGTGCATATATGGGTAATATACTGATGTCTGATAATGAAATAGAGAATCAGCTTGCTGAATATATTTCAACTGATATATTGCAGCAACTAAAGCAAACGTTATTGCAAAAGTTGTTGGCTTATTTCCCACTTTATAATGGGATATTGGGTGTTGATATGATGATTTATAAATCGGATTCTGGATATATGCTTCAACCCTGTGTGGAGATAAACATGAGGATGAATATGGGAATGGTAGCCCATAGGTTTTACAAACGATTTGTGGATAACCAATCAGTAGGGCGCTATCGGGTTGACTATTTTAAAAATAAAGGAGAAGCATTATCACATCATCAAAAGATGTCTGCTGATTACCCATTAATAATTGAAGATTGCAGGATTAAGTCGGGATATATGGCTCTCGCTCCTGTAATGGAGGATACCAATTATGTGGCGTGGGTGCTAATTAGTAGCTAATGCTAATAAAAGACCCCACAAATAAATATTGATTTATCCGTGGGGCTATTAATTGATACGAGTATATTTACTTCTTCAACTCTTCTGCAAAATATTTATAGAACAATGGAATTGTTTTAATTCCGTTGTAGAATTGCTCTAATGGATAGTTCTCGTTGGGTGAGTGTATAGCATCTGTGCTTAGACCAAAGCCCATAAGGACTGATTTTGTTCCCAATATTTCTTCAAATGTGGCAATGATAGGAATGCTTCCGCCCGAGCGAACTGGGATGGGTTGCTTTCCATACACCTCTGCATATGCCTTCTCTGCCGCTTTATAGCCCGAAAAATCTATTGGACAAACATAGGATGGTCCTCCGTGCAGATATTCAACGTTCACCTTTACAGTATCGGGTGCGATGCTTTTGAAATAGTCCACAAACATTTCTCCCACTTTGTCGTGATCTTGTCCAGGTACTAATCGAGTGCTTATTTTAGCATACGCTTTGGATGGGAGAACAGTTTTGGCTCCCTCGCCAGTATATCCACCCCAGATGCCGCATACATCAAATGTTGGGCGTATGCCAGTGCGTTCGTTGGTGCTATAGCCTACTTCACCAAACTCTTGGTCAATACCAATCTCTTCTTTAAATGCTTCAAGCGAGAATGGTGCTTTTGCCATTAGTTCTCTTTCTTCTTCCGATACCTCGATAATATCATCATAGAATCCTGGAATCAAAATCTTTCCATTATCATCCATTGTTTGTGCAATCATTTTTGATAACACATTGATGGGATTTGCAACTGCACCGCCAAATAATCCTGAGTGTAGGTCAGCATTTGGTCCTGTCACTTCCACTTGCCAATATGCAAGTCCACGCAGTCCAGTAGTGATTGATGGAATGTCGGGTGCTATCATCGAAGTGTCAGACACCAATATTACATCTGATTGAAGCATCTCCTTGTGCTCTTCGCAAAATGCTGGCAGATTGGGTGAGCCCACCTCTTCTTCTCCTTCGATAAGAAACTTAACGTTGCACTCTAGCTTGCCAGATTGTACAAGATATTCAAATGCTTTGGCATGCATAAAGCCTTGTCCCTTATCATCATCGGCACCACGTGCCCAAATCTTACCATCTTTAACCACTGGTTCAAATGGATTGGTGTTCCAGAGCTCCACGGGGTCCACTGGCATCACATCCATATGTGCATATACCAATACAGTGGGTGCGTCAGGATTAATAATCTTTTCACCATAGGTAACAGGATTGCCCGCTGTTTCATAAATCTCAGCTTTGTCTGCCCCTGCTTTTAGTAGAATGTCTTTCCACATTTCTGCCGCACGATACATGTCGGGCTTATGGTCGGGCTGTGAAGAGATTGATGGGATACGAATAAGTTCGAATAGCTCGTCAAGAAAACGCTGCTTATGCGTTTCTACATAATTGTTGATTTCGTTCATTACGATTATTAGTTTAAAGAATTAATTTTTTGTTGTGGCGTAAAAGTAAGAAAAATAAATAACGTCGGCAAAAGATGAATAGATTAAAAGATAAAACCACTTGATGTAATAATTTATCAAGTGGTTTTGCTTGTACTAATTCTAGATATGTACTCTCTTAGAATGAGAATCTATAGCCTACGGCTAATTGGTTTTGTTTGAAAACACTTCTAACTGAATAGTCTGCAAATACGTTTCCAACCATTAGTTTGTATTGTGCACCTACTATTACGTTGGTTCCCCACACTGTGTTGTTTCCAGGGAACACTCCTAATCCTACTCCAACATATGGTCTCAACGAAGAACTTTCATTGCCAAAATTGTAAACGACATTTGCTGATGCGCCAATTCCACTCTTATTACCAAAAGCTAAAAACAATTCGGGCATCAAGTCAAAGTTTGAATCCTTTATTTGCCAATGTCCACGAGCTCCAAGGTTCCAAAATAGTTTAGAGCCAAAGTCCATTGCTCCTATAGCTGAGATGCCTTTAAGCCACATTGTTGAAGGTCCGCTTTTAATGGATTGAGTTTTGTTAGTGCTTTTGTCCTCCACTGTTACGATGGTTGGGGCTTCTATTTGCTTTTTATCTGACTCATTTCTTAAGTCTGAAATCATTGATGATTGAGTTGCTAATGCTTTGTTTAGCTCTTCAATTTGACGTTGAAGTTGTAAGTTGACATTGTTGTCAACAGTCTCAGATCTTGTCTCCTTTACGGTTTCAGGTTGAGTTGAAGGAACCACAATTGTGGTGGGCGCCGCTTGTGGCTGTTGTTGAGGTTGTGATACTACGTATTCTTGCCTTGTTTCTCTCACAGCTTCTTTCACTATTCTGCTTAGTTCGTCAGGAGTTATTTGCACATAGTCATCTCTTTTACTAGCACGTTGGCGAGATTCACGTTCTACATATCTCTTTTCTTCCTCTATTCGTGCTGCTTTTGCATAGTTCTTTTCTTTAACGGCATTGTCTAACTCATAATTCAAGTCATCAATTTTACGTTCATAATCTCTTCGTAGTTCATTAATTTGCTGATTGCTATATTCTCTTTCCGAAGACACTGCTCTGTCGAGATATCTATCATAATAATCATCACCATCAACTGATTTGCCAAGATTGAATCTTACACCAGCTTGATACATCATATTGGTTTTAACCTGTTTGGGCGACTCAACCGTTGATATATCTTTGCTACCTTTATTGGTGAGCATGGTGTTTATATTACCATAAAAGGCTACATATTTTGTAACTGGTATTTCTACTCCTACACCACCCATTGCAAAGCCTCGAGATTGTTCTCCAATTTCGCCAAGTGGGTTCACGTAGTCATCTTTTGTTTTAATATAGCCACCACCTAGTACCAAATATGGGTTAATGCCTCGTGGTTGATTAAGTCTAGCGATGATGTTTGCTCCATACATTGATAAATCGTTGTTGAAGTCTAAAGATAATTTGTCAGGTTTGTCAGTTGCTTGATAATAGAAACCACGAATTCCTACAAGTGATGAGAAATCGAAACCTGCTGATCCACCAATAAAGTATTGCTCTTCAAAAAAATTATCATCTTTTAGTTTTATATATGCTATGCTTGGTTCTACTACAAACTTCATTCCTGAAAATCCATCTGAAAACATCTTCTCGTAGGCACGATGAACCTCATTGCCTGATGCTTTTGATCCTCCCAAATAGAAGTCTAATGAAGCCATTGCAGACCAATTGCCTAAACGATTGTTGCCCTCTTTCTCAATATCATAATCGGGACTCAAATAATAGCTTTTGTCGTTTACATTGAAGAAAGTATTCTTTGCTTCGAGTGATAGGACTACACGATCTGACAAATTAAACTTGGTGCCCAATCCTAAGGCTCCAAATATTTGTTCCTCTTTCATATCCTCCATTTGATTTGGGAATGAAGGAGATTCTATTTCATATAATATGCTTTGAATTCCTCCTCCTAGAGTGATATATGGTGCGAAAATACCATTATTCATTAGGTTTAATTTCATTTCACCTCCATATCTTGAAATATCCACAAACGATACGCTCATCTTATCAGCCCAATCGTCGGTTATTTGCCAATCCAACTTGCGAAGGTTGGCTTCTATATCAAGTGACTTCTGATAGAAGCCTCTGATTTCGAAAAGTGGACCAAAGCTAAACCCAGCTCTTGCCCCCCAAAAGGTTGAGTTATCTAAAGTAGTGTTTTTGTTCCACCATGTGTGTTCTGCGTATGGGGATATAGTGAGC
>CAYFSV010000020.1:0-26564 GCA_964345815.1 uncultured Proteiniphilum sp. | reverse complement strand
TTCGCTTCCCAAAAGCGATACAAATTTGCTGCCGATGATGGCGCCCGAGGCGTGGTTGCACGCTGCGCTGAAGGTGGCCTGATTGGATATGCCAAAACCAATGAGGCGGGGGTTGCGTAGGTTCATGTGGTTGATGCGCTCGAAATAGCGCAGATTGGCATCGCCAAAGGTGGATTTGGCGCCGGTGACTGAAGCTGAGGATACCATGTAGATGAAGCCGCCGCTGTTTTCGTCGATTAGCTTGATGCGCTCGGGGGATGTTTCGGGAGTTATCAACATTATCATATGCAGCCCATGCTTGTCGGCTATGTGTTTATAATCTTTGATATATTGATCGTAGGGCAGGTCGGGAATTATCACTCCATCGATACCGCAATTGGCTGCCGATTGGCAAAATGCTTCGAAACCATATTGCATGATGGGGTTGAGATAGCCCATCAGCACAAGGGGTATCGACACATCGTGGCGGATGTTGATAAGTTGTTGAAAAAGTGTTTTGAGGCTCATGCCATTTTTGAGGGCTTGGTTGGCAGATGCCTGAATGACAGTGCCATCAGCCATGGGATCGCTAAAGGGGATGCCTATTTCGATAAGGTCAACACCGTTGCGCTCTAGCTCTTTTATCACCTTGGTGGTATCGTCAAGTTGTGGATATCCGGCGGTGAAATATATCGATAAAATATCTTTTTGTTTGCTTTTGAAAAGCTTGTCTATTCTGTTCATTGTTGATTTAGTTGTTTTAGAAATTGTTGGATTAGGTGTGCATCTTTTAGTGCTGGCTTGGTTTCAAATCGGCTGTTGATATCTATGCCAACTAGCTGTGGATGCTTGATGCTGAGTATCTGCTTTGCATCGCTGGCTGAGATGCCTCCACTTAGCAAAAAGGGCGTATCGTGGTGATAATCACCTATGATATCCCAATTGAATTTGCTGCCCGAGCCTCCATAGTGGGTGGTTTGGGTGTCGAAAAGGAGATATTGACAAGCCTGTTGATAACTTTTGGATAACTCTGTTGGGAAGGTATCTTTTATCGATAGTGCTTTCATCACTGTGTGTCCTTGCGAGGCTAGTGTGGCGCACATGTCGGGCGTTTCGCTTCCATGCAGTTGCAATATATCTAGCGAGTAGTGCTGTGCAATAGTGTTGATGGTGTTGATATCTTCGTTTACAAACACTCCCACTCGCTTGGCTTGCGTGGGCATGTAGGTGGGCTTGTGCAACACAAATCGTGGCGACTTGGCATAAAATATAAAGCCCATCCAGTGGATGCCTAGTTGTTCTATTTGCTGAATGTTGTGCGCATCGCGCATTCCACACACTTTTATAATCATTTATTTTCCACTTGTTGGATAAATTCTTCGAGTGCCTCGCCGGGGTTGTGGCTTCTCATAAATGTTTCGCCTATCAGAAAGCCTCTATAACCGGCTTGGCGCAGTTCGATTACTGTTTGAGGGTTGTCCAGTCCGCTTTCCGAAACCCATAGTGCCTCTTTGGGTAGATACTTTGCCATTTCAAACGAGTGTTGAACATCGGTGACAAAGTCGTTAAGGTTGCGATTATTAACTCCTATTATATTGTGTTCGGGGGTTATATAATCTAGCTCGCTCATGTCGTGCAGCTCCAGCAGCACCTCTAAGCCTAGCTCGTGTGCCAATCGGGTAAATCGGTTTACCTCATCTTTGGTGAGGGCTGCAGCTATTAGCAATATGGCGCTGGCACCCAACAGGCGGGCATTGATGATTTGATATTCATCAATCACAAAATCTTTTTGTAGTACTGGCACTTTCACATTTTCGGCGGCAATAATTAGGTCGTCCATCAATCCTGCAAAATGGAATGGCTCGGTGAGCACTGATATGGCGCTGGCTCCTGCTTTGTCGTAGCCTGCACACACTGCATCGGCAATTGCATTTTCGTTAATCCATTTCTTGCTTGGCGAGCGTCGTTTAAATTCGGCAATGATTCCCGATTCAGATCTTGCCAATGAGTTTATCAGCGAGCGCATATGTGATAGCTTTCGCTTGTTGAGCTCTTCGGTGAGCCTTTCGGTGCTTAGAAGTGTCTTGTAGGAGTTTACGCTTAGTCGCCTATCCTTCAAGATTCGTTGTAATACTTTTGACATTTCAGTAGGGTCTTTTGATGATTATTAGTTTTTATTTCTCTTATTATCAACTATTTAGTTCTACAAACTTGGCAAGTACTGCTTTTGCTTTTTTACCATATAGCGAATTGCGAGCTATTTCAACGCATTGGTCTATGGTTTTGTTGTGTTCAATAATTTGTATCGCAAAGGCGGCATTGGCTATCACCACATCCATTTGCTGTGGGGTGGCGGTGCAGTCTATCACTTTGTTAAAGATTGATACTGCTTCTTCAAGCGTGTCGCCACCAGATATGTCGCGTGGGTCAACTTTTTGAAACCCTATCTCTTCGGGATCAAATATTTGCTCGCCTCTATTGGTCACTACCTTAAATTGTGAGGTGAGCGAAATTTCGTCATATCCATCGAGACTGTGCACTATGCCAAAGCTCTTTTTATTTGCTTGGTAAATATAGTTATAAAGTCTTGACATTGACAAATCATATACGCCTAAAAGTTGATATTCGGGGTCGGAGGGATTTATTAGTGGTCCCAGTACATTGAAAAAGGTGCGCACACCAAGGCTTTTTCTGACTGGCGCCACCGCTTTGAGGGCTGGACTAAATAGTGGGGCGTGAAGATAGGCTATGTTGCACTCTTCGATGCTTTGTTTTAGCTTGTCCATGTCGGTAGTAAATTTTATGCCTTGGGCTTCCATGGCGTTGCTTGATCCGCTGATGGATGTGGCGCCATAATTGCCATGCTTCACCACGGGATAGCCTGCGCCGGCAACCACAAAGCTGGAGGTGGTGGATATGTTGAAGGTGTTTTTGCCATCGCCGCCTGTGCCCACAATGTCTATTGCCTTATACTGACTGAAATCGACTGGCACTCGCATTTCTAGCAGTGCTTCGCGAAATCCTAGCACCTCGTCAACCGATATGCTGCGCATCAAAAAAATGGTGATGATTGCCGACACTTGCGAGTCGGACACTTCGCCTTGTGCTATGGCTATGAGCAGCTGGCGCGATTCGTTTTGATCTAGATATTGATATTCTAGCAGTTTGAGTAATATATTTTTCATCATTGCTGTGTTGCTGTTTTAATTGTTGTGGATTGTTGATGCCATGTTGATGGCGTTTTTAAGTGCGTTTAGCTTGTTGTTCACCTCTTGTAGCTCGCCCTCATCGGTGCTTTGCGACACCACGCCTGCTCCGGCTTGATACCACAATTGGTTGTTGCGGCTCACAAATGTTCGTATGGTGATTGCTTGGCTCACATCGCCATTGAAGCCCATAAAGCCGATGCATCCGCCGTAGGCTCCGCGGTTGTGTAGCTCTATGTCGGATATAAGCTGCATTGCCGTGGTGCGTGGCGAGCCCGATAGGGTGCCGGCGGGAAAGGTATCGAAGAATGCTTTTATTTTGTTGGCTTCTGGATTGAGCGTTGCGCTCACTCTTGACACTAGGTGGATGACGTGTGAGTAGTATTGCACTTGACGAAGAAAATCGAGCCTCACATTGTGTGCATTCAGGCTTAAATCGGCTTGGGCTAGGTCAACTAGCATCATATGCTCGTCATTTTCTTTTGGGTCGAGCTTAAGTTGTTCGGCAGCAGCTTGATCTTCTTTGAGGTTGCCCGTGCGCTTGGCTGTGCCTGCTATTGGGTCGATGCTGATGGTGTTGCCACTTATTTGACAATGTGTTTCGGGCGATGAGCCAAAGATGCGGAAGCCTCCAAAATCGAAATAGAAGAGATAGGGCGAGGGATTGATGGTGCGCAGGGCGCGATATACTTTGAAATCGTCGCCTGTGAAGTTTTGCACAAATCGTCGCGATAGCACAATTTGCGACACGGTGCCATCGTGGCATTGCTGGATGCCTTGGCGCACGTTTGCTTTGAACTCATCGTCGGTGATGGTGCTCCATTCGTCGCCCTCTTTATGGAAATTGTAGGATGCAAAGTTGCGTGCATTTATCAGACTCTCCACTTTGCCTAGGTTGCTTTGTTCGCCATCGGCTAGTAGCTCGATAAGCGTGAGTTCGTCATTTTGATGATCAAACACCATAAGTATTTTGTAGAGAATATAGCGCATATCGGGGGCGTCGTTTCTATCTTCTCGGCTCTCTTTTATCTGGATGTTGTCGGTATATTTTACGCAATTGAAGGTGGTGTAGCCAAACAGCCCTACATGATTGGAGCCGCTGCCTGAAACATGAAATTGCGACATATAGTGGCTCACTGCATCGGAGATGGTGTTTTGGGGTGACAGCTGGCTTGTGACTTGGCTGCCATCGGGATAGTTTTGGATGCAGGTGCCACGGTTGATATCGATGTGGGCAATTGGTTGCAAGGCTATAAACGATTTGCTATTGTCGGTTGAGTTGTAGTCGGTGCCCTCGAGCAATGCCGACTGCGGAAAGGCGTCGCGTATCTTTAGATATAGGCTGACTGGAGTGTGAAGGTCGCCCATTATCGTTTTGGTGTGTGTGTTGAATTTATATTGCATAGTGCTGTGATTTTTTAATTGTTATGATTGTAGATATGTGGGGTATTGAAAATAGGTGTCGAGGTCTTTGTCGCCACGCCCAGATAGTGTGAGCACTACCACGTCGGTGGGTTTAAACTCCACCTTATCGAGTGCCGCTAGGGCGTGTGCCGATTCTAGTGCGGGAATTATTCCCTCTTTGCGGGTGAGGTCGAAAGCTGCTTGAAGTGCTTCATCATCATCCACTGCCACCACTTGTGCCCGTTTGGTGGTTGCTAGATGGGCATGTATTGGTCCCACGCCTGGATAGTCAAGCCCTGCCGAGATAGAATAGGGTTCGGTGATTTGTCCATCTTCGGTTTGCATAAGCAATGTTTTGCAGCCATGGATGATGCCCACACTTCCTAAGTGGATTGTGGCTGCCGACTCGCCGCTATCAACGCCTTTGCCACCTGCTTCGGCTAGTAGTATTTTCACATCATCATTGAGATAGTGATAGATTGTGCCAGCTGCATTGCTACCTCCGCCCACACAGGCTATTAGATAGTCGGGCACTTCCCTACCCTCGCTTTGTAGCAGTTGTTTGCGAATTTCTTCGCTTATCACTGATTGTAGGCGTGCCACTATGTCGGGATATGGGTGTGGTCCCACGGTGGAGCCGATGATGTAGTGTGTGTCGGTGGGATTGGTGCACCAGTCGCGTATGGCTTCATTGGTTGCATCCTTTAGGGTCATATTGCCCGAGGTGACGGGCACAACGGTGGCGCCTAGCATCTCCATTTTTTTCACATTCACTGCTTGTCGCTCCACATCGGTTTTGCCCATATACACTATGCATTCCATTTGCATAAGTGCACACACGGTGGCAGTGGCTACACCGTGCTGTCCGGCACCTGTTTCGGCTATAATTCGTTTTTTGCCCATTCGTTTGGCTATCAGTATTTGCCCAATGGAGTTGTTAATTTTGTGGGCGCCTGTGTGATTTAGGTCTTCGCGCTTTAGATATATCTTGCAGCCATGTTTTTGGGATAGTTGCTTTGAGAGGTAGAGGGGCGAGGGGCGCCCAACGTAGTTGCGCAGCAGTTCGTCGTATTCATTTTTGAATGATTCGCTGTTGATGATTTCTAGATATGCATCTTGCAGATCGGTGACGCAGCGGTGTAGTATTTCGGGAATGAATGCTCCACCAAAGTTGCCGTAGAATCCTGATTTGTCAACTGAAAAACTTTTCATACGATTATTATTATTTTTTATTGTTTTAATGCTGTTTAAATAGTGATTGAATGGTGTTTAAATAGTGTTTAAACGAAAAAAGCCCGTCGCAGGTGCGACAGGCTTTTCTATTTCTTATTTTATATGTTGATACTATTTCCTACATATATAGATACGGCTGTTCTCCTTACGACTATGTGTGAGTTGTAAGTTGCGCCACCAATATCTATTTGTTAGAATACTATTCATTTTCCATTAATTTTGATGCAAATGTATATCATGAAACATTAATGTGCAAGGAAAGTTTATTTTTTAACATTCTGGATTGGTGATTAGTGATTAGCGGTTAGCTGTTAGCGATTAGCCAATAGCTAAAAGCCAAAAGCCAACATCCAATCTTGCTTTTCACCAAAAAATAATGTTTCTTTGTTATAGCTTTTGACAAGAAAATAATTTACAACATAATAATAGATATCAAATGAAGAGAGAATTTGTTTTAATTATGCTTGCCTTGTGGCTCACGGGAGTGGGTGCAATGGCACAACAGCGTACGGAGGTGACGTTGACGAAGGGTTGGAAATTTACTCGAGAAGACAATGCTGCATCGTATGAGGCAAACTACGACGACTCGAACTGGCAATCGGTGACAGTGCCTCACGATTGGGCTATTTATGGTCCTTTTGATAAGTCGAACGATATTCATCGCATGGCTATTGTGCAGGATGGACAAACTAGCGCCATTGAGCACTATGGACGTACGGGTGGATTGCCTTTTACAGGGGCGGGATGGTACAGATATAAGTTTTCGGTGCCTAATATGTCGGACAATAAAAAGGTGAACATCAAATTTGATGGTGCTATGAGTCATGCTCGTGTGTATGTGAATGGTAAAGAGGTTGGTTTTTGGCCCAATGGCTACAATACTTTCCATTTTGACATCACTGACTTTGTGAATAAGGATGGCAAAGAAAATACTTTGGCTGTTAGGTTGGAAAACTTTGATGAACAGTCGAGATGGTATCCTGGTGCTGGATTGTATCGCAATGTGCATCTGATTACCACTGGCGAATCGCATATTCCTATATGGGGCACATATATTACTACTCCGGTGGTGAATGAGGATTTTGCTAAAGTGAATGTGAAGACTAAACTTGAGGCTAAGTCAGGAAAAGGATATAAGCTTATTACCGAAATTTTGGATAATGGGCAGCAAACTGTGGCAGTGAGCGAGTCGGAACTAGACAGATATGACTTGAATGAGTTTTCGCAAGATTTGATTATTGATAATCCTGTGCTTTGGGGCGTGAAGCAACCCAATTTATATACTGCTGTGTCGAAGCTATATCAAGATGGTGAGCTTGTGGATGAATATTCAACAAAGTTTGGTGTGAGAACCATTGAGGTGAAGGCTAATGATGGCTTTTATTTGAATGGCGAAAAGGTGATGTTTCAGGGTGTGTGTATGCACCACGACTTGGGACCTCTTGGGGCAGCTGTGAATGAGGCGGCTATTCGTCGTCAATTCCGCATTTTGCAGGATATGGGGGTTAATGCGGTGAGAACATCGCACAATATGCCTGCACCCGAATATGTGCGCATTGCCGACGAGATGGGGATGATGCTGATGGTGGAGACATTTGACGAATGGGCTATTCCTAAGGTGAGAAATGGATATAACAAGCATTTTAATGAGTGGGCTGAGAAGGATTTGACTAATGTGTTGCACCATTTCCGCAATAATCCTAGCGTGGTGATGTGGTGTATAGGAAACGAGGTGGAGGAACAAAGTCATAAGGAGGGTGCTAAGGTGGCGCGCTTCTTGCAAGATATTTGCCATCGCGAAGACCCAACAAGACCTGTGACTAATGGTATGGACAGACCCGACCATGTATATGACAATAACATGGCTGCCATAATGGAGGTGGCGGGGTTCAACTATCGTCCGTTTAGATATAGAGATGCTTACGAGAAGTTGCCTCAACAGATTGTGATGGGTAGCGAAACGGCATCTACACTTAGCTCGCGTGGGGTTTACAAATTCCCAGTGGAGCGCAAGGCTATGGCTATGTATGATGATCATCAGGCTTCATCGTATGATGTGGAGCATTGTAGCTGGTCGAACCTTCCGGAGGATGATTTTATTCAGCATGAGGATTTGCCATATGCTATTGGTGAATTTATTTGGACTGGGTTTGACTACTTAGGTGAGCCTACTCCTTATTATAGTAATTGGCCTAGCCACAGCTCGCTATTTGGGGCGGTTGACTTGGCTGGTATCCCAAAAGACAGATTCTATCTGTATCGTAGCCATTGGAACAAGGGCGAGAACACTCTTCACATTCTTCCACACTGGAACTGGAAAGGGCGTGAGGGCGAGGTGACTCCTATTTTTGTTTACACTAATCATCCATCGGCTGAGTTGTTTATCAATGGTAAGAGCCAGGGCAAGCGCACTAAGGATTTGTCGATTGAGCGTGATGGCTCGTACACGGCTGAGGCTCAAAAGTCGTTTGAGAGACAGAAGCGCTATCGCTTGATGTGGATGGATACAAAATATGAGCCAGGAACTGTGAAGGTGGTGGCTTATGATGAGGACGGCAATGCGGTGGAAGAGGCAGAGATTCATACGGCTGGAAAACCACATCGCTTGGTGCTGGAGGCGGACCGAAATGTGATTAGTGCAGATGGCAAGGACTTGGCGTTTGTTACGGTTTCGGTGGTTGACAAGGATGGAAATGTGTGTCCTGATGTTGAAGACTTGGTTAAATTTACAGTGAAGGGTGCAGGAAAATATAAGGCGGCGGCTAATGGTAATGCGGCTAGTCTTGATCTTTTCCACTTGCCTCAGATGCATCTATTTAGCGGTAAGCTTGTGGCCATTGTTGAAGCGGGCGAATTGCCTGGCAACATCACCTTGCAAGCATCAATGAGGGGTGTGCGCAATGGCACAATTGATATTAAAACTGAATAGATTCAGGTTTAGATAAACAATCAATATTATATAATAAAAGCTGCGTCGATTGATTTGACGCAGCTTTTATTGTTATGTAGCAATGTTTGTGTGTGAGCAATTACAACTCCTTAATCTTAATATTTTTGAAGAATACCTCATCGCCATGGTCTTGAAGCAGGATGAGTCCTTCTGTGGCATTGCCAAAGTTGGGCCAGTCTATATATTTGCTGTAGTCAACTAGGGCTTCCCACATTTGATTGTTACGTTCATACTCTAGTATCTTTTCGCCATTGAGCCAATGCTCAACATGGTTTCCATCAACAATAACTAATGCTGTGTTGAAAACTCCGGGATTATAGGGTTTGTCTTCGCGTGCGGGTATCAAATCGTAGAGAGAGCCTAGGGTTCTATTACCATTAACGCCCAGTTTTGCATCGGGGTGTTTTGTATCGTCCAATATTTGAAATTCGCAGCCAATGGCTGAGCCTTCGCCTTTGTTGAGGTTTGTGTCAACAAAGTATTTGATACCACTATTGGCGCCCTCAGTTATTTTGAAATCTACCGTTAGCATGAAGTTGCTGTATGGGCGTGTGGTGACAATGTCTCCACCGTTGGTTGACTCGCCTCCATCACTTTTATGAACTCTAAGGATGCCATCATCGATGCTCCAACCAGTGGTGGGAAATTCGTCGAGCTTTGCGCCTCGCCACCCTTCGGTGGTTTTTCCATCCCACAGTAGGGTCCAGCCATCTTGTGCTTCTTGCTTTGATAGGGTGTTGTCTTCAACTTGCTGATCGACAACTTCAGCAGGTTGGCTTCCTTGGTTGGTTGATTGTGTGCACGACCAAAACATGATGGCTAGTGCTGCAATTAGTAAACTATATTTTTTCATATTGTTGCTTGTTTATATTATATAAAAATCTTCCCAGCCTTTGCGTGGTGGTTCGCCAGTGAGATACGCATCGGCAAAGGGGTCGTTTGTTACTCGTTTTGTGTCTCTATCAAATACTATCTTGCGATTTAGTCGCTGTGCTGCTACACCTAGGTTGAACACTTGACTAAGTGGTCCTGCAATTTCAAATGGCGAACGTGCCACCTCTTTGCCTTGACAGGCCAAAAGGAAATTGGCAAAGTGATTGGATGTGCTTTTGGGAACATCGGGCAATTTGCTTGCCATATCTTTTGCCTTCTCGTCGGGGATAATGCTTAGTGTGCTACCATGCGATCCTCCTTTGAAGATTAGGTCTTTACTATAGATTTCCTTACCGGGGTTGAGCTTGGCTGGCTTTATTTTCCCACCTCCTACTGTTGGGATATTTGGGTCAAGTTCGGACACTCCATATCCTTCGGGCACCGAGGGGATGTTGTCAACACCATCATACCAGGTGATTACCAAAGGTGGCATATTGCCTCGTTTAGGGAATTTGAATTCTATTGTGCTAGACATGGGGAAGAAATAGTCGTTGTGTCCCGTCAATTTAAGTGGGGTTATCTCTTCGGGTAATCCCAAATCGAGAAATCGGTGGGCTGTATCAATTATATGTGCTCCCCAATCGCCAAGTGCTCCCATCCCAAAATCGTACCAGCAACGCCACTGCCCGTAGTGGAAGTCTTTGTTGTAATCGTGATGTGACTGGGCAGATAGCCAAAGGTCCCAATCGAGTGTGTCGGGTATTGGTTCAGCGTTTGGAAATTTCTTGATGTTTGGGTCCCAGCCATGCCAACGTCTTGCATTGTTCATATGGGCAGTGATGGCGGTAACATCTTTGATTATACCCTCCTCTATCCATGTTTTGAATTGAAAGAAGTTTGCTTCTGAGTGTCCTTGATTACCCATTTGAGTTACTACATTTGGGTGCTTTTTGGCAGCTTCAATCATTAGCTCCACTTCATTGAATGTGCGTGCCATTGGCTTCTCGACATACACATGCTTTCCCTCTTTGATTGCCATCATTACGGCGGGGAAGTGGGCAAAGTCGGGGGTGGCAATAGCCACTGCTTCAATCTCGTTGCCCATTTTGTCAAACATAGACCTAAAGTCTTTGAATTGCTTGGCATTAGGATATTTAGCCAAAGCGTTTTGGGTGTGTTTGGCTCCCAAATCAACATCACAAAGCGCTACCACATTGGCTAAGCCTGTTTTGTCAAAGTCGTTCATTATTTCCCAGCCACGGTTTCCAATTCCGATATAGGCTAGATTTACTTTTTGGTTTGAGCCAACTATTCTGCTGTAGCTAGCTGCCGTTGTTTTGTTGGTGATGCCCCCAAAAGCAAATCCTGCTGTGGCGAGGGCTGCACTCTTTAAAAAATCTCTTCTTGTTGTCATAGTATGATATGTTTTATTATACAAGTCTGTGCACGTCACCAAAAATATACATAAAAAAGTTTTTGAAAAGAATTAAGCTGTTAATTATATGTAAAGACAGTTTAGCAGAGATTGGTTTAGAAAACAAAAAGGTATCACACCCTGATGTGTGATACCTTTTTGCGTATATTGTGTTGTGCGTATATATATATTAGTATTTCCGGTTCTTTAGATAGAACATCAGTAGTTGTAGCGATTCTTTGTAGTCTTGTTCGAGATCAAGATTTTCGATAACCGACTCGGCTTTTTGAAGATATTCTTTTTTCTTTTTTTCGGCATATTCTATGCCACCCAACTCTTTGGCAAAGGTAAGTAGTGTGTCGATATTTTCAGATGAATAGTCTCTTGAATCAATAATATCCATCATCTTTATATACTTCTCCTTTGGAGCATTACGAAGTGCATATATCAAAGGAAGGGTTACTTTGCCTTCTCTGATATCATTGCCTGTGGGCTTGCCTACATCATCGGAGAAATAATCGAAAATGTCGTCTTGAATTTGAAATGCCATACCCATGCACAGCCCCATCAAACCAAAAGCGTCTATCTTTTCGCGACTAGCTTCGGCGGTTATTGCGCCTATTTTGGTGCAGGTGTAAAGAAGTGAAGCTGTTTTTTTGTTTATTACATCAAGGTACCTATCCTCATCTATAAGTATCTCGTCGGCAAGCGCATATTGATTTAGCTCGCCCTCGGCCAAGTCTTTACCAAGCTGAGATATTAAATTGATTACTTCTAAATTGTTGGTTTTTGTACTCTCTACAAGTGAGGAGGAGAGAATGTAGTCGCCAGCTAGAACGGAGCGTTTGTTATCAAAAACAGCATTGACGGAGGGTCGTCCGCGGCGGGTAAATGACTCGTCAACAACATCATCGTGAATAAGGGTGGCCGAATGAAGTAGTTCGACCGTGACAGCACCATGGTAAGTGGCAGGCGTAACCTTGCCACAAGCCTTAGCCACCAAAAACACTAACATGGGTCTTATACGCTTACCATCGCGCCTGAAGGCATACTTAACAATATCAGAGACGTGAGCTTTTTCGTTGTGTAATGCTTTTTCAATATAAGCATCAAATTGAATTAGCTCGTCCTTGATTATCTCCTTAAACAATTCACTTTGGTCCATTACTATAATTAATTGAATTGCAAATTTAAAAATAATTTATAGCAAAGCAATCAAATATTTGTAACTTTACACTTTAAACAATATTACACACTCAATATGTCAAAGAACAAACTTTTTTTATTAGATGCATATGCGCTTATTTATAGAGCCTATTATGCATTTATTCGTAACCCAAGAATTAACTCGAAAGGACAAAACACCTCTGCAATATTTGGCTTTGTGAATACACTTGAGGAGGTGTTGAAAAAAGAAGCCCCTTCGCATATAGCGGTGGTTTTTGATCCTCCGGGACCTACTTTTAGACATACAGAGTTTGAGGAGTATAAGGCTCAAAGAGAGGCTACGCCTGAGGACATTAAGTTTTCGGTGCCATACATTAAGGATATTATTAGAGCATACAACATACCAGTGATTGAAGTGGCTGGATTTGAAGCTGACGACGTGATTGGCACAATTGCCAAGAAGATTGACAAAAACAGATATGATGTTTATATGATGACTCCCGACAAGGACTATGGTCAACTAACGGAGGAGAATATATATATGTATAAGCCCAAGTTTGGTAGCAATGGGTTTGACTTGATGGATGACAAAGCGGTAATGGAGAAATTTTCCCTTACTAGTCCTGAGCAGATGATTGATTTATTAGGCCTGATGGGAGATGCATCTGACAACATACCTGGCTGCCCAGGCGTGGGTCCTAAAACTGCGGAGAAGCTTCTTGCCGAATTTGGCAGTATTGAAAACATTTTGGAGAACACAGACAAACTTAAAGGTGCGCTGAAAAAAAGAGTCATTGAGAATAGAGAGCAGATTATTCTATCAAAGTATCTTGCAACAATCAGAATAGATGTTCCATACGAAATTGATGAAGAGGAGCTTAGACTTAAGGATAAGAATGAGGAGGAGCTTAAGAATTTATTTGATGAACTGGAATTTAGAACTCTATTAAAGAGAGTCTTAAATATAGAGTCGAATAATGTAGCGACAGCTTCTGCAGGACCTGTGCAAGGCGACTTGTTTGCATCGCTCGAAAATGAAGAGTTTACATCCGAGGTAGATATAGACTCAGACCTTAGCAGCTACGATTCTGCAAAGCAGGACTATAGGATGGTGGAAAGCATAGAGGAAATCAAAGAGCTCATATTGAAATTAAATAAAGAAAAATCTATTTGCTTTGACACAGAAACTACGGGCATCGACCCATTGAATAGTGAATTGGTTGGTGTATCATTCTCAATTAAGGAGAATGAGGCTTTCTATGTTACAATGCCTACTGAAAAGGATGAGACTCAGAAGAGGATAGACCTTTTTAAAGATATTTTTGAGAATGAAGGAATCGAGAAGATTGGCCAAAATATAAAATATGACATCCTTGTACTTAGGAACTATGACATTGTGGTGAAGGGCAACTTGTTTGACACCATGGTGGCTCACTATCTGCTTAATCCAGAGTTGAGACATGGGATGGACTATATGGCATTGAACTATTTGAACTATAAAACAACTCCTATCGAGGACTTGATTGGTCCAAAAGGTAAGAAACAAAAGTCGATGCGAGACATTGAACCTGAAGTGGCATCAATTTATGCATGTGAGGATGCTGATATAACCCTTAGGCTAAAGAACATTTTGCACAAAGAACTAAAAGAGAATAATCTTGATAGGTTATATAATGATATTGAGGCACCTCTTATTTATGTGCTTGCAGATATGGAGTGGAATGGTGTGAGACTTGACTTGGAGGCTTTGGGGAATCTATCAAAAGAGTTGAATGAGGAGCTTTCCGTTATTGAAACTAAAATAATGGAGATGGCGGGAATGGAGTTCAACGTGAATTCACCAAAACAAATTGGCGAGGTACTTTTTGATGTGCTAAAGATTTCGGATAAGCCAAAAAAGACGAAGACTGGGCAATATAGCACAGGTGAGGAGGAATTGCAAAAGCTAAAAACTAAGCATCCAATAATTGAAAAGATATTGGAGCAACGTGGATTGAAAAAGCTGTTGAGTACATACATTGATGCTTTTCCTCAACTTGTGGATGCAAAAACGGGCAAAGTGCACACTTCGTTTAATCAAACTGTAGCAGCAACGGGTAGATTGAGTAGTACAAATCCAAACCTTCAAAATATTCCTATCAGAGATGAGCGTGGGAAAGAGATGAGACGTGTGTTTATTGCAGATGAAGATTCACAGTTTGTGTCTTCGGACTACTCGCAAATCGAACTACGAATTATGGCACACTTGAGTGGTGATAAAAATATGATTGAGGCTTTTAACAACAATCAAGACATTCATGCTGCCACTGCAGCCAAAATCTTTAAGGTTCCGATAGAGGAGGTAAACTCAGATATGAGGAACAAGGCTAAGACTGCAAACTTCGGCATCATTTATGGTATCACCCCTTTTGGACTGTCAGAAAGACTAAACATACCAAGAGGTGAGGCGAGGGACCTTATTGATGAGTACTTTGCAATGTTTCCTGATGTGAAGGAGTATATGGACAAGAGTATTGAAATAGCACGCAAAGAGGGGTATGTTGAAACAATATATGGTCGCAAGAGATACTTAGCCGACATAAATTCGCGAAACGCAATTGTGAGAGGCTATGCAGAACGAAACGCTATCAATGCTCCAATACAAGGTAGTGCAGCAGACATAATTAAAGTAGCGATGATTCGTATATATAAAGAGCTATTGAAAAGAGAGCTTGACACAAAAATGATTTTGCAGGTACATGACGAATTGAACTTTAATGTTCCGAACAACGAACTAGAAGAGGTGAAGCAAATTATATCTACGGAAATGGAGAACGCTTGCAAGTTGTCTGTTCCATTAAAAACAGATATAGGAGTTGGAGATAATTGGTTGGTAGCTCACTAAAAAACAGATTAAGGAATACAAATTCATAATATTTTTGCATATTTGAAAGATATAAGTACTAAACACTTATCTTGAATAATTAATTTATATAAAACAATTTTCTATGAAAAATCTTGAAACAACTTTCATGGGGGTTAAGCTGAGTAATCCTATAATACTGGGTGCTAGCAGTATATCCTCAAACTTAGACCAACTACAAAAGGCTGAGTTACATGGTGTGGGCGCCATTGTCTATAAGACCCTATTTGAAGAACAAGTGCAACTTGAGAATTTGCAACTTGATGAGCAACTAGGTATGTATGATGATATACATGCCGAGATGACTCGAATTGAACCACAAATCGAATATTCTGATATTGACTATCACCTAAGCAGACTACAAAAAGCGAAAGAGACACTTACTGTTCCAGTATTTGCAAGCCTCAATGCTGTTAACAATGAATCTTGGATTAGATATGCTAAGGAGATTGAGAAGACTGGCGTTGATGGAATTGAGGTAAACCTTTATCAAACTCCTACAAATTTCGATATTGAGGGCTCGCGAATTGAGGAGAGACAGATTAATATTGTTAAAGAACTAAAGTCTAATATCTCTATTCCTATCAGTATTAAGTTGAGCAGTGAGTACTCCAATGTTTTGAGCTTTGTGAAAAAACTAGACAAAGAGGGTGCCGACTCATTTGTTTTGTTCAATTCATTTTTTCAGCCCGATATTGACATAAATAGAGAAAAGCATACAAAAGCTTTCAATCTGTCACAAAAAGGTGATTACAAACAATCACTTAGATATGCGGGAATGCTGTATGGAAATATTGAAGCTGATATTTGCAGTAGCCGTGGTGTGTTTAACGGTGATGATGCTATCAAACTATTCTTATCGGGTGCTACAACAGTTCAGATGGTTAGTGCTATATACAAACATGGACTTGAGAGAATTGGCGAAGTAAAGAAAGAGATTTCGGAATGGATGGATAGCAAGGGATACACTAGCATTGATGAATTTAGAGGCAAACTTGCAAATAGCAATCTTGATGTAAATGAAAATGCTTTGGTGTATAAGCGTGCTCAATACATTGATTTATTAATGAGCTCGGATACAATATTTGGAGATTTCAAATAGTGGACACGACAAATTAAGTATAATAAAAGCCCATCACTTGAATAATTCAGATGATGGGCTTTGTTTTGTATTATTGATTTACGAAATCTACAGAGTTTCAAGTTTGAAGTTTTTCCAAAGAACTTTTATACCGCCACCATCATGAATTTGCAGTGCAATACGTCCTTGTCCTTTACCTATTTTTTCGTCTGTTAGGTCAATCATTTCCTCGCCATTTAGCCAAGTTTTGATATTGTCATTTTCAAGTTTAATTCTCAAGGTATTCCACTCGCCCTCCTTCAAGAACTCTTCTTGCTCCTTTGTGATTTGAGCAATCCATCCTCTTCCATAAGATTCGTAGATACCACCTGTGCCATGACCTTTAGGTGCCACCTCAACTTGCCATCCATTAACCAAAGCTACAGGCTCGATAAATGAACGAATAAACACACCTGAGTTGCCATCAGCTTCTTGTTTGAAGTCTACAGAGAAATCAAAGTTGTCGTAATAATCACGAGTAGCCAAATAACCATACTCTTTGTCGGGACCACTTTCACAAATCAAAAGTCCGTCTTCTACATACCATTTCTCAGTTCCGTATGCTTCCCATCCTGTTAAGTCTTCACCATTGAAAAGGTCTACTTGTTTGGTTTTGCGTGGTAATTCTTTAACCTTAATGTTTCTGAACCATGCTGCTGATCCGTGGTCTTGAAGACAGATGTTTCCTTTTCGTGATAATCCATACTCAGGAGCATTTTCCCATTTACCACTATTTTTACGTGCATGCCAATCATCAGTCCAAGCTTCAAACTCAATAACCTTTTCACCATTTAGCCAATGTTCAACATGTCCATTGTCGAACACAATTTTTGATGTATTCCACTCGCCTGCTGGTTTCAAATTGAATTTATCAGGATTTGTGGTGTACATAGCATAATCAGCTGCAGTTTTTTGCCAATCTTCAAGTGGCTCTGGAAAATTTTCTTGATCAATTAATTGATACTCGGGACCCGTAACATAAGGTACTGCAAATTTTGGATTTTCAACCACATGATATAGAACTCCGCTATTGCCACCATCAGCAATCTTCCAATCCCATACCAACTCAAAGTTTTCATATAGTTTTTCAGTCACTATATACCCATGCTCATCGGCACCTTCTCCTTTTGCTTGAATCATTCCATCCTCTACAAACCATGGTGCTGTTAGGGCATCACCGTTGTAATCACGCCAACCGTTAAGAGTTGACCCATCAAATAGAAGTTGCCAACCTTCTGCTCTTTCGGCATCTGTTAAAGTATTATGCTTTGCAGATTGTTCACATGAACCAAATAACATAGTCATAAGCAATGTTGTACACAATAAATAAATTTTTGATTTCATTTTCTTTACTTTTTGATATTTAGAATTATATATAAGAAAATTATTTGTTTGGTTATTCAATTAGGGCAAACCTAATAGGCTATTATATTCTGATGTTGAGGATATTATTCTCAAACCCTCTTTAAAAATATCATTTATATCATTTATAATCATAAAATAGGCTGACTGATTATACAAATCTCTTGCTATTAAGGCTTTCAATTGCACAGTCATCATCTGTTCAGACAATTCAAATTGCTCCTTATCCCACTCTATGTTCTCTTCAGAAGCCATATTTTTCATTTTAACGAAGAGAGTCTCAGGCAACACATAATTTGATTTATAATTATAAACATCAGAATATGATTCGAGTAATTCATTCCTATTGTTATCAACCTCATTTATAGCTAATTTGTTCATTATTCCCTTAGCTATTAGATTGCGATGCAGACTTGTTAATGATGTTGTGTCTATAGGGACAAAATAGTCAGGCATTATCCCTCCTCCGCCAAATACTTCTCTATTGTTGATTAAAGTTTTATATTTAAGTGAATCTGGAAACGATATGCTGTCGGCACTATACAGTTCGCCATGTTGGAACCTGTTGGACAGGTCCATATTATATTTTTCAAGCTGCCCATCTTCGTATGGCTTTTGAATACTTCTACCTGTAGGTGTATAATATCTAGCTACTGTTAGGCGCATCATACTACCGTCTAGTAGGGGAATTTGGCGCTGTACCAGTCCTTTTCCAAAAGTGCGACGCCCCACAACAACACCCCTATCCCAATCTTGAAGTGCTCCAGCAACAATTTCGCTTGCAGAAGCTGACAGTTCATCAACCAAAACAACTACACTTCCCTCTTCAAATTGTCCCGAAGATGTGGTTTTTAGTTCTAAACGTGGTTGCTTTTTCCCTTGCGTATAAACAACAAGCTTATTATTGCCAAGAAACTCATCAACAATTTCGGCTGCTATTTGAAGGACTCCCCCTCCATTACCAGTTAAGTCAAATATGAGTTTTTTCATTCCTTTCTCTCTCAATTCCTTTTCAGATTTCCGAAACTCATTATATGATGTGATTCCAAATCTACTAAGCTTTATATACCCAATATCATTAGAGACCATAAAAGCTGCATCTATACTGTTTAATGGGATTTTATCTCTGACAATTTTAAAATTAAGTAAATCATCCACTCCCTTTCGCATTACCTTTACACTCACATTGGTGCCTTTGGGACCTTTAAGCATCTTTATCACCTTCTGATTATCAAGCTTAACTCCCGCAATTAGAGTGTCATTTACATGAATAATTCTATCACCTGGCAATAGCCCAACCTTTTGAGATGGTCCACCAGAAATCACCTCTACAACGTAAAGAGTATCTGTAAGCATATTAAATGAAATGCCTATCCCTTCAAAGTTGCCCTGCATGGCTTCGTTGGTTTCCTGCACCTCTTCTTTTGTTAAATAGGTGGAATGGGGGTCTAACTCGAGCAACATTGCCTTGATAGCCGCTTCGCCAAGTTTTGGCACATCCACATCATCAACATAAAGATTGTCTATCAATTGAAGTGTTCTACTAATTTTATTAGACTCAAGTTTCACGCCATTTTGTCCCCAACCAACAACATAGATAGCCATAGATAGCAGTGTTAGGATAGCTTTATATTTTATACTCATTTCTCTTATCTTCTTTATTATATTTATATCTGCAGACCTTTAGGAATGAACTCACTTACATCATAATTGTACTTCAACAATTCGCGCACTATGGTGGAGCTTACAGAGGCATATTCTGGTTCGGTAAACAAAACTAATGTTTCTATTCCAGAAATTTTCCTGTTTGCATCGGCAATAGACATCTCAAACTCAAAATCACTAACAGTTCTTATACCTCTGAGAATAAATTTGGCACCAACACTCTTTGCAAATTCAACCGTTAGAGTATTATAACTCTCAATCCTAATGCGAGGCTCATTTTGAAAAAGAGAATCAAGCATATTCATCCTCTCCTCTAAGGTAAAATAGGTATGCTTTGAGTCATTTACACCTATTGCTATTATTATTTCATCGACTATGTCTAGCCCTCTCTTCAAAATGGACTCATGCCCAATAGTGAAAGGATCGAACGACCCTGGAAATATTGCTATACGTTTGGGTATAGTTGTCTTATCACTATCATTTTGTGCCAAATCATGTTCTTTTTGCATAGATGTAAAATAACGAATTGATAATTATTTTAATTAAATAGTTAACGGCAAAGAGACGTTCATATAGAAATCCTCCGTTGCCGTTATATTCATCTTATTTGAAATTTCTTACGCAACATCATCATCTTCAACAACTAGGTTGTCGATAATAAAGTTTTGTCTGTCAGGGGTGTTTCTTCCCATATAAAACTCAAGAAGATCTTTTATAAGGTCCTCTTTACGCATTGTTACCCTGTCAAGTCTCATATCTTCACCAATAAAGTTTTTGAATTCATTTGGCGAAATCTCTCCTAAACCTTTAAAACGGGTTATTTCGGGATTGGGTCCCAACTCTTCTATTGCATCCACTCTTTCCTCTTCCGTATAGCAATACCTAGTTTTCTTTTTATTGCGCACTCTAAAAAGAGGTGTTTGCAATATATACACATGTCCTTTCTTTACTAAATCAGGAAAAAATTGAAGGAAAAAAGTTAGTAACAAAAGTCTAATATGCATACCATCCGTGTCGGCATCAGTAGCTATTATGACCTTATTATATCTAAGACCATCCATTCCTTCTTCAATATTCAATGCAGCCTGAAGCAGGTTGAACTCCTCATTTTCATACACAATCTTTTTAGTTAACCCAAAAGAATTCAATGGCTTACCTCTAAGACTGAAAACTGCTTGCAGATTAGGGTCCCTACTTTTTGTTATAGACCCACTTGCCGAGTCACCCTCAGTGATGAAAATACTTGTTTCTTCAAGATTATCACCCTTAGAGTCGTTATAATGAATACGACAATCTCTAAGCTTCTTATTGTGAAGGTTAGCCTTCTTGGCTCGTTCGCGAGCCAATTTAGTTACCCCTGCAATTGCCTTACGCTCTTTTTCCGAATCAAGCACTTTCTTATGAAGTATCTCGGCTGTCTCTAGATGCTTATGCAAGAAGTTGTCGAGCTCTTTTTTCAAGAAATCATTTACATACTTATTTATAGAGACACCTTCGGGTGACATGTCTCTTGACCCAAGTTTTGTTTTTGTTTGAGACTCAAAAACTGGCTCTTCTATCTTCACACTTATTGCAGCTACCATACCATTTCGAATATCCGAAAACTCAAAATTCTTGGCGAAGTATTCTCTAATTACCCTTGCTGTTGCTTCACGAAAAGCCGACAAGTGGGTACCACCTTGGGTTGTGTGTTGACCATTAACAAAGGAGTAATACTCCTCACCATATTGATTGGAGTGAGTGATTGCAACCTCTATATCATCGCCATGAAGATGTATGATTGGATATAATATCTCTGTTGTAAGATTTTCATTCAACAAGTCTTCAAGACCGTTTTTCGAATAATATACTTTATCGTTATAGGTTATAGTGAGTCCTGTATTCAAAAAAACATAGTTCTTAAGCAAAGGCTCTATGTGCTCATCTCTATAAAGATATTCACCAAAAATTTCCTTGTCGGGAGCAAACACAACAGAGGTACCGTTCTTCTGAGTAGTCTTTTGTTGAGGCTCGTCGCCCAAAACATACCCTTTTTCATAAACAACACCTTTTGATTCGCCCTCACGATAACTTTCTATAATAAATTGTGAGGATAAAGCATTCACTGCTTTAATCCCTACCCCATTTAAACCTACAGATTTTTTAAATGCTTTTGAGTCGTATTTAGCACCAGTATTCATTTTTGAAGAAACATCTTTTACTTTCCCCAAAGGAACTCCTCGACCGTAGTCTCTCACGCTCACTTTCCCATCTTCAATGTCAACAGATATATTCTTCCCAAAGCCCATTCGATACTCATCAATTGAGTTGTCCAACACCTCTTTAAGAAGTACATATATGCCATCGTCGGATGAAGAACCATCGCCTAGTTTGCCGATATACATTCCTGGTCGACGACGAATATGTTCACGCCACTCAAGCGTTACGATATTTTCTTCACTATAATTTGATATTGCTTGTTCTCTTTCTAAATCTGTCACTTTATTTATATTCTTCTATTATATATTTATTTTAAGTCTTTTATATAAGCCCTTCGTCTCTTGTGCTGTTTTGTTTCGAGTCCATCCCACATTGATTGCACTTTGGAGTTTAATTCTAATTCAGGATTACTCTCTGCATATTCAAATCCAAGCTCTATAGCTTCAGGAATAAATTGATTAAATATTAATGCATTAACTCCTTTTCCTTGATAATCGGGGTGTATGCCTATCAACATAAGATCAAGAACTTTATTATTATCAAGCCCCTTAAGAGCACGATATAAATGAAACCAGCCTGTTGGCAGAAATTTCCCTCCCGACTTTTGAAGCGCCTTAGACATACTTGGCAGTCCTATACCAACACCTACAAGTTTATTATCTTCGGCACGAAGCACCATCGATAAGAAATTCAGACGTAGCATTGGAATATACATATTTACATAATAATCAATTTGGGCTTTTGATAGTGGCACAAATCCATATAGGTCCTTGTAAGCTACATTAAACAACTCAAAGATTTCATGAGCATAAGGATACACATCTTCTTTGCTTTTGACTTTTATGACATTAAGTTTAAAGCGCCTCCTAACCACTTCTGCAACTCTCTCAAATCTTTCAGGCACCTCGTTTGGTATCTTTATAAGATATTCCATCCAATCTTGGTCTTTAATATAGCCCAATCTTTCGATATGCGCAACATAATAAGGATAATTATAAATTGCAGCCATAGTTCCAACCTGATCAAAACCCTCAATAAGCATACCCTCATTGTCAAAGTCTGTGAAGCCTAAAGGTCCATGTATTTTTTCCATACCTCTATATCTTGCCCATCCTTCAGCAGCCTTAAAGAGCTCGTCAACAACAAGTTTATCATCAATAAAATCAACAAATCCAAATCTTGCATACTTTTGGTTCCAAACATTATTATACTTGTGATTTATAATAGCTGTAATACGTCCAACTATTTCTCCATCTCTATATGCTAGAAAATTTGCTGATTCGCAATGCTCAAAAGCCGGATTTTTATCACGACTCAAAGTTGCTATTTCATCATAGACCAAAGGAGGAACATAGTATTCATTATCCTTATATAGGTTTATACTAAACTCTACAAACTTTTTTAATGTGTCCCTATCATTGACTTGTTTGACTACTACTGCCATATTCTTATTGATTTCTAAATTTGTGAATAAGACTTTTATTGAGATTTACTCATTATATACAAATGGCAAAGATAATGATTTTTAGAAAATGTAGTGAATATCGTTTCATGAAATACAATTTATTTATAACGAAACTCTTAATTATGCAAGTTGCTATATGTTGAAGACAACAAAACAGATCAATATCTTTAACTTAATCATCCAATAGATAAACAATATAATCAGGTTAAATTGAAATAAAACAGCCATTTACTAATGCAATAGGTTCAAATGTTCTTGAATAATCAAGTTTTTTGCCTAATTTTGCAATCTTATAATGTTCATTCAAACAATGATAAATCGCAATTTAATTCGTATCAGAATAGTCCAGATAGTCTATTCGTGGTATCAAAACAAAAACAAAGATTTGCGCTCACTAGAAAAGGAGCTGCTTTTTGGTTTACAAAAATCATACGATCTTTACTACTATCTTCTGTTATTGATGATTGAGATAACAAAGGCATATGAATCCAAAGTGGAAACAAGGCGCAACAAGCTTCTTCCTACCGAAGAGGACTTGAACCCTAACCTGAAACTCCTAGAAAATGTTTTTATAAAACAACTTGAGGAGAACAGACAGCTAATTAAGTATCTCAACGACTATCCAATGACATGGAGTGAGCATGATGGATTTGTGAAAAAACTTCTCGAAGAGATTCTTGAATCTGAAATATATTTGAACTATTCAAATGATAACGCTAGCAACTACAATTCGGACAAGGAGTTTTGGAGACAAATTTTCAGACAGTTTATTTATAACAACGAAACCCTAGATGAAATTCTAGAAGATGAAAGTATCTATTGGAACGATGATATTGAAATAATTCAAAGCTTCACGTTAAAAACAATAAGACAATTTTCGGAGGCAGCAGGTGAAGACCAGCAACTTCTCCCAATGTTTAGAAGTGATGAGGATAAAAACTTTGCTTTAAAACTTCTGCACAACACTATCCTAAGTGAGTCTAAATATAGAGAATTGATAGAGAAGCACGCTGACAAATGGGATTTTGATCGCATTGCGTTTATGGATATGATAATAATGCAAGTGGCACTTGCAGAAATACATACTTTTGAAGACATTCCTACAAGTGTTTCGATGAATGAATATATTGAATTATCAAAAGCATATAGCACCCCAAAAAGTGGGACGTTCATTAATGGTGTACTAGACGGTATTGTGACTTCATTAAAGGACCAAAACATTATTTTTAAAAATTAAATTCAAACCTATATAACAAATAACAATTATGAATATTTTATTACAAGCCAGTGGCGGCGGAGCTATGGGTAGCTCACTGATAATGATGGTAGCAATTATTGCTGTTTTTTACTTCTTTATGATTCGCCCACAACAAAAGAAACAAAAAGAGGTACAGAAAGCACGTGAGGCTATGAAAAATGGCGATAAAGTGGTTACAGCAGGAGGAATTCATGGCAGAATTAAAGAGGTTGGCGATACTTGGTTGTTAGTTGAAGTTGCTGACGGCGTAAGATTAAAATTTGACAAAACATCTGTTTTTGCATCATCAGCTGACGCTGCTCAGAAATAAGTTATTTATTTCTTACAATGATGAAGTTGGGCACATCCAAAAATAAAACTATATCAAAAGTTATAACTTATGTTTCTCATGTCAATTGGAAACATATAGCTCTATTTTTTATCTTTTTGGTAATATCTTTCGCTTATTGGATGTCGCTCTTCATCGAAAAAAATGTAAAACACAAATATACTCTTCCTGTCAAATATACTAACGTCCCCGAAGATATAGCATTTGACACACCCCTAACAGACACGTTTACGATAAACATTGAAAGCAAGGGGTCAAGTATCTTAAACAACTCGCTTTTTAATCGAAAGCCTGTCATAGAGGTTAATGTTAGCCAGTATATAAATGAGCAAATAACAGAGATTCAAGGAGAAGAGCTTAAAAAATTGTTTAGAGAAAAACTACTTTTAGAACCTGACGAAATAAGGGGCTATTATCCTATTAGTATACCTCTAAAAACTTCAAAACTGGAGCAAAAGGAAGTAAGCGTGGCTTTTGATGGTGAAATATCAACTGCTCAAAACAATCTGATTGTTGACATTCTGAAAATTGAGCCCCATAAGATAATCGTTTATGGCACCGCCAATCAACTGAAAAATCTGAACTTAATACAAACCGAACATACGGTTATCGAGAATTTAAAAACATCCTCTGATTTTGAGATTAAGTTGAGAAAAGACACTGATGGGATTAAATACGATAGATCAACAGTTACTGTACATGTTCCAATACTAACTTACACAGAAAGAAAGGTGGAGATACCTATTGTTGCAAAAAACATCCCCGTAGGAAGAGATGTTAAGTTTTTTCCATCGCAGGTGACTGTTTCTTTTTCTGTGACACTAGATGACTATAAGAAGATTTCACCAGAGGATTTCAGTATTGAGCTAGATTATGTTGAGTTTTATGACAACGAAAATGCACGAGTAGATCTACAGCTAACGGACAGTGCTTCGTCAGCAAGAAATATAAAGATTTCTCCTTCTACTGTAGAGTTTCTGATTGAAAAGAGATAACATCACTAATTTTTTCAAGTAATGATTATTATAGGTGTAACCGGAGGTATTGGCAGTGGCAAATCTATTGTTTGTAAGTTCATGTCTATTCACAACATCCCCGTTTATGATGCTGACAAAGAGGCTAAGAATTTAAACGATAATTCCTCTATAATTAAAAGCAAGCTCATAGAAAGATTTGGCAATAATATATATACAAATGAGGTCTTAAATAAAAAGAAACTTGCTAACCTAATTTTCAATGACAAAGATAATCTTCAGTACGTAAACTCTGTTATACACTCAGAACTAGCAACTCATTTTCTGAATTGGATTGAGAAAAACAAGCACTGTAATCTTTTAGCAATTGATGCTGCTGTTCTTTTTGAGTCTGGATTTGACAAATATGTTGATAAGATTGTCACAGTCATAGCACCTATTGATATAAGAATAGCTCGTGTGTCAGACAGAGACAATTTGAGCAGTGAACAAATAAAGGCAAGAATCGAAAGTCAGATTAGTGATAAAGAGAGAATCGAAAAATCAGACTTTATGATAACAAATGACAACAAGTCTTCTATTATTAAACAAGTAAACTATATTATCAACAAAATCACACAGACTGCTCTGTGATTGATTTTCAGAGGTTTTAGGACAAGGGCTTTAGTAGCAGCAAAAGACTTAATTAACGACAATTAAGACATTCTTCTAAACATTTAGTTTAATTATGGCTACTTTTGTAGGCGTAAAAGGTTATCAATTAATCAAAAACTTAAAAAAATGGTAGAAACAATTGGAATTAACGCTGGAAAGGTATGGAGCGTTCTTGACGAAGAGGGTCGTCAAAGTATAAAAGATTTAAAAGAAACAACCAAGCTAACATATAACAACCTATATGCTGCGATTGGTTGGTTGGCTAGAGAAGGGAAAGTATCTCTTGAAACAGTGAAAAGAGATATTTTTATATCTTTAGTGTAAGCACACAGTATTCAAGAAATGAATATGACAGAAGGGGGTGTCTCATAAGACTCCCTCTTTTTTTACATCAAGCTGCATATTTTTCTA
>CAYFSV010000019.1:17279-26854 GCA_964345815.1 uncultured Proteiniphilum sp. | reverse complement strand
GGTTTCAAATCATTGCCTTTGGAGCAAAAGGAGTTAATTTATTATCTGTCGCAAGCTGCACTTGAGGGGCGCGACATATTGTGGGATCAGCACAATAGTTTGAACCTAACAATTCGTAGAGTGTGCGAATCGATATATGAAAACTATATGGGCAACAAATCTTCGGATGATTGGAAAAACTTTGAAACATATCTGAAGCAAATTTGGATGGCTAATGGTGTTCATCACCACTATTCGGAGGATAAGATAATCCCAAAGTTTTCGCAAGAGTATTTTGTGTCGTTAGTAAAAGCTGTTGATCCGGGGCGCATGCCGTTTAGGGATGGCATGGCTGCTGATGAAACCTTGAGTGATATTCTTCCGCTTATGTTTGATCCTAATGTGATGCCTAAACGTATGAATCAAGATGCTAAGATGGACATTGTGGCTACTTCGGGTGTAAACTTCTATGAGGGAGTGACACAGAAAGAGGTTGAGGATTTTTATAGCGCAATGAAGAAACCAAATGACAACACACCAATCTCATATGGACTAAATAGCAAGGTGACTAAAAAGGATGGTGCTGTTGTGGAAGAGGTTTGGAAACTTGGTGGAATGTATGACAAGGCTATCGACCGAATTATTGGTTGGCTCGATAAAGCTGCTGAGGTGGCTAATGATGAGCAAAAAGATGTGATAGCCACTTTGGTGGACTTCTATAAAACGGGAGATCTTAAAACTTTTGACGACTACTCTATAAAATGGGCTAATGACACCACGTCGAGAGTTGATTTTATTAATGGATTTATAGAAACTTATGCCGATCCATTAGGTATGAAAGCTACTTGGGAGTCGATAGTTAATTTTAAAAGTGAGGAGGCTTCAAAACGTACAGATATAATAAGTGCAAATGCTCAGTGGTTTGAAGATAACTCGCCAATCGAGAATAAGTACAAAAAAGAAGAGGTGAAGGGTATTTCGGCTAAGGTTATTACAGTGGCTATGCTTGGTGGAGATTGCTATCCAGCTACGCCAATTGGTATTAACTTACCCAACTCGGATTGGATTCGTCGTGATCATGGCTCAAAGTCAGTTACTATTGATAATATTACTTCGGCTTACTCAAATGCGGCTCAAGGAAGTGGATTTGATGAGGAGTTTATGTGGAGCGATGTGGAGCGCGAACAATCGGAAAAATATGGGGGTTTGACTGATGATCTTCACACCGACTTGCATGAGTGTTTGGGGCATGGCTCTGGAAAATTGATGCCTGGGGTTGACACAGATGCTCTGCGTGCATATGCCTCTCCGCTTGAGGAGACGCGTGCCGACCTTTTTGCACTATATTATTTGGGTGATGACAAGCTTGTAGAGTTGGGCTTGTTGCCCGATGCGGATGCTTATAAGGCGCAATATTATAAATATATTATGAATGGAGCAATGACTCAGCTTACTCGTGTGCAATTGGGTAAAGATATTGAGCAGGCGCATATGCGCAATCGTGCCACAATTGCCAATTGGGTGATTGAAAATGGCAAGGCAGACAATGTTGTGGAGCTGACTGAGCGTGATGGTAAGACATATGTTGTGGTTAACGATTATGCAAAACTTCGTGAGCTATTTGGTGTTTTGCTAGGTGAGGTGCAGAGAATTAAATCGGAAGGGGACTACGAGGCTGGAAAGACTTTGATAGAAACCTATGGTGTGAAAGTTAATCAAGCCATACATAAGGAGGTGCTAGACAGATATGAAAAACTAGATTTAGCGCCATATAAAGGTTTTGTAAACCCTGTTTATAAGCTTGTGAAAGATGATAGCGGCAAGATTACTGATGTTGCCATCTCATATGATGAGAATTTTGTGGATCAGCAAATGAGATATTCAAATCAATACTCGGTGTTGCCACATAAAAACTAAATCAGACATAGTTTATAAAAACAAAATAGATTAATAAGCGTTTTGGAATATCTGAAACGCTTATTTTTTAATTGTATCCACTTTTTGTAATAATATAATGATGATGACTTTCGACGAAACACTTCAATACTTATATAGTCAGATGCCCGAATATCAGCGCGTTGGTAGTTCGGCTTATAAGCCTGGTCTTGATAATAGCTACAAGCTAGACAAGATTTTTGGTGAGCCTCACAAGAGGTTTAAGTCTATTCACGTGGGTGGGACCAATGGAAAGGGATCAACATCTCATTTGATTACCTCAATTTTGATTAGCTCGGGATATAGGGTTGGATTGTACACTTCGCCACACTTAGTTGACTTTAGAGAGAGGATAAGAGTTGATGGTGAAATGATTTCCAAAGAGTATGTTGTTGAGTTTGTAGAGAAGTATCGTTCGGAATTTGAGCCTGTGATGCCATCTTTTTTTGAGCTTACGATGGAGATGGCTTTCAAATATTTTGAGGAGCAGGAGGTGGATGTAGCTGTGATTGAGGTTGGGCTTGGTGGACGATTGGATAGCACAAATATCATCACTCCCGAGTTGTCTGTTATCACCAATGTGGGGCTCGATCATCTTAATATTCTTGGTGATAGAGTGGATTTGATTGCAAAAGAAAAGGCTGGGATTATTAAACCCAATGTGCCTGTGGTGATTGGTGAGGTTGGTGATGGATTAGTTCGAGATATTTTTATTGCTAAATCAAGTGAGGTGTCGGCACCAATTGTGTTTGCAGAAGAGGTGGTTGATGATTTTGTGACAGATAGAAGTGATGGTATATTGACCTTTAGCTTTAATGAGGCTTCAAATATTAAGCCTGCGCTGACAGGGCTTGCACAAGAGAAGAATGCTTGCACTGTTGTTGCCGCAATTAGAGAATTGAAACGGCTGGGATATAGTGTTCCTGATAAGGCTATAAAAGAGGGTTTTGAGAGTGTGATATCAATGACGGGATTGATGGGGAGATGGCAGCAATTGTCGGATAAACCAAAGATTGTTTGCGACACGGGACATAACGAACCAGGAATTAAATATATTGTGGAGCAGTTGAGCCTCGAAAAATATGATAAGCTGCACATAGTGTTTGGTATGGTAAATGATAAGGATGTGGACTCGGTGCTGAGGCTAATGCCTAGCGAAGCTACCTACTATTTTACGCATGCGTCGATTGAGAGGGCGTTGAGCCCCGATTGTCTTGCCGCAAAAAGTAGAGCATTTGGGTTGCATGGAGCAGTATTTGAGCATATTTCGGAGGCTATAGCAGCAGCACAAAAAAACGCCAACGAAAACGATTTTATTTTCATCGGCGGAAGCTCGTTTATTGTGGCAGATGCTCTGCCTCTTTTTTTATGATTACCAAATAAGTACTACTTGAAAGTCTTTAGTTTCAAGGTATTCGTCAACTCGCTCCAAGTCTGATGCCTCTATATAAAAGGCGACAGTGGATGGATTGCCTACTTGAAAATCACATTTAATTGTTTCGGTGTATGTGCCGTAATATATTTCTCCTCCTTCTTCAAAATCAAAATAATATGATTTGATATAGGGGAGGCTTGCTTTTGTGTTGTTATTGAATTTGACATAGGCTGAAACAAAACCCTCATTAAATATAAATGGAGTCAACTCGGGTAGATCAACAATCACTTGGTATTGACCAGCATTGTTGTCCCATTGCCAATCGTTTCTGTCAATTCTAATATTTACTACTCGCCATTGGGTCTCCTCGATGCCGCTATCTGTTGTGCATGATGTGGTGGATAGCGATAGTCCAACAATCATCATAATAGCTACGAGTGCAGTTGATATTTTTCTTTTCATTTTCGTGTGGTGTTATTTGTTTTTTTATTTATCTGTTATAACAATGACACTCAATTATTGTTGTGGTTTAATTGAACTCTTTTTCTGTTAGCTCGTAGCCATCGCACTTTAGCGAATAATGATCCCTTAAACTGCTTAAAAACATTAAATAAATATCATTCTTGGTGGTGCAATTCTTTTTATTTATTAAACCAACTTGTTATCTTTGCAGAGTATAGAACTACCGTTTATTGAAAATCGACTAAGCCTATATCTTTATGGTTTGGTTTTTTTAAAATCTTAAATCGTAGAATATACTCTTGAATCTTAATCATTTATTTTAATATTAAACAACCTTATTAATTGAGCCTTATGAATAAAATCATTGAATGTGTTCCCAACTTTAGTGAAGGGCGGGATAGACAAAAGATTGAAAGAATTGTAGAGCCTTTTCGTGGAAAAGAAAATGTGAAATTGCTGGACTATAGCAATGATGAGGACCACAACAGACTTGTGGTGACTGTGGTTGGCGAACCCAATGCCTTGAAAGAGGCGCTTATTGAAGCTATAGGTGTGGCGGTGCGCGAAATTGATATGACAAAACATGTGGGGCAACACCCACGAATGGGTGCTGTTGATGTGGTGCCGTTCATACCAATCAGAAATGTGACTCAAGATGAGGCTGTTGCTTTGTCGAAAGAGGTAGCAGAAAAGGTTTCTAATCTATACAATTTGCCTGTATTTTTGTATGAGAAGTCTGCAACGGCACCTCATCGCGAAAACCTGGCAGCCATCCGAAAAGGGGAGTTTGAGGGAATGGCAGAAAAAATAAAACAGCCTGAGTGGGAGCCTGATTTTGGACCCATCGAAAGGCACGCTACAGCGGGGTCTGTGGCAATTGGTGCGCGTATGCCTTTGATAGCATATAATGTGAATTTGGGAACTGACAACCTTGAAATAGCTACGGCTATTGCCAAAAAAGTGAGGTTTGTGGGTGGTGGACTAAGATTTTGTAAGGGCATGGGAGTGGCTCTTGAAGATCGTGGCATCACTCAAGTGTCGATGAATTTGACTGACTACACTAAAACAGCAATATATCGAGCTCACGAATTGGTTCGTATCGAGGCTAATCGTTATGGTGTTCCCATTGTTGGAGCTGAGATAATAGGACTTGTGCCAATGGATGCGTTAGTTGACACAGCTGCCTATTATCTTGGGTTAGAAAATTTCTCTGTGAGCCAGGTTTTGGAGTCTAGGCTTATGGAGTAGTATTAATAAATTAAATTATGACTTTTGATTGGAATTGGTGGCTCGAATTATTTGCCGCAACAATGGGCGTAATCAGTGTGTGGTTTGCCCGCAAAGAAAACATTTTAGTATTCCCAGTGGGGATTATCAATGTACTTATTTACATCTACATCTGTTTTGCCGCTAGGCTTTATGCTAATGCTGGAATAAATGCTGTCTATTTTATTTCAAATGTTTATGGATGGTATTTGTGGGGTAGAACGGATGAGGGCGACAACAAACTGAGGATTTCGCACAACTCTGCTGTGCAAAATGTGTTGTCGTGGGGCTCAATTGTAGTAATATATGTCATTGCTCTATTTGTATTGCGTTATGCTAATAGAACTGACGTTGGCTACTTGCAATCCTACCTGCCTTATATTGACTCTTTTAATACTGCTTTCTTTTTGGTGGCGACCATCTTGATGGCTTTTAAAAAGGTTGAAAACTGGGTGTTTTGGACAGTTGGAAATATTGTGTCGATTCCAATCTACATGTCTCAAGGCTTGTACTTCACGGCGGTGCAGTACACTATATTTCTTATTTTGGCTCTTCTGGGCTGGATTGAGTGGAGAAGGAAAACAAAAAATATTGAATATGAATCAATAATTTAATCAATCAATTATTTAAATTAAAAAATTATGGGGAAAAAAATTAATTTGATGTTGTTTGCTATCGCTTTGTTAAGTGTTGCATGCAGCAAGGTGGACAATGAGTTGAACAGTGATTTACTAAATGGAGTGTGGGTGAATTCTGTTACACAAACTGACACTTTAGACTTTAATGTTAAGCCTAGCTTTACAAAGTCGGCAAACTTGTTTCAATTAAAAAGAGGGACCGAAATAAGAAAGGGGCAGTCGATGCCCAAAATTGGAAGTGGGTATTATGAGTATATCATTGCGGGAGAAAAAATATATCTCAAAGGGTTGCTTATTGATATTCATGATAACAAAAACTACATATTTAAACTTAACCCTGACAATAACACTATGCAAATTGGTGCCTTTGCTCCTTTTGATGGGGGATTGTCGGTAAATGAATTTATTAGAATTGAATAACAGAAACATTATTATTAAGAATGCCGCTCAGGTTGTTACCTGCAGCGGCTTTGCTGGTAAGCGAGGCAAGGAGATGGCTGACTTGCATGTGATTGAAAATGGTAGCGTTGTGGTTACCGATGGCGTGATTAGTCATGTGCTGAAGAGTGATGAGCCTATTCCTGTAGATGAAAAACAATATAAGGTGATTGATGCCGAGGGAAAGGCTTTGCTTCCTGGATTTGTTGACCCCCACACGCATTTTGTGTTTGGTGGATATCGTGAGGAGGAGTTTTCGTGGCGAATGAGGGGCGATAGTTATATGGATATAATGAATCGTGGTGGTGGAATTGTGAATACTACCCAAGCTACTCGCAAAGCCTCTTTTGAGGAGTTGTATGATGCTGCCCGAGTGCGCCTTGATGCGATGATGCAGTTGGGAATAACAACTGTGGAGGGCAAAAGCGGTTATGGATTAGATAAGGATACCGAGTTGAAGCAACTAAAGGTGATGCGACAGCTTGATGAGGATCATCCAATGGATATTGCCATAACCTTTATGGGACCACACGCAACTCCTGCTGAATGGAAGGGCAGAGAGGATGAGTTTATAGATTTTAATATCGATGAGATGCTCCCCTTGGTTGCGAGCAAAAACTTAGCCGAGTTTGCAGATATCTTTACCGAGAAAAATGTGTTTAGCATTGAGCAATCTCGCAAATTTCTTTTGGCAGCAAAAGAGCATGGTTTTAAATTGAAAATTCATGCTGATGAAATTGTGCAACTTGGTGGTGCCGAACTGGCGGCAGAGGTGGGCTGTATTTCTGCTGATCATTTGCTGCAGGCATCAGATGAGGGAATAAGGGCTATGGCTGAATCGGGTGTGGTGGCTACGCTATTGCCGCTTACGGCTTTTTCGCTTCGTGAAGACTATGCTCGTGGGCGCGAGATGATTGATAATAACTGCATTGTGGCTATGGCTACTGACATAAACCCTGGAAGTTCGTTTACTTCGTCGGTGCCTTTGTTGTTTGCTTTGGCGTGTATTCAGATGAAGCTGTCGCCCGAGGAGGCAGTAACGGCGTTTACTATCAATAGTGCAGCGGCAATTGGGCGTGCTGACAAAATTGGAAGTATTGATGTGGGCAAACAGGGCGACCTTGTTTTGTTGCAGTTTCCATCATATAAGTTTCTGCCCTATCACGTGGGTATGAATATTGTGGACACTGTTATCAAACGAGGTGTAGCATATAAAAATGAATTTACTACTATTTAAACACCGTTCGAACACTATTTAAACGCTATTTAAATACTATTTAAAAACCATATAAAACCATTCAAAAAATTATACAACATGAAATTACAAGACTTAACTCTAAAGCAATTATTGGAGAAAACTGCGGGCAACGAGCCCGTTCCAGGTGGTGGTAGCATATCGGCTATGCATGGTGCAACAGCCGCAGCATTGGGAGAGATGCTTGCAAACCTGACAATAGGAAAAAAGAAATATGTGGAAGTGGAAGATAAGATGAAGAATCTTGTGAAAGTGTTTAGCGACTTTAGAGCACACTTTTTAAATGATATTGACAGAGATAGTGATGCCTACTCGTTGGTGTCGCAAGCTTATAAGATGCCTAAAGATACTGAGGAGCAAAAAGCATTGAGGAGCGAAAAGATTGAAGAGGCAACTAAGATTGCCGCAATTGTGCCAATGGAAATTGCTGAGAGGGGTGTTGAGATGCTTTCGCACATTGAAACAGTTGCCAATGAGGGCAACAAAAATGCTGTTACTGATGGTTTGGTTTCGCTGATGACTTGTCGCACCTCTATTCTTGGTGCAATTCTAAATGTTAGGATTAATTTGGGTTCAATAAAGGATGAGGAGTTTGTGGAAAAGCTGGTTGAGAAGTGTGATAATATTGAAACAACTGTAAACTCTAAAGAGCAGGAGCTGTTGGATGCAATATTGCCCACTATTTAGAGATGCTTGTAGAAGATGTTTAAAAAAAAAGGATATTGAATTATGAATAAATATTATATTGGCAAAGAGGATTTGACGTTTGAGGATTTAGAACGAATTATAACTGAGAATATAAAGGTGGAACTGGCGCCTGAGGCTAAGGAGAGAATCAAGAAGTGTCGTGACTATCTGGACAACAAAATGAAAAACCAGAGCGACCCAATCTATGGTATTTCCACAGGCTTTGGCTCGTTGTGTAAGCATACAATTTCGAATGAAGACCTGAATACATTGCAAGAGAACTTGGTGAAGTCTCACGCTTGCAGCGTTGGTGATGAGGTGTCGCCATTTATTGTTAAGCTGATGTTTTTGCTTAAGGCTCACGCTCTGTCTTTGGGGTATAGTGGGGTGCAAGTGGCAACGGTGCAACGAATGATAGATTTGTTTAATAATGACATCCTGCCCGTTGTTTATGATAAGGGCTCGCTTGGTGCATCGGGTGATTTGGCTCCATTGGCAAATCTTTTTTTGCCATTGATTGGTGCAGGTGATGTATATTATAAAGGCAAAAAGCGTGATGTGGGTAGTGTGCTTGACGAGTTTGGGTGGGCACCCATAAAGCTGAAAAGTAAAGAGGGGCTTGCTCTATTGAATGGCACTCAATTTATGTCAGCACATGGTGTATTTGCTGTTTTAAAGGCTCAGCGCTTGTCGAAGCGTGCCGATTTGATAGCCTCTATTTCGTTGGATGCTTATGATGGACACATAGAGCCATTTGATGAAAAACTACATATGATTCGTCCACATATAGGTCAGCTTGAAACTTCGCAGAATGTTAGAAAGTTTTTGGAGGGTAGTGAAATAATTGCTCGCAACAAAAAACATGTTCAAGATCCATATTCATTTAGATGTGTGCCTCAGGTTCATGGTGCGTCAAAGGATGCGTTGGAGTATGTTAAGTCTGTTTTGCTAACCGAAATTAACTCCGTTACCGACAATCCTACGATATTTCCAGATGAGGATGAAATTATTTCGGGTGGCAATTTTCATGGTCAACCATTGGCTATCTCTTTCGATTTTTTGGCTATTGCAATGGCAGAGCTTGGCAATATATCGGAGCGACGCACTGCTCAGTTGATTCTTGGGCATAGGGATTTGCCTGAGTTTTTAGTAGCCGATTCGGGATTGAACTCTGGCTTTATGATTCCTCAATATGTGGCGGCATCGGTGGTGAGCCAAAATAAGATGTATTGCTATGCAGCAAGCAGTGATTCGATTGTGTCATCAAATGGGCAAGAAGATCATGTAAGTATGGGTGCCACGTCGGCAATCAAGCTGTTGAAATTGATGGATAATCTTGACATTATATTATCAATCGAGCTTATGAATGCAGTGCAGGCGCTAGAGTTTCGTCGTCCGCTCAAGTCGTCGCCTATGATTGAAAAGGTGGTGAAAGAGTTCAGAAAGTATGTTCCATTTATCGACGAGGATATTGTGATGTATAAGGAGATTGAAAAGACAGTTGCTTTTTTGAACCGATTGCAGGTTGAGGAAATATAAA
>CAYFSV010000019.1:0-17179 GCA_964345815.1 uncultured Proteiniphilum sp. | reverse complement strand
GAGATTGAAAAGACAGTTGCTTTTTTGAACCGATTGCAGGTTGAGGAAATATAAAGAATGCAATAAAACTTTTATAAAAACAATAGAGAGTTTTTCCTAATCTCTTTTGTATGTTTTACTATCTTTGCATCAATTTGAAAATAAAATAATGTTTAAAACAATAATTAAAAAATGGGAGATCAGATAAGGAAGACCCTGAAGGATTCGGCTGCGGCAAGATGGGGAGCACTATTCATAGTTTCGTTTACTATGATGTGTGCATATTTTTTAACAGATATAATGGCGCCGTTGGCTGGCTTGCTCGAGGGGCAGCTGGGGTGGTCTAGATCGGAGTATGGAACATTTACTAGCTCATATGGTTGGTTTAATGTTTTCTTATTGATGCTGATTTTTGGAGGAATCATTCTTGACAAAGCAGGAATCAGAATAACAGGTATTGGGGCAACTTTGCTAATGGTGTTTGGTACGGCTATAAAATATTGGGCTGTGTCAACCACAAGTCTTGCGGGACTAACGCTTATGGGATTAAATGCACAAGTGTTTTGGGCTAGTATCGGTTTTGCCACTTTTGCTGTTGGTGTTGAGGTGTCGGGTATCACCGTTTCAAAAATTATTGTTAAGTGGTTTAAGGGCAAAGAGCTTGCCACGGCTATGGGGCTAGAGATGGCAATGGCTAGAATTGGTACTGCATTTGCATTGGGCTTTTCGGTTCCGATAGCTAAGGCTACTGGGATAATTGATGTATCGCGCCCTGTGTTGGTGGCACTAATAGGATTGTGTATTGGTTTTATATCTTTCCTTGTGTATGTGGTGATGGATAAAAAGCTGGATGCTTCGATGGCTGACAATGGTCATGTGGAGCCTGAAGATGAGTTTAAGCTTTCGGACATTGGTCAGATATTGAAAACAAAAGGGTGGTGGTATATTGCTATTTTGTGTGTGCTGTTCTACTCGGCTGTTTTCCCTTTCCTGAAATATGCTACCGACCTTATGGTTAATAAGTTTGGCGTGAATGAGGACTTGGCTGGTATGATACCTATGCTTCTTCCTTTTGGTAATATATTGTTGACCCCGGTGTTTGGGGGTATATATGACAAACGAGGTAAGGGTGCTTCAATTATGATTATTGGATCTGTTATCCTGATTGTTGTTCATGCTCTATTCTCGGTGAGCTTTATCGATAACTGGATTTTTGCCATGGTGTTGATGATTTTCTTAGGCATTGGTTTCTCGCTTGTTCCATCGGCAATGTGGCCTTCGGTTCCTAAAATTATTCCCGAAAATAGATTAGGCACTGCATACGCACTTATATTCTACGTTCAAAATTGGGGATTGATGGGTGTGCCATTGCTAATTGGTTGGGTGCTTGAAAAGTATTGCATTACGGGCACCGTGGTGAGAGATGGGCTGACAGTGAACACATATGACTACACTTTGCCAATGATGATATTTACAGCTTTTGGTGTTCTGGCTCTTGTTTTTGCATTATTGCTTAAGGCTGAGGATAAGAAAAAGGGGTATGGACTGGAGTTGCCAAATATTGCGAAATAGCAATCAGTAAATCAACATAAATTATAAAAGCGGACATTTGATGTTCGCTTTTTTTGTTACATTTGTATTTAAGATATTATTAATGAGAATATCTTTCTGTAGCTACAAAATCAATAATGGAATTTCAATTAACATCACAATATAAACCTACCGGTGATCAGCCCGAGGCTATAAAGGCATTGGTGGAGGGGTTGGAACAGGGCAATCCCTATCAAACTCTTTTGGGGGTGACGGGCTCGGGCAAAACCTTTACTATTGCAAATGTGATAGCTCAGGTTAATAAACCAACTCTTGTGTTGAGCCACAACAAAACTTTGGCAGCTCAGCTATATAGCGAGTTTAAAGGTTTTTTCCCAAATAACTCGGTTGAGTATTTTGTTTCTTACTATGATTATTATCAGCCAGAGGCGTACTTGCCAACCACTGATACTTATATAGAAAAGGATTTATCTATAAACGAGGAGATAGAAAAACTTAGGCTTGCTACTACGTCGGCATTGTTGTCGGGCAGAAGCGATGTGATTGTGGTTTCGTCAGTTTCGTGTTTGTATGGAATGGGAAACCCAGATGATTTTAAGAAGACTACAATTGATGTTGAGGTGGGGCAAATCATTGATAGAGATTTGTTTTTGAGACATCTAGTTACTAGTCTTTATTCTAGAAACGAATCAGAGGAGTATGGTAGGGGCAACTTTAGAGTTAAGGGTGACACAGTGGATGTGTTTTTGGCTTATACTGACTTTATAATTCGTGTGATTTTTTGGGGAGATGAAATTGAGAGTATTGAGGCTGTTGATCATCTTACGGGGGTAACTACTGAGAAATATGATAGTTATAGGATTTTTCCTGCAAATCTTTTTATCACTACGCAAGAAAGAATCTTTAGGGCTATTGACGAAATTCAGATTGACTTGGGCAAACAGGTTGAGTTTTTTAAATCTATTGGGAAACCGCTTGAGGCAAAAAGACTTTATGAGAGAGTGACCTTTGATGTGGAAATGATTAAGGAGATTGGCTACTGCTCGGGTATTGAGAATTATTCGCGATACTTTGATGGTAGGGCTCCGGGCACTCGCCCTTTCTGCTTGCTCGACTTTTTCCCTGATGACTATCTCACGGTTATAGATGAGAGCCATGTTACTATTCCTCAAATTAGGGCTATGTATGGTGGTGACCATTCAAGAAAAACAAACTTAGTGGAGTATGGTTTTAGATTGCCTGCCGCAATTGATAATAGACCTTTGAAGTTTGAAGAGTTTGAGGTCCTTGCACCTGAAATAATATTTGTGAGCGCAACTCCAGCTGACTATGAGCTTGAAAAATCGGAGGGGATTATTGTTGATCAACTTATTCGACCCACGGGGTTACTTGATCCTCCAATTGATGTTCGTCCTAGCATGAATCAGATAGACGATTTGCTTGAGGAGATTCAGCTAAGAATTGAAAAAAATGAGCGCGTTTTGGTTACAACTCTCACAAAGAGAATGGCTGAGGAGCTTACAGATTATCTTGTGGATAGCAGTGTGAAATGTAGGTATATCCATTCGGATGTGGAAACTTTGGAACGAGTTAAGATTATGGACGATTTGCGAGCTGGTGTTTTTGATGTTCTGGTGGGTGTCAATTTGCTACGTGAGGGATTGGACCTGCCCGAAGTGTCGCTTGTGGCTGTGCTTGATGCCGACAAAGAGGGCTTTTTGCGCTCGCATCGTTCACTTACGCAAACTGCTGGACGAGCTGCACGAAATGTTAATGGAAGGGTGATCTTTTATGCAGATAAAATCACCAATAGCATGCGCCTAACTATTGATGAAACAAACAGAAGGAGAGAAAAGCAGATTAAATATAACGAAGATCACGGAATTACTCCAACGCAGATAGTGAAAAAACGCACTTCTGCTTTATCTACTTACTCAACCTCTGACAGCATAGAGCCTAAAGCTTATATCGAACCAGAGTTTGATTTGATTGCTGCTGAACCAGAAACTTTATATGAAAATAAAGATACATTGAATAGGGAGATAGAAAAGGTTAGGAAGGCGATGCTTGATGCGGCAAAGAAATTGGAGTTTTTGGAAGCGGCTCAATTGCGAGACTATTTGATTAAGCTTGAAGATATTAAGAATAAGAAATAAATCAGTTTGGGATTTAAATAAAAAATCACCAACTTTGTGAGTAGTTACTTTTGAGAAATAAATTTTTAAATAAAATCATAAAACCGCATTTACTAAAATGAAAACAGACATTCAAATTGCAAGAGAAACACCTCTTAAGAAGATTAAAGATGTAGCAGAGGGTATTGGAATACCAAGAGATGAAGTGATTAGCTTTGGAAGACACATGGCTAAAATTCCTTTGGACTTAATTGATGAGGAAAAAGTAAAGAAAAGTAATCTTATTCTTGTTACTGCTATAACTGCCACAAAGGCAGGTATCGGAAAAACAACCGTGTCTATTGGGCTAGCACTAGGGCTCAACAAAATTGGCAAAAAAGCTATTGTGGCACTTCGTGAACCTTCGTTAGGTCCAGTTTTTGGAATGAAGGGTGGAGCTGCTGGGGGCGGTTATGCTCAGGTTTTGCCAATGGAGAATATTAATCTTCATTTTACTGGTGATTTTCATGCAATCACTACGGCTCACAATACTATTTCGGCGTTGCTGGACAATTATATATTTCGTAATCAGGGTACTCCCGACTCGATAAGGCAAGTTTTGTGGAAGAGGGTTCTTGATGTTAATGATCGTGCTTTGCGTAGTGTTGTTACTGGATTAGGTGCAGGAAATGGTGTGCCGCTAGAGGGTGGATTTGACATTACTGCTGCTTCTGAACTAATGGCTATTTTGTGCTTGGCAGAAGATCAAGATGATTTGCGTCGTCGTGTTGAGAATATCTTGCTTGGATACAAACAAGATAAGACTCCATTTACTGTGAAGGATTTGGGAATTGCTGGTGCAATTACGGTATTGCTGAAAGATGCTTTGAATCCGAACTTGGTGCAAACAACAGAAAACACAGCGGCTTTTATTCATGGTGGTCCTTTTGCTAATATTGCTCATGGATGCAACTCGGCAGTTGCTACAAAAATGGCAATGACATATGGCGACTATGTCATTACTGAGGCTGGTTTTGGGGCTGACTTGGGTGCTGAAAAGTTTTTCAATATCAAATGTAGAAAGACGGGGCTTAGACCAAGACTTTCTGTGATAGTGGCTACGGCACAGGGATTGAAGATGCATGGTGGTACTCCCGAGAATAAAATAAAAGAGCCTGATATGGAGGGATTGAAGCGAGGGCTTGCAAACTTAGATAAGCATCTGTCGAACTTAGCAGATTTTGATCAGTCGGTTGTTGTTGCTTTCAACAAATATGCGTTTGATACGGATGAGGAGATTTCTGTGATACGTGAGTTTTGTGAAAAAAGAGGTGTTGGATTTGCTGTTAATGAAGCTTTTGTTGACGGTGGAGAAGGGGCTGTTGAATTGGCAAAAACGGTTGTTGATGCTGTAGAAAAGAATCCTTCTGCTAATCTAAACTTCACTTACGATGATGAGGATGATATAGAAACTAAGATTACCAAAATTGCAACCAAGATATATGGTGCTCGTGATGTGGTGTTGGGTGAAAAAGCAATCAAAAAATTGAGACAAATTGAAGGTACGGCACTCGAAAAAATGCCCGTTTGTATTGCTAAAACACAATATTCATTCTCGGCAGATCCAAAATGGTATGGCGTAGCAAAAGATTTTAGATTTAAGATAAACGATATTGTGATAAATCAAGGATCGGAATTTATTGTGGCAATTGCGGGTGAAATGATGCGTATGCCTGGTCTTCCAGCAGATCCACAGGCTAAACGAATTGATATTATTGATGGTGAGGTTGATGGACTGAGCTAATTAATTCTTCGATATTAAATACTTAATATAATGGAGCCAGCTTCCTTTTGGGTTGCTGGCTCTTTTGTTTTATTGCTTTGTTAAAACTTTAATTCGGTTGTACTTATTAAATCAAAAAGGCTAAATTTGAGCCAACTAATCATAGAACCATAAAAAAGCAAATATTATGTTGTCGCCATTTATCAATGAAATATCAATTGTCATTCCTGAAGAACGTATCAGGAGAAGCTATATCGATAGATTAGCATGGGGTACTGATGCTAGCTTTTATAGATTAATACCGAAAGTGGTGATACATACCGAAAACGAAGATGAGCTTGTGTCGATAATTAATGCCGCAACAAAGAACAACGTGCCATTGACTTTTCGTGCGGCTGGAACAAGTTTGTCGGGACAAAGTATTACTGACTCTGTGTTGGTTGTTGCAGGAAAGGGGTGGGAGAATTTTAAAATTGCTGATGATTTAAAGTCTATTCGCCTACAGACGGGACTAACTGGCAAGCGAGTGAACAATATTCTTAAGAGATACGGAAAAAAGTTTCCGCCAGATCCTGCATCTATAAATTCGGCAATGGTTGGTGGCATTGTTCTTAATAATGCGTCGGGAATGAGTTGTGGCATTCATGAGAATAGCTACAAAATGATTAAGTCAGCTCGATTAGTTATGTCGGATGGTGCGATTCTTGACACTGGAGATATAGAAAGTTGTAATTCTTTTAGGAAAACACACTCTGCTTTTCTAGAGAAGCTAATGTCTATAAGGTCTAAAGTTGTAGAGAATAAAAGTTTGAGTGAGCGAATAAAGAAAAAATACTCGATAAAGAATGTAATGGGGCTCAATATTCTTCCATTTATCGAATTTGATGATCCATTTGAAATAATCACTCATTTGATTGTTGGCTCTGAGGGAACTCTGGCTTTTCTTTCGGAAGTGGATATGCAAACTGTTGATGATTATAGCTTTACTTCGAGTGGCATGTTGTATTTTGAGGATATGCGTACGGCGAGCGAACTTGTTATGGCTTTGAAGGATTCGCCTGTGAGTGCTGTGGAATTTATGGATAGGGAGGCTTTGAAATCTATTGAGGATAAACCTGAGGCTCCAAAAGAATTAAAAACTCTTCCAGCATCTGCAACGGCTCTTTTGATAAAAATAGATGCTGATAGTGAGCATTCATTGGCAGCACACACCTCAAATATTAGCAGTATTGTGTCAGAATTTAATACTATTTTGCCTGTTCATTTCACTACTGATCCAATTATATATAATGGTTATTGGTCTTTGAGGTCTGGTATTTTTCCTTCGGTTGGAGGAATGCGAGAGATTGGCACATCATGCTTAATTGAGGATGTAGCCTTTCCGATGGAATTTTTTGCTGATGCGGTTGAGGATTTAAGAATAATATTGGATAGAAATGGATATCAAGATGCTGTTATTTATGGTCATGCACTTGAGGGTAACTATCATTTTATTTTAAATCAATCATTTGACACTGATGAATCGATAGAGCAGTATAAGAGATTGATGAATGAAATTGTTGATTTGGTTGTTGACAAATATGATGGTTCGCTCAAGGCTGAGCATGGTACTGGGCGCAACATGGCTCCTTTTGTGGTGAGAGAGTGGGGACATGAGGCTTTTGATGTGATGAAAGAGGTGAAAGCTCTTTTTGATCCTGACATGATTTTCAACCCTGGTGTGATATTTAATAATGATCCAGAATGTTATGTGAAGGATATTAAATCGTTGCCACAAACTGATCCAATAATAGATAAGTGTATTGAATGTGGATTTTGTGAAATAAACTGTCTATCACTGGGGTTCACATTGTCGCCACGACAAAGGATAGTTGTACAACGAGAGATAACTCGACTAAAGAGAACCGGAGAGCACCCTGAGTTATTGCAAATATTAGAAAAAGATTTTGAATATGCAGGCAATCAAACCTGTGCTGTTGATGGATTGTGTTCATTGCCTTGCCCTGTAAATATCAATGTTGGGGAATATATTCAGAAGTATCGACAGGAAAGGAATGATGAGAAGCCGATTAACTATAAATATGGTGAGTTTGCTGCCAATCATTTTGGTATGTTAAGTGGTTCTGTGAAGTCGGCACTTGCGGTAGCTGATGTTGCTAGAAAGGCTATTGGAAATAATGCAGTGAATAAGATTGGTCGTGGACTACATAAAATAAGTGGTGAGAACATACCTTTATGGACTTCAACATTGCCTAGCAGAGCCAGGAAGCCTAAGTTGAAAAATCAAGGTAGTTACAGTGATAAGGTTGTTTATTTCCCTAGTTGTTTGAATCAAATGATGGGTCCATCATACAATGACACAGATCAAACTCCACTAACATCAAAGATGGTTGGCTTTTTGAATAAGTGTGGATATGAGGTTGTTTTTCCAAAGCTGATGAATAAGATGTGTTGTGGCACGATATGGGAAAGCAAGGGAATGCCTGATATTGCTGATTATAAGTCAAAGGAGTTGGAGAATGCATTGTTGGATGCTTCCGATAATGGGAAATATCCTGTGTTGTGTGATCAGAGTCCTTGCTTGATGAGGATGAGAAGCTCAATAAGGGGAGTGGATATGTATGAGCCAGTCGAGTTTATCGATAAATTTCTGATTGAAAGATTGGACTTTGCTAAAACTGATAAACCCATCACTATCTTTTCTACATGTAGCACTGTGCGAATGGGGCTCGACAAGAAATTTATAAAGTTGGCGAGCCTTTGTAGCAGTAATGTTTTAGTTCCTGAAGAGCTAAACTGCTGTGGCTTTGCTGGTGATAAAGGTTTCTTTGTTCCTGAATTGAACAAATATGCTTTGCGAAAGCTGCCAAAGCAACTTGATGCAAAAAATATTAAAGTGGGGTATAGTAATAGTAGAACTTGTGAAATAGGTTTGAATACAAATACGGGTATCCCCTACATGTCTATCGTTTACTTGGTGGATGAATGCACGACACTGAAAGAGACATTTCAGAGTAAGTAGTAATACAAAAAAGCGCAGTTGCCATGTGATATGGTTACAACTGCGCTTATTATTTTATGGTTAATCTTATGATTAAATCTATTACTTCACGCCGCTTCTTTCCAATAGAGCTTCAATAGATGGCTCGTGTCCACGAAATCTTTTATATAAAGTCATTGGGTCTTCGGTGTTGCCTTTCTCAAGTATGTTTTCTCTGAATGACTGGGCTGTTGCCTTGTCAAACAACCCATTTTGCTTGAATTGTGAGAATGCATCAGCATCTAAAACCTCTGCCCATTTATATCCATAGTAGCCAGCTGCATAGCCTCCTGAGAAGATATGAGAGAAGGATGTTGACATGCAAGTTTCATCAAGAACAGGTAGTAACTTTACTCTCTCCATAGCCTTTTGCTCGAAATCTCTTATGTCACCTGAGAATGTTTCTGTTAGCGAATGCCACGCCATGTCAAGATATCCAAAAGAGAGTTGACGAAGACATAGATATCCAGTATTGTAATTGGCAGCATCTATTATTTTTTGTATCAATTCCTCTGGCATTTTCTCTCCTGTTTGGTAGTGGAAAGCAAATTTGTCAAGATACTCTTTTTCAACTAACCAGTTTTCCATTATTTGTGATGGTAGTTCTACAAAATCTCTGTAAACACTTGTCCCTGATAGTGACTCGTATGTTGACTTTGCCATGATGCCATGTAGTGCATGTCCAAATTCGTGAAGAAACGTTTCAACCTCATCAAATGTTAGCAAAGCCGGCTTTGTTTCAGTTGGTTGTGTAAAGTTCATAACAATTGATACATGTGGTCTATAGTCCACACCATCTTTTATGTATTGCTCTCTGTAAGATGTCATCCACGCTCCGGCTCTTTTGCCATCTCTAGGGTGGAAATCGGTGAAGAGAACAGCAAGGAAATCTCCGTTTTTATCAATCACATCGAAAGCCTCCACATCAGGGTGATAAACAGGGGTGTTTTCACTCTTTACAAAAGTGATGTCATACAGATCGGTAGCTAAGCCAAATACTCCTTTCTTTACATTTTCAAGTTCAAAGTAAGGACGTGTCATTTCGTCATTTAGGTCAAAGCGCTCATCTTTTAATTTGTCTGAGTAGTAGCTCCAGTCCCATGGCTGAATATCTATTGTTCTTCCCTCCATTTTTGAGGCATATTCGGCAACATCGCTTACTTCCTGCTGTGCAGTTGAAGAGAAGGCACTTGCTAGCTCATCAAGAAGTGAATATACTGACTCTTTGTTTTTTGCCATTCTGTTTTTTAGAATGTAGTCCGAATATGATTTATAACCTAATAGATTTGCTATTTGCAATCTTAAGTTCACTATTTGATTTATTATCTCCTGATTGTCAAATTCGCCCCCCATCACAGATTTGGTGTTATATGCCATATATAACTTTTGGCGTAGGTCTCTGTTGGATGAGTATTTCATAAATCCAATATAGCTGGGAGCCGATAAGTCGAATAACCAGCCCTCTTTGCCTTTTGATTTAGCTTTTGCAGTTGCAGCTTCCACTACACTTTCAGGAAGACCTGCTAAATCTTCTGGGTTGGTTAGTAGCATTTCAAACTTGTTGCTCTCTTTGAGCGCATTTTGACCAAAATCTAAAGTGGCTTTGCTCAATGCCATTGATAGCTCTTTGTATCTAGCCTTGTCTGTTGTAGATAATGTGGCACCGCTATTCTCGAATTGTTGAAAGTATTTTTCTACAAGTCTAATCTGTTCGCTGTTGAGATTTGAATTGTCTCTTGAGCCATATACGGTTTTAATTCTCTCGAAAAGTGCCTCATTAAGGCTGATGTTGTTGCTATGTTCTGATAATTTCGGGCTAAGACGTTGAGAAATATCCATCATCTCGTCATTGCTCTCAGCACTCAGCAGATTGAAGAAAACTCCACCAACTCTATTCATAAGTTCACCAGCATTTTCTAGAGCAACTATTGTGTTCTCGAAAGTGGGAGCTGCTGAATTGGTCACAATTGCCTCAATCTCTTGATTGTGCTGCTTCATTGCTTCCTCGAATGCTGGCTCAAAATGATCTATTTTAATTTTATCGAAAGCCGGTGTGCCATGAGGAGTGTTGAACGACTTGAAAAAGGGATTCTCGTCTGCCTTTATTATACCTGATACAAAAGTCATAATTAATAGTATATAAATTGATTTTTTCATTACTTATAGTTTAAATGGTGATTAGTTTCTATAAGGATCTAGCTTTGTGCCTCTTTGGCTTTATATGCCATTGCGTAGAAGCGAATCTGTTTGATTACTGATAATAGCCCATTTGAGCGGGTAGGTGATAGGTGTTCTGTTAAGCCAATCTCCTTCATAAATTTTAAGTCTGAAGATAGAATCTCATCAGGTGTGCGATTATTGAATACTCGTAAAACTAGAGCTAATAATCCCTTGACTATCAATGCATCGCTTTCAGCTTGAAACTGTAGCTTTCCATCAGTAAAATCTGTTTGCAACCAAACTCTGCTTTGGCATCCTTTGATTATGTTTTCAGGAGTCTTGTACTTATCATCTAGTTGCTCTATGGAGTTGCCTTGATCTATTATGTAAGCATATTTATCCATCCAATCTGTGAATATGCTGAACTCTTCAATAATTCCTTGTTCTACTTGATCTATTGTCATTTTGTTTATATAGTTTTATTGTGAAATCTAAGATAGTTATTTCTCTTTATATATTACTTCCATAACTGTTTGGCCAACAGCTTTTAAAGTCCCTTTGTTAATAATTGATAGGTTGTCTTTGTGGGTGTGCCAATGAGGGGCGAAACCTGTGTTATTGCTCTTTAAGTTGATAATGTCCACACATGGGATTTTCAAGTTTTCAATAATTGGCACATGATCATCTGTGATATATCCACCAAAGCTATTGATGAAAAAGTCTTTGTATCCTAGATTATGTGCGGTTGACCATATCTTAGAGATAATATTGGGCGAGTTTTGAACAGAGTATCCCTCATGCATAAATGTGGCATTGGCTGCGCCAACCATGTCTAGTAATATACCATAAGATGGGTTATAGTTTTCAATATGTGGCTCCTCTGACCAATATCTTGATCCCACACACCACCAGTCGCCGTGTACATATTCTTTGTCAAAGTTAGCTTGCCCCCAATCTTCCATGTCAAAAAAAGCAATGTCTATGCCAACGCTAGGTGTGTTTAGTTTTATTTGTCTAGCAATTTCTAAAAGTACTGCAACACCACTTGCTCCATCATCAGCCCCCATTATTGGTTCTGTTTGCCTTTGTGGATTGCTGTCATTATCTGCAAATGGTCGAGTGTCCCAATGTGCAAATAGTAAAATGCGCTTCTCTACTTCGGGGTTGTAACTACCGATTATGTTTCTAAGCTCTATTTCCTGTCCATTATAATGAATTATGTTTGCTCTTTGCTCAATGACTTCTGCATCATATTCTATTAGCTTTGTTGCAAGCCAATCGCCGCAGTTTTTATGAGATGATGTTGCTGGAACACGTGGTCCAAAGCTAAGTTGTTTTTCTATAAAGTGATAGGCAGTGTCTTCATTAAACATAGGGGCTACTTGCGTGTAGTTGTGCTCTTGATGTATGTTTAGTGTAGCACTCCTTTTTGACTGACACGAACTACATGAAGCACAAAGAAAAATTGAAAATGAAATACTTAATGTAACAAATAGCCTATCTAGCTTTTTCATTAGTTGTTTTTTTGATAAGTGAAATCTGAAATACCTAAGTTTCTGTAAGTTTCTTTTAGAGCATCTTCATCGTCAGAAATAACTAGTAGCTTGTCCTCTACTAATAGTTCTGTTTGTCCTGTTGGAACAAAAAACCTATCATCTCGTTTGACCATCACGGCTAGTGTTTTGTCTGGTAAAGACATTTCCATTAGATTTTTGCCATGTTTTAGAGTCTCCTCTGTCATAATAATTTCAGTCATTACAGATTTTATCTCTTCTGCAAACTCAACATCAAAGTCTTCAAAACTTCTATACTTGCTTGGTGCTTCAGCAAGTCCAAGCCACTTTGCCACGATTGGTATTGTTGTACCTTGAAAAAGGAGAGAAACTATAGTAATAATAAATACAATATTAAATATTGTACGCGCACCAGGAACATCTGCAGCTAAAGGCAGAATTGCAAAGATAATTGGAACTGCTCCTCTTAGTCCAACCCATGAAATATATGTTTTGCTTCTTTTGGTGATATTCCTAAAAGGTAGAAGACATAATAAAACAGTTAATGGTCTTGCTACAAATATCATAAATAATGCGATGATAATTCCTGGGATAAGAACGGGTACGAGCTCTGTAGGATTCACGAGTAGTCCTAGAGTTAAGAATAACAGAATTTGGCTCATCCATGCGAAACCATCCATAAAATTCATAGAGGTTCTTTTGTGTGCAAATCTTGAATTGCCAATAACTAGCCCAGCTATATATACAGCCAGATAACCATTGCCCTTCAAATAATATGTGGCTGAAAAGATAAATATGCCCACTATAAGTAGTAAAACAGGGTACAGTGATACGTTATCCATCTTAATTTTATTAATAATAAATACGGATACCTTGCCAAGTATGTAACCAACTAATGAGCCAACGACTAACTGAATTAGGATCGTTAGTCCAACAAACCAATAATTGGGATTTGTGCCAGAGTTTATAATGCTTATGAATGTAACAGTCAGCATATATGCCATTGGGTCGTTACTTCCACTCTCGAGCTCTAACATTGGACGCAGATTATTCCTTAATACTAATCCTTTAGATCTTAATATCCCAAATACTGATGCAGAATCTGTAGAGGATACTGTGGAAGCGAGTAGCATTGCTGAGAGAAAACCCATGCCCAATCCTACGTATACCTTTTCTGATAACCACCAAGTGAAAATTCCAGTGAATAAGGCTGTTAGCAATACTCCAACTGTTGCCAGGATTACCCCTTTTCGCATGACAGGGCGTATCTCACTGAACTTAGTGTCGAGTCCTCCAGAGAATAATATAATAGTTAATGATACTGTTCCTATAGCTTGTGCAGCCTGAATATTTTCAAATTTTAGTCCGAAGCCATCGCCCCCAAATGCCATTCCTACAAGTAAGAATAACAATAGAACTGGGACTCCAAACTTGTGTCCCGCTTTACCAACAATCATGCTGACAAAGAAAAGGAATGATCCTATTAATAATATGAGTTCTGTAGATATTTCCATCATCTAATGTAATAATATTTGTTTGAATGTTATATGATTTTCTTTTACAATAAGTGTAGCTTCTTTTCCCATAATCAAAGGAAAGTTATCTTTCACATGACCCACTGGGAAATTAAAACAGATAGGGAATGAATACTCTTGAAGAGCATCTGAGATGGATTGATATAGAGATGAGTACATTAATGGGTCTTCTTCATACTCAGTGAATTGACCAACAATTAGACCTGAAATGTCTTCAAATACTCCAGCCAGCTTTAGTTGATATATAAACCTATCAACTTTGTAGGGAGATTCGGCAATGTCTTCTATAAATAATATACCATCACTTGGCTGATGCCAAAAAGGTGTGCCTAGAAGTCCACAGAGAACTGCTAAGTTACCCCCAAAAACTTTTCCATTTGCAATACCATCTCTGTTTAAAACCTCTATATTAGTAACGTCAAAATTATATTCTAGGTTTTCAACATTAATAATATTTTTGATATGTTCAATACAGATATCATCCTCTCCTTCTTCTGAGAAGTGCTTAGCCATTGGTCCGTGAATCGACATAACTCCATTTTTCTGTATTAGAGAATGCAACGCAGTGATATCGCTATATCCAATAACCCATTTTGGTGAGAGCTTGAATTTGGTAAGGTCTAATTTGTCAAGTAAATGTGTGGTGCCATATCCACCACGAGAGCAAAGAATTAGCTTTGCATTTTCATCGTCTAGCGCATTTTGTAAATCGTATAAGCGCTGTTCGATAGTTCCACTAAAACGACCAACTTCAGATAATGCATTTTCAGCAATATGTACATTTAATCCCCATCGCATTAGTATTGATGCTGCATCGTTCACATACTCAGTGTCAATACTGCCAGCTGGTGAAACAATTATTGCTTTATCGTTAGTCTTTAATTTTGGTGGCTGAATCATTGAACTTTATTTATAAGCAAAAAAAACACAGAGTGAGAACACTCACTCTGTATAAAAGATGATTATTGCATTACGCATCAATGTGTGCGTAAGTAGCATTTTCTTCTATAAATTCTCTACGTGGAGCAACTTCCTCTCCCATTAACATAGAGAAAACAGTATCTGCTTCTGCAGCATTGTCTATAGTCACTTGACGAAGCTTACGTTCTGATGGGTTCATTGTCGTTTCCCAAAGTTGTTCAGCATTCATCTCTCCAAGACCTTTGTATCTTTGTGTGTTGACCAAGTTTTCGTTTCCATTAGCATATTTGTCAATGAAGCTTTGTCGCTGTTTGTCATCCCAGCAATATTCTTGGTGCTTACCTCTCTTACACAAATAAAGTGGTGGAGTTGCAATATATACATGACCATTTTCAATAAGGGTCTTCATATATCTGAATAAAAACGTAAGAATAAGGGTTGCAATATGACTTCCATCAACATCAGCATCCGTCATGATTACAATCTTGTGATAGCGAAGTTTTGAAATATTCAGCTCCTTAGAGTCTTCTTCGGTACCAATGGTAACACCTAGTGCTGTATATATATTTCTTATTTCTTCATTTTCCAATACTCTGTGAGGCATTACTTTCTCAACGTTAAGAATCTTACCTCTTAATGGTAGTATTGCCTGGAACTGTCTGTCTCTACCCTGTTTTGCTGTACCACCTGCAGAGTCTCCCTCGACAATAAAGATTTCGCACTCTTCTGCATTTTTACTAGAGCAGTCAGCTAACTTTCCTGGTAGTCCTCCACCTGATAAAGGAGACTTTCGTTGTATCATCTCACGTGCCTTACGCGCTGCGTTTCTTGCAGTGGCGGCTAATATTACTTTATCAATTATAATCTTAGCTTCTCGTGGATTCTCTTCTAGGTAATTGGTAAGTGCTTCACCCGTTGCTTGGTCCACAGCACCCATGACATCACTGTTTCCGAGTTTGGTTTTAGTCTGACCTTCAAATTGTGGCTCGGCAACTTTCACCGACAGTACAGCAGTTAAGCCCTCTCTAAAGTCATCTCCATTAATCTCGATTTTTAACTTCTCCAGCATTTTAGAGTCATCAGCATATTTTTTTAATGTTCGTGATAATCCTCTTCTGAATCCTGTAAGATGTGTACCACCTTCTATTGTATTGATATTGTTTACATAGGTGAAAACGTTTTCGTTATAGCCAGTATTGTAGGTTAGAGCCATTTCAATAGGAACACCATTCTTTTCAGTTACAATGTGTATTGGTTCCGAAATTAGAGGCTCTTTAGTTCTATCTATGTATCTAACAAACTCTTTTAGTCCATCTTCAGAGAAAAAAGTCTCAGTCTTTGCTTTTCCATTGGGTTGCAATGTACGTCTATCGGTAAGAGTTAGCTTAATATTTGCGTTTAGAAATGCTAATTCTCTAAGTCTGGTGGATAGAATATCGTATCTATATTCTGTTGTAATAAATATAGACTTATCAGGTCTGAAAGTAATGGTGGTTCCTGTCCTGTCTGTTTCGCCAACAGTTCTTATTTCATAGTATGGCTTACCTACAGTGTATTCTTGCTTGTAGATCTTTCCATCGCGATGTACTTCTGCTTTTAAGTATTCAGATAGTGCATTTACACAAGAAACCCCAACGCCGTGAAGTCCACCCGAAACTTTATAAGTTCCTTTGTCGAACTTACCACCTGCGTGCAATACGGTTAAAACAACCTCGAGAGCAGATTTCTTTTCCTTTTCGTGATAATCTACTGGGATGCCTCGGCCATCGTCTGTAACTGTAATTGAGTTGTCCTCATTAATGGTTACGGTTATCTCAGAACAAAATCCTGCAAGGGCTTCGTCTATTGAGTTATCGAGAACTTCATAAACAAGATGGTGAAGTCCTTTCTCGCCAACATCTCCAATGTACATAGCAGGTCGCTTTCTAACGGCTTCTAAACCCTCTAGAACCTGAATGTTTTGTGCTGAATAATTATCGTTTTGAGTTTTTTTCTCTTCGTCTATCATTTTATTATATTATTATCTCTATGATTATTAGTGGATTTGGTATTAAACCACTATATTCTAAATTCTGAACAAATTTACCAAAAAATCACCATTTATGCAATTGTTTTGAAGTAATAATGAGGTTTTTATGAGGATCTCTCTATTTAAAATTGAAAGTCTATCGCTGCCCTCGAAACTCTTACTTTAGATAAGTATTCTCCTACCTTTAAGTGTTCAGGGTGATTCATGTATTTATTTAAATCATCAATATTGTCGAATTCGCTCTCAAGCATTATGTCGTGGTTTTCTGTGGAAATAGTTGCGTCGTTAATATACACAGTTATTTTTCGAATCTCTTTTATCGTCTGCTTAAGTGCCTCAAGTTGTTCTTTTATTAATAATGCATTTTCGGCTTTGCTTTTTCCTTCAGCATGATCTGCTAGTTTAAATAGGACTATATGCTTTATCATATTAGCTATAATTTAATTGTAAGTATATTTCTATATGCAAAGATACACTCTTTTGCGAAATTTATTGTTATCGTTAGCTTTGATTGTGGTTGTTTTATCGTGAAAAAATATATATACGAAAAAAG
>CAYFSV010000018.1:0-27804 GCA_964345815.1 uncultured Proteiniphilum sp. | reverse complement strand
GTCACTTTTATAAAGCTAAAACAGGCAAAACAAAAGTGTTTCGTCACTTTCCAACATGTGTTTTTAATAACGAAGATGGGGCATCTAAGCATAAAATAGTGCATCGCCTAATTTGAAATGGCGAATATTTGGATAACTTTGTCGTATTAATACTTTATTCAACTTCAAAATGGAAAAAATTAAACAATTATTATCTTCATATAAAACCACTTTAATTCTTCTGCTCATTTATGCTTTAATGATGGCGCTGGGCACCTTCATAGAGGAATCGATGAGCACTACAGCGGCAAAAATTATAATATACTACTCGCCTGCATTTATTTTTGTGCAGATTTTGCTTGTCGTAAATTTCTTCTTGGTTCTTTTTCAAAAACGATTTATTCAGGACAAAAGGTGGGGCATGATTATTCTTCACTTGGCTCTTGTGGTGATTTTGATTGGTGCGATGGTTACCCATGTTTTTGGAAAAGAGGGTACTGTTCATATTCGTGAGGGTGAGATGAGCGACACAATGATTATTCACACTTCGAAGGGCACAAGCAGCCATAAATTGCCCTTTACGCTTGAGCTTGTTGAGTTTAACTTGGTCAGATATCCAGGTTCACAAAGTCCTTCGTCCTACGAGAGCGATTTGAAAATACATACTGACGACGAGATTATCGAAACCAAAGTGTATATGAATAATGTTTTTGATATCAAGGGCTATCGTCTGTTTCAGGCTTCGTATGATGATGATGAGCTGGGCACTGTGTTGTCTGTAAATCAGGATGTGGCGGGACGAAACATCACCTACTTTGGATACATAATGTTGTTGCTGGGCTTTATATTGATGTTTGTGATGCCCAACTCTCGCTTTTGGCAGCTAAATAATCAATTGAAGAAGGTGCAAAATAGCATTAAGCTCACCATTCTGTTTGCTTTGTTATCCACCACCGTGTCGGCAAAAGATTTCACCAATCATGCCACCTTCAAGGCTATTGAGCGCAATGTGGCTCCTGTTGGTCATGCCCAAAAATTTTCTACACTGCCAGTGCAACTACGTGGTAGGGTGATGCCTATGAATAGCTTTACGTCGGAAGTGTTGCGCAAGCTATATGGAAGTAGCAAAATAGGCACTCTAAATTCCGATCAATTTATGATTAGTCTTCTTTCGATGCCCGAAATGTGGATGCAGATTGAGTTTTTGAAATGTGGCAATGATGAGATATTGCAAAAATATAATCTCTCGAAGGGTGGGGTATCCTATCAGCAATTGTTTGATGAGCGGGGCAATTACAAATTGCTTCATGATGTTGAGCAGATACACCATAAGGCGGTGCAGGAGCACTCTAAGTTTGATAAAGACCTCATCAAGCTAGATGAGAAGATAAATATAATGTTTTTGTTGATTAATCATCAAATTCCTGCTATGTATCCCGATGCTAACGATTCCAATCATACGTGGTATGCTTCGGGAGATGATTTAACGGGGGTGTTTTCTAGCGAAGATTCGTTATTTGTGTCGCGCTCCTATAAGTTTTATATTTCCGAAGCAACCCAGTCGATGCATAGTGGAGATTGGGATCAGCCCGAGATAATATTAAACACAATTGCCGATTATCAAATAAATAACGATGCTGCAAAATTGATTGACACCAACAAAATGAAATCGGAAGTGAACTACAATAAACGAAATATTTTTCCCGTCGTTCGCACCTCATATTTTCTATTAGGCGCATTGTTATTGATAATCTCTTTTATCTCCTTGTTTGCCGAAAAGCGATGGATGAGCAAGGTATCGCTACTGTTGATAATAGCCATTGGTATTAGTTTTGTATATCATGCTTATGGAATGGGGCTCCGTTGGTTTATTTCGGGCTATGCTCCGTGGAGCAACTCATATGAAACAATGGTGTATGTGGCTTGGGTGACGGCTTTGGCAGGGCTTGTGTTTGTTCGCAAAAGCAGGTTGGCATTGTCGCTAGCTATTGTGTTCAGTGCTCTCATCTTGTTTGTTTCGGGTTTGCATTGGATGGACCCTGAGATAACAACTTTGGTGCCAGTTCTCAAGTCTCCATGGCTGATGATTCATGTTGCAGTTATTGTGGCGGCATATGGTTTTTTGGGAATTGGTTTTTTGCTTGGGCTTGTCAATCTGTTGATTATGATTTTTGGTGACGGCAATCGCAAAACACAATTGCGTATTCGCGAGCTCAGTATTATCAACAATATGGCTTTGTTGGTGGGCTTGTCGCTCCTCACCATTGGCACTTTTTTGGGTGCAGTGTGGGCAAATGAGTCATGGGGCAGATATTGGAGCTGGGACCCCAAGGAGACATGGGCGTTAATTACTGTGATAATTTATAGTGTTGTAATTCATCTTCACTTGGTTGGAAAATGGTTTAGCAATTGGTCGTTCAATTTTGCTTCAGTTGTGGCTTTCGCATCTGTGTTGATGACATTTTTAGGGGTAAATTTCTTTTTGAGTGGCTTGCATTCCTACGGAAAAAACGATGGAGTTGCAGCAATGTTCAACTATATTGGGGTTGGATTTGTTATAATACTCTTAATAGGAATTGTATCTTTTATTAGAACCAAGAATAGAAGATAAAAACGTACATTAAAAACTTTGATAAATATGATAAATTGGGGATTCATCGGTTGCGGCAACGTAACCGAATTGAAAAGTGGTCCTGCCTTCAAAAAGGTTGAGGGTTCGGACGTTATAGCTGTTATGAGCCGAGATGCTAATAAGGCAAAAGATTATGCCGAACGTCATAATGTGCCCAAACATTATGATAATGCTTACAATTTGCTTGCCAACACCAGTGTTGATGCTGTGTATGTGGCAACACCTCCCGGAACTCATGCCGAGTATGCAATGGCTGCCATAAAGATGGGCAAACCTGTGTATGTAGAAAAGCCTTTGGCTTCATCTTATTGGGAGTGCAAGTTGATTCACGAAATGGCTTGTCGTGAGGGTGTTGATTGTTTTGTGGCTTATTATAGGCGAACCTTGCCCTACTTTTTAAAGATTAAGGAGCTAATAGATAATGGTGAAATTGGTGAGGTGCTTGAAGTGAAGATTAATTTTTTAAATCCTCCTTACGAATCCGATTTAAGCAAAGATACTCTTTCATGGAGGGTTAAGCCTGAGGAGTCGGGAGCTGGCTATTTCTATGATTTGGCTTCGCATCAGTTCGATTTTCTTGACTTTTTCTTAGGTCCTATTGTTGATGCCAAAGGCGAAACTCAGAATGTGGCGGGCTTGTATGATGTGGAGGATACTGTGGATGCAGAGTGGACTTTTGAGAGTGGCATCAGTGGCAGTGGCCATTGGGAGTTTGCGGCTTCGGTGGACGAGCGAGTGGATGAGGTGGTGATTACGGGGTCGGATGGTACGATTGAGTTTTCAACTTTCCTGTTTACTCCCATCAAGCTAAAAAACGCAAATGGTGAACAGGAATTTAATGAAGAGAATCCCGAAAACATTCAATATAATCTAATCAGTAGTGTTAACAATTATTTGAATGGTAGTGGAGACTATCCCGTAAGCGACTACAAATCGGCAATGCGCACAAATTGGGTAATGGATAAGATATTAGATAGACTTTAGGATATCAGATTTGAGTATATAAAAAAACTCATCGAATGAAGATTCATTTGATGAGTTTTTAATTTTTCAGCTTGTTGTTTTAATATATCAATTAGCAATAAGTTCATCAATCGTTTGCCTCACCTTTTTGCTATTCCAATCTGCTGATCCTTTTTTGCGAATAGCAATGCTTCCATCCTTCGCTATCAACACAGTAAAAGGAATGGTGTTCGACTCCAATTGCTCGGGTGCCGCTGTGTGCATATAGTGGGCTGGAAGTGTGTAGTTGTTGTCTTGCATAAATTTATCTACGGTCTCTTTGGGGTCGGTAGTTGCAAAGATAAACATCACATCGGGATTGTCTTTATATTGATCGTATAGTTTTTGTATAGATGGCATTTCGGCAATGCAAGGTGGACACCATGTAGCCCAATAATTGAGAAATACAACCTTGCCTTTTGCTTCGTTTAGATTGAATGGTTCGCCATTATCGTCGGCAAATTGCCAGTTATAATCGTTGAGTATCTCTCTGCTCTCTTCCTTTTTTACTGATGGTCCGAATGCAAATATCTTATTAACCCACACTTTAACGGGCTTGCCCACAGGTGTAAACAATATTGCTGCAATCACACCGTAGAAAATAACGTCAATCACCCACGAGCGTTTTTTCTTTTTGTTGTTATCAGTCTTTCCTTTCATCGTTTTGTTTTATTTTTTTGTTTTGGTAATATCAAGTTTAGTATCACTCCCACCATTGCTGCAAGCCCAATACCTGCAAATGTGAAATTGCCTATTTGAAGAATAGCTCCGCCAATGCCAGTTGTGAGAATTAGAGATACAATGATTAAGTTGCGGGTATTGTTCATATCTGTTTTGTTTTCTATCATATTGCCCACTCCAGCAGAAGCAATCATACCAAAAAGTAGTAGCATGATTCCGCCCAACACTGCATTTGGAATTGACTTTAATAGAAAACTTATCTTGCCTACCATTGAAAATAGTATTCCTGTGACTGCTGCAATGCGGATAACTGCGGGGTCGGTAACCTTGGTGAGTACCATTGCTCCCGTCACCTCCGAATATGTGGTTACGGGTGGACCTCCAACTAAACCTGCCATGCAGCATGCCAATCCATCGCCAAACATAGTGCGATGTAGCCCTGGCTTTTTCACAAAATCTTTTCCCGTCACTTGATTTACAACATACAGATCGCCAACATGTTCAATAACTGGGGCAATAGCCACTGGTGCCATAAAAAGCATTGCTTGCCACGAAAACTTGGGCGTTACAAATTGTGGTAGCCCAAGCCACGGAGCTTCCGCAATTGGGGTGAAATCGATAACGCCCATTAGCCAAGCAGCTGCATATCCAACAATTATACCCCCAAATATTGGAATAAGCTTTAGCAATCCCTTTGCATACAGACTTATCAGAATTGCTGTGGCAAGAGATATGATGGCTAGTATCCAATTTTCGGATGCCATGCTAACTCCAGTGCCCGACAGCGAAAGACCAATCAGCATTATCACTGGTCCTATAACCACAGGTGGGAACAGTCGCTGAATAACTTTTATTCCTTGCCATTTGATGAGTGCACTCATTATAAAATATACTAGTCCCACTGCCAAAAAGCCCGATATGGTGCCAGCCATGCCATATAGCTCGGTTGCTTTGATGATGGGTGCTATAAAAGCGAAGCTACTGCCTAAAAAGATGGGTACCATACCCTTTGTTACGAGATGAAAAATTAGTGTGCCCAATCCTGCTGTAAAAAGTGCCGTTGAGGGATCGAGTCCTACAAGAAGAGGAACCAAGACAGTGGCTCCAAATGCCACAAAGAGAAACTGAACACCGACTACTGTTTTTGATAGTGGTGATAGTTGTTTGGAAGTGCTCATAGAATGTTTTTGTTACGTTAATTCAAAATTTTGTGCAAAGATAATTCTTTAAGTGTCAAAGTTGGTGTTGGGTGAGCCTAAAACTAATTGATTTCAAGTGGCAATAACTCTAAATTGCTGAAAATTCATTACTTTTGTCAGTTAAAACTGATAAAATGCAAGAGGATAAAAGTAATTTAATGAGTTTCGCTATGCAGAGTGGTATCTTTTTGGGTGCCTTTTGGATATTGAAATACATCTTTGTGTTGGCAGTCGGAGGGAACTCTATATTGCAATTTTTCATTCCCGTTCTGTCGGCTCTTACTCCAGTGATATTGCTTCAATACCTAATTAAATATAGACTCACCGTAGTGAACAATGTTTTGGGGTTTTGGCACGGAGTTCAATTATCGATAATGTTGTTCTTTTTTGCTTCATTGTTTGAGGCTGTGGTTGTGTTTATACATATCACATGGATAGATACTGGTTTTGTGGCAAGTATGTATGCCCAAATGGTGGAGTCGCTACGGAGCATTAATTTTAGCGATAGCATGGTGAAAAACTTTGAAGACCAGCCCCTGCCAAGTGCTTTTGGCTATATCATAAATAATGTCATATTGGGTGATGTGTTTATAGGTATTGTGTTGTCACTATTTATTGTGCCAATTTCGAAAATGATTAACCCCAAAAATATTACTAAAAAACAATCTGATGGAAATTAATGATTTAGACATATCCGTTGTAATTCCTTTGTTTAATGAGGAGGAGTCTCTTCCCGAATTGCATGCTTGGATTAGGCGTGTGATGCATGAGCATGATTTTAGCTACGAAATTATTTTTGTGGATGATGGTAGCACCGATAGTTCGTGGCAGATTATTGAGAAGTTGCGTAAACAATATGATGATGTTAGGGCAATAAAATTTCAACGCAACTATGGTAAGTCTCCAGCTCTGCATTGTGCTTTTCGCAAGGTGAGGGGAGATGTGGTGATTACGATGGATGCGGATTTGCAAGACAGCCCCGAGGAAATACCTGAACTATATCGTATGATAAAAGAGGACGACTACGACCTGGTGTCGGGCTGGAAAAAGAAACGCTATGACTCGAAGATTGCTAAGAATATTCCTTCAAAGTTCTTTAATGCTACGGCTCGAAGAGTTTCGGGAATAAAGATTCATGATTTTAATTGTGGATTGAAGGCTTATAAATCGTCTCTTGCCAAAAACATAGAGGTGTATAACGATATGCACCGCTATATACCCATTTTGGCAAAGGATGCTGGCTACACAAAGATTGGCGAAAAGGTGGTGCAACATCAGGCTCGCAAATATGGAGAGAGTAAGTTTGGGGCAAGCAGGTTTGTAAATGGATATCTTGATTTACTCACAATTTGGTTCTTGAATAAGTTTGGTAAAAAACCTATGCACTTCTTTGGTTTGCTGGGAAGTATAATGTTCTTCATAGGCTTTGTTGCCACCGTTTGGGTTGGTGCTGTGAAGCTATATGACATGCATCAGGGCAATCCATATAGATTGGTTACAGACTCGCCCTACTTCTTCATTTCGCTTACGATGATGATTATGGGTACGCTTCTGTTTTTGACTGGTTTTTTGGGCGAACTCATTTCGCGTAATTCGCCTGAGAGAAACAAATATAGGATTGAAAATGAATTGTGATAAGACCAATATTATAATAACTTAGCGAGAATGAAATCAAAGATATATTTTTCAATATTATTCAGCATGTTGATGGTGCTGTCGTGTACATCGAAGAAGGAGTCAGAGGATGCGCTCTCTTATATATCAAACAGTGGTGAGATTTTTTATACATCTTACCACATTAAGTATGAATACTCAGAATCGTTAGAGAAAGAGATATTGGATGAGCTGGAGAGATTTGAATTATCGCTCAATCCATTTAGAAAGAACACAATTATTACAAAGATAAATGAAAATATCCCGGTGATGCCTGATTCTCTTTTCTTGGATGTGTTCAACAAATCGATGGAGGTATCGAAGATGACAGGTGGAAAGTTTGATATCACTGCATCGCCACTTATTGATGCTTGGGGCTTTGGGTTTAAAAACATGGATGATGTTACTCCCGAAATGATTGATAGCTTGCGCCAGTTTGTGGGGTATGACAAAATTTATATCAACCAGGATGGAGAGGTTGAAAAGACAGACCCAAGAGTGCAAATAAACAGTTCGGCTATATCTAAGGGCTATTCGTGCGATTTGATAGCCAGATTGTTCGACAATTTGGATATTGAGAATTATATGGTGGAAATAGGTGGAGAGATTGTTGCCAAGGGCGTTAATGATAAGGGTGTTTGTTGGCGCATTGGGGTTGATAAGCCTATTAATGATTCAACAGGAATGATGCATGATTTACAAACAATTCTTTCGTTGTGCAACAAGTCACTTGCCACTTCGGGCAACTATAGAAACTATTATATAAAGGATGACAAAAAGTATGCTCACACCATTGATCCACAAACGGGATACCCATCGGAGCAGGATTTGCTTAGCGTTACCATTATTGCCGATGATTGCATGACTGCTGATGCATATGCTACTGCTTTTATGGCTATGGGGTCGGAAAAATCGAAAGAGGTGGCTAAGGAGATTTCTGGCTTACACTATTACTTTTTCTATGCTATGGATAATGATGAGGTTGGAGTGGAATACTCTGATGGTTTTGAGCAGTTTTTTATTGATGAGTCAAACTGAAATAAAAGCAATTCATATGAACAATAATTTATCAATAATTCCTTTTACAAAAGAGGAACAAAAAAATAGTATGGTGCATTATTATTCTTATTCAACTTATTATGGAGACACTCTTATTGCATCCACAGATCAAGGGGTGTGCTACATTGGTTTTGGGGATAAGGATGCTAGACTAGAAATGATGCTTAAGCATTATCCTAGTATTAGAGCTGAGGAGCAGCAAGATGATATACATAATATTGCTTTGAGATATATCGACAACGATGAAAGCAATCCATTGACACTACACATCAGTGGAACGGCTTTTCAAATGTCGGTGTGGCGTGCATTGTTAGATATTCCTTTGGGTGGATTTTCAACCTACAAGCTTGTTGCCGAAGCAGTGGAACGACCCAGGGCTGTTAGGGCAGTGGGAACTGCAATAGGACAAAATCCAATTTCATATATCATTCCCTGCCATCGTGTTATTCGTTCGGATGGTGGTTTGGGTGGTTATTCGTCAGGTCTTGAATACAAAAAGAAAATGATAAATAAAGAAAAAGAAATTACTAAATGAGAAAAATTGTTTTAGGTTTTGTAGCACTAATTACTTCTATGGTTGTTTTTGGTGCTGAACCTTATATTGAAAAATTTCCAACCTTTAAGGTTGATGGTTCATTAAAAAGCAAACTCGAATATGCTACACGTACGGATGAATCGAGATTTTCGGTAAGGAGTTCTCGAATTGGTGTGTCAGGCAATTTTAATGAGTATTTTACCTATCGTGGACAGATTGAAATAAGTGACAATGGAAGGTTTGTTCCTTTAGATCTATTTGCGAACTTCACACCATCTGAGCGTTTTTCGCTATCTTTTGGACAAAGAACTATCCCTTTGTTTAATGGATACACAGTAGTCCCCGCAGAGTTGATGTTTTCTAATCGCCCATTTCTGGGTAAATATTTGCTGGGTACTCGCGATATTGGTGCTCTAGGGCAATATAATTTTGGAGTTGCCGAAATGCCTGCTTCTATTGAGTTTGGTATTTATAACGGTAACACTATAAACAGCCCATCGTGGCATGGCAAACCCTCTTATGGTGGTAGATTATGTTTAGGAAATATGAATGGATTTCGATCGACAATTAAGTTTTTTGAACATGACAATAGTGTATTAGAGAGTATAAGATATCAGGTTTATGGTGCCGATGTGAGATACTCAACCGACAAATGGAGGGCTGAGGCGGAAGTGTTGAAGCGTCATGACAAAGCATCTGGAGAGGGTGACATTTACTCGTTTTATATCCAAGGTGCATATATCTATCCTATGAATTATGGGGTAGTGAAAAATTTCATTCCAGCACTTCGATTTGATGGAATTGAGCATGATGACAATGTGGTTTTTGATGCTACTAGAGTTACATTGGGCTTGGGCTTTGGATTGTCTCCTAAGTATTTGTCTTCTATTTTTAGGATAGATTATGAGCACTTCTTTGTATCAAATGAGACAGGAATAATGACGCTTGACAAATCAATAACTTCAAATAAAGTGACGGTTGAATTGTTACTTACGTTCTAAGATTTATTTTAACAGTGTTCAAACACCATTTGAATAGAGTTTGAACACTGTTAAATGATTTGTTTATGCTTAAATTGCAATTTACTTTCACCATTAACACACTTCTTTTCCTAAGTTCATTCATTTTCACTATTTTTGCAATATATAAAATCAAAAAGACAGATACTGATTTATGTATTTTGGCGATATAGTTGGATTAAATAATATAAAAGAACATCTTATTGACTCTGTTCAAAGAGGTCATGTGCCGCATGCTAGAATCTTTCAGGGTGCTAGTGGGGTGGGAAAGTTGCCTTTAGCAATTGCTTATGCACGCTACTTGATGTGTGAGAATAGAGAGGGTGATGATTCTTGTGGTGTTTGTCCTTCTTGTCAAAAGATAAATAAATTTGCACATCCAGATCTTCACTTTGTTTTTCCAGTTATTAAGTCCAAAACCAGTGATGAATATCTGCCGCAATGGCGTGAGTTTTTAGAGTCACATAAATATTTTGGTTTAAACGATTGGCTTGATTTTATAAAAGCTGAAAATGCTCAAGGACTTATTTATAGCAAGGAAAGCGACGAAATAATCAGAAAGTTAAATCTTAAGGTGTATGAAGCTCCCTATAAGATTATGATTATTTGGTTGCCAGAAAAAATGCATGAATCATGTGCAAATAAGTTGCTCAAAATGATTGAGGAGCCACCCGCAAGTACGGTTTTTTTATTGATTACCGAAGATGCGGAAAATGTTATCACCACAATACGATCAAGATGTCAGCCACTAAATATTATGGCATTGAGCAGCAAGGAGATATCTGATGCCTTGCAAACAAGATATGGTTTGGATGGTGTGGCTGCTAGTTCGGTTGCTCATATCTCTAAAGGTAGTTTCACAAAAGCCTTACAATTAATTCAAAATAACGACGAAAACAATTATAACTTCGACTTGTTTAAAAAGATGATGCGAGCCTCTGTGGTCAAAAACATTAAAGATATAAAGGCTATAGCTAGCGAGCTTGCAGGGATTGGAAGGGAGAAACAAAAGAGCTACTTACTGAATTCTCTTCGTCTTTTTAGGGAGTATTTTATTGCAAATCTTAATGTGTCCGAGATGGTTTATTTAAACAATGAGGAGAAGGAATTTGGAGTTAGGTTTGCACCCTTTATAAATGAGTCGAATATTGAGAGCTTCGACGACGAGTTTCAAACAGCGTTTAGACAGATAGAACAAAATGGCAATGCTAGAATTATATTTCTAGACTTGTGTTTGAAATGCACAATGTTATTAAAAAAATAAAATACAAACTAGTGATAAGTGTTTAGTCACTAGTTGCTTAGCGTGCAGGAAACTGCATTTTATTATATATATAAACCCAAATATCTGCGAGTATAATCGCATCAATATAAATATGGATAAAGAAAAATATCAAGATAAGTTAGCCGATATAGCTTTCGAGTCTGTGATGCCACCCCGAGATTTCTCTAGTTGCAATGGATGCTCTAGACGAACAACTAAACTGAATGTTTATGACTATTTGCATGACTTTCCAGAAATGCAAGCATTAACCAAAATGGTTGAGGTTCAGTTTAAAAATACACGAAAAGGATACTACCTTAATAATAATGATTTAGAATTGAGGAAAGGAGATATGGTTGCCGTTGAGGCTTCTCCTGGTCATGATATTGGAACTGTAACTCTGACTGGCAAGTTAGTTGAGTTGCAGATGAAGAAATATAATTATCGTGAGGACCCAGTAACAGGACATAAACGCATTTATCGTATTGCACGTCCTGCTGATTTAGAAAAGTTTGAGTTGGCAAAAGCCCGTGAGCAATCAACAATGATTCGTGCTCGTGAGATTGCTTCAAACCTAGGGCTAAGCATGAAGATTGGAGATGTGGAGTTTCAGGGTGATGGTAGCAAAGCTATCTTCTACTATATTGCCGATGAGCGTGTAGATTTTCGTCAGCTGATTAAAGATTTTGCTTCGGAGTTTCGTATCAAGATTGAGATGAAACAAATTGGTGCTCGTCAAGAAGCTGGACGTATTGGAGGAATTGGTGCTTGTGGTCGTGAGATGTGTTGTAGTAGTTGGATGACCAACTTTGTATCAGTTTCAACTGTTGCAGTGAGATATCAGGACATTGCATTCAACCCTCAGAAGCTTGCAGGGCAGTGTGGTAAGCTAAAGTGTTGTATGAATTTTGAAGTGGACATGTATGTTGAAGCTAGCCGCAAGCTACCTTCTCGAGAAATTGTTCTTCAAACCAGAGACAATGAATATTACCACTTCAAAACTGATATATTGTTGGGTAATATAACTTACTCTACAGATAAAAATATGCCTATCAGTTTGGAAACAATAACCAAAGAGCGTGCATTTCAAATTATTGAAATGAATAAGAAAGGGAAAAAACCTTTTATGTTGTCAAATGATGATGAACAACAAACTAAGGAGACAAGATTCGATAATGATATACTTGGAGACCAAAGTATTACCAGATTTGATGAGAAGAAAGGACCAAATCCTAATAGAAGAAGAAAGAAGCGTCGCCCCTCAAATAGAAATAGAGGTAGGAAAACTTCTGACGATAAAAAATGAAAATAACAAATCTGTTTTTGCCTATTATCGCTCTATTACTTTTTCTTGAAGGATGTAATAGAGGTGAGATGTTTTTTAAATTTCAACAAATTGATAAAGAAGAATGGAGTAGGGAGAGAGATATTTCTTTTGAGATGGATTCATTGTATTTTAACACTGCAGTTAAATATAATGCGCAATTAGAAGTTGTTTATAGTAATGCATACCCTTACCAAGATTTGTGGTTGACTATTGATCACAATCTGACTGATTCTCTTTTTGTGAGAGATACCATTAGGGTGATGCTAATAGATGATGCTGGAAGAAATCTGGGAGGTGGAAATGCTGGATTATATCAGCTCTCTGTGCCTTACAAACAAAGCTTAGTGCTTGATTCTGCTTCAGTTTATAGTGTTTCAGTGAAGCATGTTATGAAAGACAAAAAAATAAAAGGTATAAATAGAATAGGACTAAAAGTGTATCAATAATAATAAAGAAAAGCTACCCTTGCGTGTAAATAATTACAACATATAGGGTAGCTTTTTTTATAATACCAGAGTCTATTTACTTCTTATCCTTTGAGTTTGTTTTTGTTTTATTAGCTGCTTTTTTTGTGCTTTTCTTTACAAGCATCTCTTCATTCTCAGTAGTAACTTTAAGCAGTTCAGATTGAAGTTTCTTAATCTCTCGTTCCTGATTGTGGATAGTTGTAAGAAGCGAATTTAGTTCTTCATTATCTACAGTGTCTGGATATTGAGCTTTTACTCTTTCTATAAAATCACTCAGCACGTTCATATAGTTATTAAATGCATCATATGGCGATTGATATGGGCTAAACTGACTGTGACTTGATCCATCATAGAAATGTTTTGTCGACATATAATAGAAATGGTCGCTAGTTTGCAAATAGCTCCAATCTTGTTTTAATCTTCTATCGTTTGTCAATCTAACTCTCTCGCTTATAGCATATAGTGTTTCCATTGCACTTCTCTGAAGTGTGTTTCCAAGCCATCTGCTCAAATCGCGTTCTTCGTCAGCCCAAGATATTGGTGAAGGTACCGAAACGGTTCCAACTGGTTTGTGCACATCCATTATTTCGCTTGGAGTTGCAAATCCAACTCCTTTTTCTTTTGCAAACTTAGGGAGTGCTTTCATAAATTCGAATATTCCCGAATGGGATGGTTGCAAATTGCCAAAAGTCTCATAGTTCATGAAAATATTAAACACCTCCTCTTCAGGTGATGTGCTTGCAATCCACGACATATATTTATCGGCAGTTAATGGATATTCTTTCCATGAATAGTCTGAAAATCGTAGTGAAATATCGTCGCTAAATTGTGTGTTACGTAACAACAACTTCAAATTGGGTTGATTTTCTGATTTATAAACAAAGTTGGGACTGCGCCACGAGAGAATATGTTTCGCACCCTCCGAAATCATTTTATTATATCCCATTGAATAAGCAAGGTCTGCTATGTCGTCTGAATAAATTAGTTCGGTGTTTCTCAAAACTGTAGGTTCCTGATCAAATAATAATTTAATCTTTTCTGCCTGTTTTTTCACCTGATATTCAAATTCAATCGGGTCCATCAAGCTAGATAGAGAGTGAGAATATGGCTCTGCTAGAAACTCTACTGCCCCAGTGCGGCTAAGTTGTTGCAATCCATCAATAACTTCGGGAGAATATATCTCCATCTGGTCTAGTGCTACTCCCGAAACTGAGATTGAAAACTTAAACTCTCCATTGCTAGCTTTAATTAGGTCGAGCAACATTTTGTTGGCAGGAACAAATGAACGAGCTGCTATTTGTTGTAAGATATCTTCGTTCGAAAAATCATCATAGTAGTAATGATCTCTACCTATATTGAAAAAGCGATATCTCTTTAACCGATATGGTTGATGTATTTGAAAGTAGAAGCAAATTTTTTTCATATGATTATCGTTTTTGTTTTTTAATGCTCTATAATTCAGCGACTAGTCGAGCCTCAAATCTCTATAATTGATTATTTGGGGACCTCGTCTGCGTTATGTTATAATTTAAAGTTTAGTTGTCTGTATTCTATTTATTAACAAGACTGTCGTAAATAGCGCGCACTTTAAGCCCAGCATCTTCCCAAACTATGCTGTCAACCTCTTTTTTCCCCTCCTCTTGCAGATACTCTGCCATTCCAGGATAGGTGCAAATTGAATACATAGCATCTGCCATGGCATCAACATCCCAATAGTCTGTTTTAATAACATTATCCAATATCTCGGCACAGCCCGATTGGTATGATATTATACTTGGTATTTTGCATTGCATAGCTTCTAGTGGCGAAATTCCGAAAGGTTCGGATACGGATGGCATAACATAAACATCGCTTGATTTAAGCATTTCATAAACTTGCTTGCCTCGCAAAAAACCTGTAAAATGAAACTTGTGAGCAATGCCTCTGTCAGCCACTAGTCTTATCATTTGGTCCATCATATCACCACTGCCAGCCATTACAAATCTTATATTGTCAGTTCGTTTAAGGACTTGTGTTGCGGCATCTACAAAAAACTCGGGACCTTTCTGCATTGTTATTCTACCCAAGAAAGTAACAACTTTTTCTTTATCGCTTGAAATTCTTTCGATGGCTTCAATTTCGGGACTTAAAGGATCAACTGCATTGTGTACTGTTGAAACCTTCCATTCGGGTTGATTGTAATATTTAATTACTGTTCGACGTGTCAAGTCGCTTACACAAATAATGTGGTCACAATTGTCCATCCCATTTTTTTCAATACCATAAACTGTAGGATTGGGCTTTCCCCTACTTCTGTCAAACTCAGTAGCATGAACATGTATTACCAATGGTTTTCCGCTAATACTTTTTGCATGAAGACCTGATGAATAGGTAAGCCAGTCGTGAGCATGAATGATGTCGTAGTCGAAACTTCTGCCAATTACTCCTGTAACAATTGAGTAGTTGTTTGTTTCTTCAAGGATATTTGTTGGGTATCTTCCCGAAAACTCAACGCAGCCCAAATCATTAACGTTCATGTAATTAAAGTCGGCATAGATATTGTCTCTCATTTTGAAATAATCTTGTGGGTCCATAAACTTGCCCACTCTTGCGTTTACAGTGTCCCAGTCAACATCTCTCCATGCTATTGGGGTATTGTTACATCCAATAATTTTTAAAAAACTTTGGTCTTCATCTCCCCATGGCTTTGGAATGACAAAAAGAATTTCCATATCCTCTTGTTGAGACATTCCTTTGGTCAAACCATAGCTTGCTGTCCCCAGTCCTCCCAATATATGCGGTGGGAACTCCCACCCTAACATAAGTGCTTTCATATTGTTGTGTTTTGATTATTATTTACATTATTAACCAAAAGATTTGATGAGTCGCTTTGCTCTCAATGTTTCGGCTACGCTCATTGCAAATGAAAACCCTCCATGAGCATAAAAGGGAGAGCTTGAATCGTAGAACTCTGAAAGAGTGCCGATACAGTCGTTTTGCATTTGATCTTCCAATTCTATCATTATTCTATCTGCTAATGATAGACCACTTCTACCATAAACTTTTAAGTATGCTTCAATATATGGTCCAATTAACCAAGGGAACGAACATCCATTGAAGTATGCATGCTCTTTCTCCTCAGTAGTTCCAAAATATCGTGGCTGATAATGTCCAGATTTGGGGCTCAGAGAGCGAATACCAACAGGTGTTAACAACTCTTTAGTTACAAAATCTATAACATTCTTTCTCTGTCTTCTGTTCAGTGGTGAATAGTCTGTTGAAAGTGCAAAAATCATATTAGGTCGAACACTGCGGTCAGCATAAGTGTCATTTACATAGTCATATAAATATCCAGCATCGTTCAAGAATGTATCTACAAAAGAAACTTGAATCATTTCGGCAAGTGCTTCAAGTTTTTGAGCTGTGTCTGTATCTCCCTTTTCGCTTGCTACCTCTTCTGCAAACTTAATAGCATTGTACCACAATGCATTAAACTCAACTAGCAGACCTGTACGTGGCACAATTGGAGCACCAAAATAGGTGGCATTCATCCAACTCACAGGCGTTTGTTGACCGTAAGTTGATAGCAAGCCAGTGTCGTTATCCATAATTAGGTTTGGATGTCGATCCTCTGTAATAAAATTGATTATGGATTGCAAAAAGTCTGCATATTTTTCTTTAAATATGTTCTTGTTCTCTTTCCAATATTGTTGTAGCGACCATGTAGCCCACAGTAGTACATCTGGATCATAAATTTGCTTTATTATGTTCTTATTAGGCTTTCCATTCATAAAATCCTCCAAGTGAGAGATGGAAGAGTCCATTATTTTTATAAAGTCATCTGGACGATCAACAGCTATGGTGCTACCAGGCAACGAAATAAATAGGTCTCTAGCTCTCACCTTAAACCAAGGATAGCCAGCAAGAAGATAAGTTTCGTTGGCGGTTGGCTTGTAGAAAAACTGATGGCTCGAGTTTTTAAGACAATTATAAAAACTCGAACGAGGAGTTCTGTTTTTCAACTCGTCGTCAAACTCTTTAGTCAGTGTGTTTGTATCTACTAATATATCCGATGCTGAAAAAATAATCTCTTCACCCTTTTTTATTGCCATTTCAAAATAACCAGGAACATATAAATCCTCTTTATATGTATCGCCACTTTGCATATCTTGTATGTATTCTATACCGTTATTCCAATTTGGTTGATAAACAAATTCAGCTTTTTTGCTGAATTGCATAAATAGCTCAGGATATCCATAATACATACTAGTGCTAATTCCATTCTCCACCTCACGATATGAGCGATCTACTTGGTCGTTCTGTTTTGTAAGTTGAGATATGTTTCTAAATGCCATGAATGGTTTGAAGCGGATGGTGGTAGGCGAATGAGCATTAAGAAGTGTGTATCTAATCATCAGTCTATTCTCTTTTGAGGAGAACATTACTTCTTTTGATAAAATAACTCCGCCTACTCTGTAAATTGTTTTGGGAACACTGTCTGTATTAAATTCTCGTATATACTTATGTCCTTTTGGACTATAGTTATCACCATCATACTTGTGAATCCCTAGATTAAATTCGGCACCGTGCTGAATCACCGTTTCATCAATTGATGATAAAATAAGGTGATTGTCATCATCCAAAAAAGGAACTGGCATCACAAGTAGCCCTTGATACTTTGATGTGTTGCAACCTGAAATCGATGTGTTTTGATAAGCGCCTTTTCTGTTGGTTCTAAGTACGTTGCGATACAAAGAATATTCTAGATTAATCATCAGGTCCTTATCGAATTTTAAATAACTCATAGCTAAAGTAGGAATTAGAAGGATTTTGTTTTACTTTTATCGGATAAAGATATAAGTTATAAATCGAATTAGCAAATTATGATCTTTTTTTTGTTTGTTGTTTATATTAATCTATAATTAACAGAAAATATTCAATTTAATTTTGCACCTAATATATTGTGAAGCGATGATTGATGATAATGTGAAGAAGAGACAATCTTTTATTAGAAAACGTATAAGATTGTCTGTAATTCCAGCCTTGATACTACTTTTTTTTGTGTGGATTATGTTTTTGATTGATTACATGCAAGTAATCCACTTCAACTTTTCACGTTTAGGAATTTATCCACTTCGTGTGGGTGGATTGATTGGTGTTTTTTTGTCACCATTTGTGCATGCTTCTTTTTCTCATCTTATTTCCAACACTGTGCCTTTATTTATAATGATAAGTATGATTTTTTTCTTCTACAACGAGATAGCTATTAAGTCTATATCTCTGCTGTGGCTCATTAGTGGCATATTGACATGGATTTTAGGACGAAATGCCTATCACATAGGAGCTAGTGGATTGGTGTTTGCCTTTGTGTTTTTTCTCTTTTTTAGCGGCATGTTCCGAAAGTACACTCCTTTGGTAGCAGTTTCAATGATTGTTATTTTTATATATGGGAGCACTATTTGGAGTATTTTCCCAATAACCGAGCTTATTGATATTTCTCTTTCATGGGAAGCACATCTGTCGGGTGCAATTGCGGGCTTTGTTGTGGCAATAATCTTTAGAAAACAAGGACCTCAGAAGCCCGAAATAATTTGGGAGGAAGAAGAATATGAAGAAGAAGAGTTTGTAGAGGTTGGTGAAAAAGAAGTTGATGAAGAACTTTCAGATAGTGAAGAGACTCTACAATAGAGCTAAATCTCAGTACACTTGAAGTATATATCAAAGAAAGTCATTGAAATGATAAATGATAGAGTAAAAATCGAAAAACTGTTAATAGTCTAATTTGTAAGATTAGAAGAATGGAATAAACATATTTTGTGGACTTTGAAAATCAAAAAGTCAGAAAACTGTTTTTTTTATTACTTTTGTATTTCAAAACAATGATATAATGATGAAAAAGATAAGAGCAGCCATTGTAGGTTATGGCAATATAGGTGAGAATATACTTGAATCGTTGCTTAATTCTCCCGATTTTGAAGTGGCAGGTATTGTGCGACGTAATATAACAAATATCCCAAACGAACTTAGTGGATATAAGGTTGTAACTCATATTTCGCAACTTGATGATGTGGATGTAGCACTTTTGAGTGTGCCAACAAGAAATGTTGAGTTGTTTGCAAAAGAATGTCTCGAGCTAGGGATTAATACCGTTGATAGTTTCGATATTCACAATCAGATAGTAAACCTACGCAATTCCCTTGATGCAACGGCAAAAGAAAATAAGGCGGTTTCGATTATCTCAGCTGGGTGGGACCCTGGTAGCGACTCCATAATTCGCACTCTATTTGAGGCAATGGCACCAAAGGGGATAACTTATACCAACTTTGGACCAGGCATGAGTATGGGGCATACGGTCGCTGTTAAGGGAATTGAGGGGGTAGCAAATGCTTTGTCGATGACAATACCTACAGGCACAGGAGTGCATCGTCGAATGGTGTACATCGAGCTCAAAGATGGATATTCGTTTGAGGAGGTGGCTCAATCAATCAAATCGGATGACTATTTTAAAAATGATGACACACGAGTATTCAAGGTTGATGATGTCAACTCTATAAAAGATGTTGGTCACGGCGTGATGATGGAGCGAAAAGGAGTGTCGGGAAATACTCACAATCAGTCTTTCAAGTTTGATATGCGTGTCAACAACCCTGCTCTAACAGCTCAAATGATGGTAAGTGCTGCACGAGCAACCGTTAACCAACAACCAGGTGCCCACACATTGATAGAGATTCCAGTGGTTGACTTGCTGCCAGGCAACCGAGAGCAATGGATAAACAAGTTAGTGTAGTGAAAACTAAAATCATAAATCTTTTGTATCTTTGTCATAAATAATAAAAAATCCAATTTATCATGCTTTTATCAGTAACGTGGAATGTAAATCCAACTCTTTTTGAGGTCTTTGGTCGCGAAGTCCGATGGTACGGAATTTTATGGGTCATAGGACTTATTGTAGCTGTGTATATAGTGCAGGCTATATATAAAAAAGAGAACTTACCCGAAAAGTGGTTCGACTCCCTTTTTATTTATATGATATTAGGGATTGTTCTTGGAGCTCGTTTAGGTCACTGCTTGTTCTATCAACCAGAATATTACTTAGCCAATCCGATAGAGATTCTTAAGATTTGGGAGGGTGGACTTGCCAGTCATGGAGGAGTGCTAGGGATTATTATTGCCGTTTGGCTCTATTCAAAAAAGGTTACGAAAAAAAGCATGTTGTGGACATTTGATAGAGTAATGGTGCCAACAGGATTCACTGCAGGCATGATTAGATTAGGAAACCTGATGAACCACGAGATTTATGGATCTGTTACTGAACAACCATGGGGCTTCCGATTCATTAACAACATTCATGCTTGGATGCAGGGTGCTGAGCCCATTTATACGCAGCCATCTCATCCCACACAGATATACGAAGCTGCTATATATTTTTTGATATTTGCAATAACGATGCATATGTATTGGAAGACAGCATCCAAAGAGCGTCCAGGACTAATATTAGGCGTAGGTATTCTTCTGATTTTTGTGGCTCGATTCTTTATCGAATTTATTAAAAATGTGCAAGTAGATTCAGAACAAGCTATGCGCGAAAGCACTGGTCTAATCCTAGGTCAGTGGCTAAGCATTCCATTTATTATTTGGGGCATATGGTTGATTGTGCATGCAATGAAAACAAAGATTGACCCCGACAAGCCAATTAAGATGAACGATACTAATTTTAGTCAAAACGTTAAGTCGAAATAGTCGTACTTTTTATAAATATTATATATGTATAAACCAAAACAAATAAGCGATAAGATTTTTTACGTAGGGGTAAACGATCGCGATAAGAGTCTTTTTGAGAACTTATGGCCACTTCCAAAGGGTGTTTCCTACAACTCTTATCTAATAATGGATGAAAAAGTGGTATTAGTTGACACTGTTGATATCAATTTTGCTGATCTTTTTTTCAAGAAGGTGAACAATGTACTGGGCGATAGAAAAATTGATTACTTGGTGGTAAACCATATGGAGCCCGATCATTCAGGAAGCATTGAGTTACTAAAATCAAGATGTCCCGATATAAAAATTGTGGTCAACAAGCGTTCAGCTGATATGCTTGAAGGGTTTTATGGTATTACAGATAATGTAATTATTATTGAAGATGGAGATGAGCTAAGTATTGGTAGCGATGTGATGAAATTCTATTTTGCACCCATGGTTCATTGGCCCGAAACAATGATGACGTACTTAATAGGAGCAAAAACAATATTTTCTGCTGATGCCTTTGGCACATTTGGTGCATTGGATGGAGGCGTGATGGATAGCGAGCTTAATCCAGATAAATACTGGGACGAAATGATACGATACTACTCCAACATTGTTGGTAAGTTTGGATCTTCAGTACAGTCTGCTCTTAAAAAGCTAAAAGATGTGGAGATTAACACCATCTGTTCGACTCACGGTCCAGTGTGGACTCAGCGTGAGAATATTGATAAAGTGTTGTCTCTCTACGATAAGCTTAGCCGCTATGAGGGCGACAATGGCTTGGTTATTGTTTATGGTGGAATGTATGGCAACACCGAGCAAATGGCTGACATTATAGCTACATCGGCAGCCGAAAATGGAGTGAAAGAAATCATAATTCACAATACTTCAAAGAGTCATCTGTCAGACATAATAAGAGACATTTTTAAATACAAGGGCTTAATTATCGGTTCTGCGACATATAATAATAAGCTAAATCCAGGTATTGATGCAGTTGCGTCGGCATTAAAAAATAGTGGATTGAAAAACAGACACTTTGCCTATTTCAGTGGTCACACATGGGCGGATGGTGCAAAACGTGAGCTTAAAGCATTTGCCGAAGCAATGAAGTTTGAGCCAATTTGCGAATCAGCCGAAATGAAGCAATCAATAAGCGAATCGTCTGCCGAAGATGCTTACAAGTTAGGTAAGGCTATGGCTGAATTGCTCAAATAAAAATAAACGGATAAAATATTAATTATATAAATCAATAAAGAAATGCGATTACTTATTCAACCAAATGCCAACGACATGGCACAATGGGCTGCTAACTACATTGCAGCAAAAATTAATGAGGCAAAACCTACTGCTGAAATGCCTTTTGTATTGGGTCTACCAACAGGTTCTTCACCAGTTCTTACTTACAAAGCTCTGATCAAGCTTTATGAAGAGGGAGTTGTTTCGTTTGAAAATGTTGTTACATTCAACATGGACGAGTATATCGGTCTAGAAGCTAGTCATCCTCAAAGCTATCGCACATTTATGTGGAAAAACTTCTTCGATCATATTGATATTAAAGAAGAGAACGTAAATATGCTTGATGGTATGGCAAAAGATCCAATTGCTGAGTGCCAAGCCTACGAAGATAAAATGAAAGCTGTAGGGGGTGTTGATCTATTTATGGGTGGTATAGGTCCTGATGGACATATTGCTTTCAACGAGCCAGGTTCATCATTATCTTCACGTACACGTATCAAAACTCTAACAACTGATACTATCGTTGCAAACTCACGTTTCTTTGATAATGATGTAAACAAAGTTCCAAAAACTGCTCTTACAGTTGGTGTAGGCACTATTCTTGATGCTAAAGAGGTGCTTATCCTTGCTAACGGATTGCACAAAGCTCGTGCTTTGTATCATGCAGTTGAGGGTTCGGTAAATCAAATGTGGACAATTAGTGCATTGCAACTTCACGAAAAAGGAATTATCGTTTGTGATTATGATGCTTGTGCAGAGTTGAAAGTAGGTACTTATAAGTACTTCTTAGATATTGAGCATGACAATCTTGATCCTGATTCACTTTTGAAATAAATTGTTGATTAGTCAATAATGGAATAAATAAAAGACCCTTTGCTTACTAAAAGAGCAAAGGGTCTTTACTTTTTCATTAATCATTATTTTGGTTTAATTCCACACGCTTCGCCCGTTGGCTCATCTTCATCGCGAAGCCAAATGTCTTTAAATCCCTCCTCGTTTCGTTTAAATTTAACAAGAATATAAGAGCACGAGGGTATAACTTTGTAGTTATTGCTTCTTGCATATTCAACCATTTTATCAAATAACTTGCCAGCTATGCCTAGTCCCTCCAGTTCTTTTCTCACCCCTGTGTGATAGGCGTTCAACACACCGTCTTTTACTTCAAAGTCAAGTTCGGCAATTTGTTTGCCCTCTTCATTTTCTATGAAAAAGCTACCGCGCTTCTTTTCATCAATTTTGAATTGTATTTCCATTTTAATCGTTTATATATTTATTTTATAATTTCATCCTTATTATATCTTCTTAAATTATCCCCTCTTTCATCTCTGTACTTGTGAATAACATGTTGTGGCAGAGGTATGTCAATGTTATATTTGTTGAACTTCTTAAAGATAGCAAATCTGATATCACTCTTAACGTTTTCAACTCTAAAGATATTGTGGCTCCAGAAATATAGAGTAAACTTAACGCTTGAGTCGTCAAAAGCGTTCAGTCTCACAAAAGGCTTTGGCTCTTCCATCACTTCGTTATGCTCGCTGGCAACCTCCAGTAGTAGGCGCTTCACCAGTTCAACATCCGAATCGTAGCCCACGCCCACACTCACATCAAAGCGAGATGCATCCAGATTGTGAGTCCAGTTGATAATATTGTTTCTTGTCAGTAATGAGTTTGGAAGCAATATATACTTGTCGTCTCTTGTTGTAACTTGTGTTGTGCGAAGATTAATTTGTGTAACTTGGCTAACTAGATTATTCACCTCAATCACATCTCCTACTTTTATCGATGAGTCCACTAGAAGAATTATTCCCGAAACAAAGTCACTAAACATATTCTGAAGACCAAGCCCAATACCAACCAAAAGTGCAGCCGATCCACCTAATAAAATTGTAAGCTTCATGCCAAGATATTGCAATATCCACATCACCGATATTATTAGTATTATATATCTTGTGAGATTGTAAAGAGAATATTGTTTGCCTTTATCAATTTTTTTGTTCTTCATAATGGTGCTTTTTATTACACGAAGAACTATACTTGTAATCAATATAATAAAAGCTATAACAACTATGTCCCAAAGTCTTAAGCTAAACTTTGAAGTCTCAAGAAGAACCAAATTAAATAATTTGCTAAGTGTTGAGTCAGAGGATGCTAGTTGGGAATAACTTGATGAAAGTAAGAAATTGCACTTAGATATGCAGTTGCTAAAAAGATTCATACATCAGTTATTTTTAATATAAAAATATATTTCAAAAATCATTAAGAATGTCTATCTTTGAACTCATTGTTTAAAATTAATTGATACAATATGAAACGCTTATATTTGCTATTTGTTCTATTTGGTTTTCTGATAGCTCAATCTTTAATTGCGGCTAACATTGACTCTGTGCTTGTTCGAAGCAAAAGTATGGAGAAAGATATAAACGCATTAGTTATTATTCCCGATACATATAATACTAACCTAGAGTACTCAGTTGTTTACCTTCTTCACGGCTATGGAGATAATCACAAAGGGTGGATTGCCAAGGGACCAATTGTGCAGCAGTTGTCAGATTTATATAATATAATCATTGTTTGTCCTGATGGGAACACAAGTTGGTATTTTGATAGTCCAATCGATTCGTCATATATGTACGAAACGTTTGTGTCTAAAGAGCTGGTAGCTTGGATAGATGACAATTATAGCACAATTCCAACTCGCGATGCAAGAGCTATAACGGGGCTTAGTATGGGTGGTCATGGAGGTTTATATTTGGGAATCCGCCATCAAGATGTTTTTGGAGCATGTGGCAGTATGAGTGGTGGAGTAGATATTACACCCTTCCCAAATAATTGGGATATATCAAAACGGTTGGGCAAACAACCCGAATATCCTGAAAATTGGGAGAAAAATTCAGTAATAAATCAGTTACACTCAATTACACCCAATTCTATTAAAATAATATTTGATTGTGGTACCGATGATTTTTTCTACGATGTTAATGTAAAGCTTCATAATGAAATGCTTTATCGTAATATTAAGCACGATTTTATTTCACGTCCTGGTGGTCACACATGGGATTATTGGTCAAATGCAGTTAAATATCAATTTTTATTCTTTAGTGATTTCTTTAACTCTGCAAAATAACACCCTATTAAAATGAGAAAAACAATAACAATACTTGTCTCACTCTTTCTATCATTGTCATTAATTGCTCAATCAGTTGCTACAACATTTAAATTTGCTTTGGTTACCGATACCCACGTTGGAGGTGCAACTGGTGCCGAAGATCTAGCACGAACTGTTAATGACATAAATAAACTAGATGATATAGACTTCGTTATTGTCTCGGGAGATGTCACCGAGTTTGGGGCATATGATGAGCTTGCAACTGCCAAAATCATCCTCGATAATTTAAATATTCCATATTACACAATACCTGGCAATCATGATGCAAACTGGTCGGAGAGTGGCACAAATGATTTTAATAGAGTGTTTGGAGGTGATACTTTTGGATTTAAGCATAAAGGTTTTCAATTTATTGGGCTTGCATCAGGTCCAAATATGAGAATGAGCCCTGGGCAAATACCAAGAGAAAATCTAACTTGGTTTTTTAACCATATAGAAAAAATTGACACCGACGAGCCCATCATCTATATTAATCATTATCCTATGGATAATTCATTAAATAACTGGTTTGAAGTGATGGATGCTCTTCATTCCTATAATGTTAAGTTAATGCTGTGCGGACATGGACATATTAATAAGAAGTATAACTTTGAGGGGATAAATGCGGCTATGTGCCGTTCAAATCTCAGAGCGAAAGATGATTTTGGTGGCTATAATATTATTACGGTTACAAATGACTCGATTATTTTCAACGAGAGGTCAGTAACAGGCGAAACGCTAGACGCTTGGTTATCTTATCCCGTTAATATTAGACCCGAATGGCAGTTAGATGCACCACGCCCCAATTTTGCTATGAATTCTGATAACAGTCACGTTGAAGAACTGTGGAGTATTGATGAAACAAGTGATATGGGTGCGGGAATGTATTACGAAAACGGTCTTTTGTTTTACACAAACACAGCAGGTGAAATTAAAGCCGTAAACTCCGAAAATGGAAGTGAAATCTGGACCTTCAAAACCGAAGGAAAGATTTATTCAACCCCAACGCTGTATAACAATGTTGTATGGTGTGCCTCTTCAGATAGTTACCTTTATGGACTTAATGCAGTAGATGGTGCATTAATACACAAATTAAAAAATGACAAACCAGTTGTCTCTTCCCCTGTTTGTCACTCCAATAGGGTTGTTTTAGCGGGTGGCGATGGTCATTGTCGATCCTGGGATATCAATTCAGGTGAAATAATTTGGGATTTTGATGGTGTTAAAAACTTTGTGGTAACCCGACCTTTGATTAACGATAATAGGGTTTACTTTGGAAGTTGGGGCAATCAGTTTTATGCACTAGATATTGAGAGTGGAAGCCCAAGCTGGATTTGGGATAATGGACAGACAAATAGAATGTTTTCGCCAGCACAAGTATGGCCTGTTTCAACTCATAATAAAATATATTTAGCTTCGCCTGATAGGTTTATGACTGTATTGGATGCAGAAACGGGAGATGTGATTTGGCGACATAATGATCTTGATAATCGTGTTCGCGAATCAATAGGAGTTTCCGAAGATGGTAATGTGGTATATGCCAAAACTATGGATGGGCAAATAATTGCAATTGATGCAACAAAAGAAGAAAGAGAAATCAAATGGATTTCATCAGGTGAGGATATGGGGTATGAATTGGCTCCAACTGCTATTGTTGAAAAGGATGGAGTTGTTTATGCTCCTACAGATAAGGGTTTGATATATGCATATAGTGCCGAGGATGGCTCCTTTTTGTGGAAATATCGTATTTCGTTTGGCTTGATAAATATGATATTACCGACTGACAATGGCGAATTATATGTTTCGGCAATGGATGGAAAACTAATGAAACTAAAGGTGATATGATGAGTATTACCTAATAATATAACTCTAAAATACCAAATATTATGTACGATTACACATATTTTATTGTGCCGCTTATTTTGATAACTGATGCTTTTGCAATAATCGATCTTGTGAAAAGAAGAAATTATTCAACCGAGATGAAATTGTTATGGATAATAGTTATTCTTCTCATGCCATTGCTAGGAATAGCACTATATTATTTAAATATCTCGCGTCCACGTCAAAAGAAAAGATAAGAAATACTATTTGAGACGTTTCATGCTAGTATAAGCATCATGAAAAAATATTAAGAGACTATTTTTGGCTTTCACCTCATCCAAAAAACGTTGCTTCTCTTCCATTGCAAGGGCAGCGTTGTTGTCGTATGCCGAAAGCCAACCAACTGGCATATGCACAGAAGTGGGCACAACATCTCCCGGAAACACAACCTCACCTTCGTCGTCGCTATTAACAAATACAACCAATTGACCAGGTGTGTGTCCATCATATTGCTTTATCAAAACTTCGGGACAAAGGAGCATGTCACTATCAATCAAGTTTAGTTGTCCTGCATTTTTTATTGGCTCAATGTTGTCCTCAAAAAACGATGCCGACTCATATGCTCGTGGATTTCTATAGTTGTCCCATTGTGCCTTGCTCAACCAATACCTAGCATTTGGAAATGTTGGAACCGCCACGCCATTGCCTCCCAATTTTGTTCCACCTCCGCAATGATCAAAATGAAGATGAGTGAGAATAACGTCAGTTATCTCTTCCGCGGCATATCCAAGTTTCTCAACCTCAATAGTCAAATCGTTCAAGTCGTGTGGCTGATAATATTTTAGCTTGTCTAAATGTTTGTCACCACCTCCGCAGTCAACCAATATTTTTCTATCGTCTGTTTCAATAAAAAGGCAACGCATTGCCATTTTACACATATTGTTTTCGTCGCAAGGATAGCGCTTGCTCCAATACTTTTTTGGAATTGGACCAAACATTGCGCCACCATCAGCCAAAAAATAACCCGTTTCAATAATATGGAAGTTTGCCATTTTCGTTG
>CAYFSV010000017.1:0-28383 GCA_964345815.1 uncultured Proteiniphilum sp. | reverse complement strand
CAAATTCAACTTTTTTGGATTGAAAAATTAAGCTCTACAAAGCATCTTAAACATTGCAAGATAAAGGAAGGAGTATGAATTTATGCCCTAGTTTTCAATATCATTCTAATAAGATACTTGAATGAGAGGATGGTTCTTTGAGCATATTGTATTAACTTTGGGCATTAAATTTAAAATATCTTATGAGTCACTTAATAGCACCCTCGTTACTATCAGCAGATTTTCTTAATCTTGAAAGAGATATAGAAATGTTTAATCAGAGTGAAGCCGACTGGCTACATCTTGACATCATGGACGGAGTTTTTGTTCCCAACATCTCGTTTGGTTTCCCAATAATCAACAGATTGAAAGAGAAAACATCAAAACCCCTAGACGTTCATATGATGATTGTGGAGCCAGAAAAGTTTATTCCTGAAATTGCAAATGCAGGCGTTTACTCGATGAATGTTCATTATGAAGCCTGCACACATCTACACAGGGTGGTAAATGAAATAAAGAAACATGAAATGAAGGCGGCTGTCACATTAAATCCACACACTCCTGTTGTACTTCTCGAAGACATCATCAATGAACTTGATATGGTCTTAATAATGTCTGTTAATCCTGGATTTGGGGGACAAAGATTTATAGAACACTCAGTGCAAAAGGTGGAAGCACTAAAAGATTTAATCATTAAGAAAAACTCGAATGCACTGATTGAGGTGGATGGTGGAGTTAATCTAGAGACAGGCAAATTGTTGATTGATGCTGGCGCCGATGTACTTGTGGCTGGCAACTTCATTTTTGCATCCGAAAACCCTAAAGCTACTATCAAAAAGCTAAAACAATTGTAGCACCACATTTGCATATGAACTTTTTGTGAAAGAATACCTATCTAAAACTCCATACGTAAAACTATTAATACCTGCAATAATTGCTATTATTGTATCAACATATTATACAATAGGGCTTTTCTCAATAGTTATTGCATGCATTGGGTTTGCTGTGACCATATTATCGTTTTACATTCCCAACCAGCATAAATATAGATTTAGATGGGTGAGCGGTGTTGGTATATTTATCTCCATTTTTGGAATTTTCTCATTATCCACATCCATCCGAAGCAAACAAGCTGCGTATGATTTTGATGATGAAGCAAGCTACTATATAGCCACTGTCAAGGGGTTTCCTCAAGAAAAAACTAAATCAATTGCCCTTGACTTGGATATCAAACACCCAAAACGCAAGAAGATAGTTTCGTATCTACAAAAAGAAGAGATGGCTTTACTTCTCTCACCAGGTGATGAAATCATCTTTCACTCAAAAATAAATCCTTTTGAGAATTTTGGGAACCCCGATGATTTTGACTACAAGCGATATATGCAAAACAAAGGCTTTGCGGGTAGCTCCTACATACCTACAGAAGCTTGGTCAAAAACAAATAGACAAAACAAGAAGTCTATAACTAACTATGCACAAATTCTTCGTCGTAAGGCTCTTGCATTGTATCATAGTTTTAATCTGAGTCATGATGCTAATGCATTTATTTCGGCACTAACATTAGGACACAAAGATGACCTAAGTGGCAATTTGAAGGAAGCTTTTCAAGCATCAGGCACATCACACATTTTGGCTGTAAGTGGCCTCCACGTTGGCATCATATACACGGTTCTTAGTCTAATGTTTTCATTATTCAGCAAGACATTTAAGCGATTAAAAATATCGCAATTCTTAATCATTGGTTCGCTGTGGCTTTACGCCATTATAGCAGGACTCTCTCCATCAATACTAAGGGCAACAATAATGCTTTCAATAGTGTCAGTGGGCACTATTTTTAGAAAACAAACATATCTAGTGAACATACTGGCTGCTACTGCTTTTTTCATTTTAGCACACAATCCACTACAGCTATTTGATGTTGGCTTTCAAATGAGTTTCGCGGCAGTTGCTGCCATTTTCTATATTAATCCATTGATTAATGGCATTTTAAGGGTTGAGCACAAGGGTCTAAAATATTTGTGGTCGCTCCTCACTGTTTCAATTTCTGCACAATTGGGGGTGCTACCCATAACTCTCTACTATTTTGGCACCTTCCCCACATATTTCTTTATATCCAATTTGATTATTATCCCATTTATTGGCGTTATAATATATTTGTGTTTTGCTCTGCTTTTAATATCTGCAATCCAAAGCTTGGATTTGTTTTCCGTTAGTATAATTTACAAACCAGCAAGACTAGCACTTGAAGCCACAACCGAACTAGTGCTTAAAACTGTCTATTGGATTGAGTCTCTACCTATGTCACAGATTGACAATCAGCACCTAACACTTTTTCAAACAATTATATCTATCACGACAATTGTTTTTGCCATAGCATTTATAAAAACAAAGTCACCCAAGATAATTATCTCTACTCTTGCCTCTACTCTCATTTTACTATTCACATTTATCAATCAACATCTCAAACAAAGCCCTACACATATAGCAATATTTAACACTCCAAACAGAACCGACATAGCACTATATGTTGACAACAAAAGAGAGCATTTGGATTTTAAAGAGAATGGATTTATCCCACACGATAGCCTTAGAATTTTACTACTATCAGAAAATAGACTCTCAAAAATTAGAACCAATTCAGTACTTGAAGTTGACATACTGATATTAGCAAAAGACAAAAGTTTCTCCATTACCAAGCTCAACGAAATATTTAAGTATAATAAGTTGATACTCGACAGCACAATACCAGAATATATAAAAATGAAGTGGATTGAGGAATGCAAAGGAACAGATGTGGAAGTTTATGATGTGAGCAAAAAAGGTGCCTACCTCATAAAAATGTAGTACTTTTGTTTCTCAAAAAATTAGATGTAATGAACATTTACGAATTAATAACACCCGTAATTGACGATAAATCAATAACCGAATCGTTTGAACTGATAGACAAGAGTAAACAAATTTTGATAACCACCCATTTATCCCCTGATGGCGATGCAATGGGCTCTACATTAGGGCTATATCACTTTTTAAAGAAAAGAGGAAAAAAGGTGAAAATTATTGTACCAAACTCATTTCCATACTTTTTAAAATGGATGACAGGCTCAGAAGAAATACTAATATACGAGTATAATCCAACGGCAGCCCAAACAATATTTGACCACTCCGACCTGATATTTAGCTTAGATTATAATATCCCAAAACGAATTGGGCCCATGGCATCACTACTTGAAAATGCCAAAGGAAAGAAAATATTGATAGATCACCACCTTGAGCCTGGCAATATATTTGACATTACAATTTCTCACCCCTATATATCTTCCACATGCGAGCTTGTGTTTCGATTTCTGTTTCAAGCAAAAATGCTTGATCTGTTTGACAAAACAATCTCCGAGTGCTTATACACAGGAATGATGACAGACACTGGCGGATTTACTTTTAATTCTAACAATCCTGAGATATATCAAATAATCAGCATATTGCTTCGCAAGGGTGTTGATAAAGATAATATCTTCTCGAAAGTATTTAACAATCTCAATGAGTCTAGATTCAGGCTTTTGGGCTTCACGTTATCAAAAAGAATGAAAGTCTATCCAGAACTACATTCAGCCCTAATGTGGCTATCCAAAGAAGATCAAGAGCAATTTGATTTTAATAAAGGAGATACTGAGGGCTTTGTAAACTATCCTCTTGGAATTAAAGATATTATCTTTTCGGTATTCATTAGAGAAGATAAAGATTTGATTAAAATATCATTCCGATCGCAAGGCACTTTCCCCGCAAATGAGTTTGCAAAAGAGCTCTTCAATGGGGGCGGACATCTCAACGCTTCGGGCGGTGAGTTTTATGGCTCGCTAGATGATGCTATCTCACTTTTTGAGAGAGGAATAGAGTCGTACAAAGAAAAATTGAACGCAACAATAAATTAATACGAAAATTTTGCCAATCTATTAGAAAATAGTATCTTTGCACTGGTAAACGAAGAGAGGAGCACAAAAAATGCTCCTTTTTTGTTCCTTTCACACTCTTTGCAAACATCCAATGATTGAAAAGAATAATATAATAACTTATGCAGAGGAGTTTCTAGATGGGTCTTCTGACTATTTGGTAGATGTTGTCATAACACCTGCCAACCTTATCACTGTCGAGATTGATAATGATGAGGGAGTTGACTTGGAGAGGTGTATTGAATTGAGCAGATTTATAGAATCAAAACTCGATCGTGAGATTGAGGACTTTGAGCTAACAGTTGGATCGGCAGGATTAACATCTCCTTTAAAAACAGAACGTCAATACAAAAAATATCTAGGAAAAGAGATCGAAGTTCTTTCTAAGAAAGGAATCAAAGTCTCTGGGGTTCTATTGAACCATAACAACGATAATTTCACTATAGAAATTTCGAAAATGGAGAGACCCGAAGGGGCTAAAAGAAAAGTGGAAGTTAAAGAAGAAGTCACATTCGCTTACAATGAAGTGAAATATACAAAATATAAAATCAGATTTTAATAAAAGATGGGCAAGAAAAAAGAATCAATCAGCCTAATAGATACATTTTCAGAGTTCAACGAACTGAAAAATATAGACAAAGCCACTATGATTAGCGTCCTAGAGGAGTCTTTCAGAAACGTAATAGCAAAAACGCTTGGAACCGATGAAAACTTTGACATCATTATAAATCCAGACAAGGGCGACCTTGAGATTTGGCGCAACCGTATTGTTGTGGCAAATAACGAGCTTCAGAATCCTAATATGGAAATAAGTCTGAGTGAAGCACACAAAATTGACTCTGATTTTGAGATTGGCGAGGAGGTTACAGACGAACTTCAATTAGCCGATTTTGGAAGAAGAACTATTTTGAACCTACGTCAAACTCTTGCTTCAAAGATTCTTGAGCTGGAGAAAGACAATTTATACAATAAATATAAAGACAAGGTTGGTGAAATTGTTACTGGTGAGGTCTATCAAATATGGAAAAAAGAGTTGCTACTTCTTGATGATGACCACAACGAATTGATTCTTCCCAAAAACGAACAGATACCTAACGACTTTTTCCGAAAAGGAGAACACGTTAGAGCAATTGTTGCAAGAGTTGAGAATATAAACAATAACCCCAAAATAATTCTTTCACGTACTTCGCCAGTGTTCCTAGAGCGCCTCTTTGAAATGGAAATTCCTGAAATCAATGATGGACTGATAACAATCAAGGGCATAGCACGTATTCCTGGCGAGAGAGCAAAAGTAGCCGTTGAAGCATATGACGATAGAATTGACCCTGTTGGAGCATGCGTGGGAATGAAAGGATTTAGGATACATGGAATTGTTAGGGAATTACGAAATGAAAACATTGACGTAATAAACTATACAAACAATCTCAGCCTCTACATTCAACGAGCATTGAGCCCCGCCAAAATTAACTCAATAGCTTTAAGAGAGGAAGAGCACCGAGCAGAAGTGTTTCTATATCCAGAAGAGGTTTCATTAGCAATCGGTAAAGGAGGAGCAAATATTAAGCTTGCTTCAATGCTAACAGGATTCAATATTGAGGTGTTTAGAGAAATAGACAACTTTGACGAGGAGGACATCTATCTAGATGAATTCCGCGATGAAATTGATGGTTGGGTTATAGACCAACTAAAGAAAATAGGTTGCTCTACGGCCAAGAATGTGCTAGCTCTATCAAGAGAAAAAATAATAAAAGAGGCGGACTTAGAAGAGGTTACTGTTGACAACATATTAAACATCCTCCGCTCTGAGTTTGAAGAAGATGAAGAGATACTCGAAGAAGACTCTCATCATGACGATGAAGATGGTTTTAATTATGAAAACGATGAAGAGTACGATGATGAAGATATGATAAAAGACTCTGAAGAATAAGTTGATAGTAAAACTGTTCATTAACAATAATATTAAAGAAAGGACATAAGTCTAAAGTATGACTCAAAGATTAATAAAAGTAGCAAAAAGTTTAAATGTGGGAATTAGCAATCTTGTTGAATTTCTACAGAAGAAAGGTATTACTGTTGAAAACAGTCCTAACGCAAAAATAAATGATGAACAGTATCAACTGTTACTTGCAGAGTTTAGTAAAGATAAAAAGATAAAGAAAGAAGCTATCGAAAATCTCGAAAAGATGAGCAAAAAGGACAATAAAGAAACCGTTGCTATCGAGGGATACGAAAAGGAAGAAAAGCCTAAAACAGAGGCAACAAAAACCGAAGCCTCGAAACCAATGATACAGGTTTTAGGAAGAATTGATTTGGATAAAGGCACAAGGACAGAGAAAAAGCCTAAAGTAGATGTAAAAAAGGAGGTTAAAGCCGAACAGTCTGAACCAGTCAATAAGCCTAAAGTGGAAGTTAAACCTGCTCCTCAAATTACTAAGAAAGAAAAAGAGGCAGACAAGAAGGAAAACGAAGCTAAACCATCAACAAGCGATAAAAAAGTTGATGAGTCAAAAACCATAAAATCGGAGCAAACGATTAAGGATAAAGATATAAAAAACACAGCAGAGACTGTGTCCGTAACAAAAGAAAAAACAGAGGCTATAGAAACCAAGAAAGAAACTCCAAAAGTAGAGGTTAAAAAAGAAGAGCTATCTCAAAAAGACAATAAGAGTAGAGAGTTGAAGCCAAAAACAAAAAAGGTGGAGACACCAAAAGCGGAAGACAATACCGACAACAAACCTCAAGAAGCTAAGTCTAAGGAGCCATTTAGACTTAACTCGAATGTGATAGAAAACAAACTAGTGGTTAAAGGCTCAATTGATTTAGATGCAATCAATGAGAAAACTCGACCTGCGAGAAAATCACGTTCACAGCGTAGAAAAGAAAGGCTAGAACGCGAGAAGGAGCAAAATCAGAGAAGAGCTAAAGAAGATGCTGCTAAGGGCGTAAAGAAAGAAGATGCTGATGGGAAGAAAAAAGACTCATCACCTTCTTCCGCTGATGACAACAAAAGAAAGAGAAGAAGACGCATTGATAAAAGCAAAGTAGATGTTGACAAAGCGTCAAAGCCTAGAGAAACAAGAGCTCCGCGCGGTAAAAAGGTTTTAAGAAAACCAGTGAAAGCTGAAGTTAGCGAGGAGGAAGTTCAAAAGCAAATAAAAGAGACCCTTGCTAGATTGACCGAAAGAAGGGGTGGTCGAAAAGCTGGCGGAGCAAGATACAGACGCGAAAAACGAGAAGCTGTTTCACAAAGACAAGAAGCAGAACTAAAACAACAACAAAGAGAAAGCAAGATATTGCAATTAACCGAGTTTGTTACTGCAAATGACCTTGCTAATATGATGGACGTTCACGTTACCGATGTTATAGCAACATGTATGAACATAGGTGTTATGGTTGCAATTAACCAACGATTGGATGCTGAAACCATAAACATTGTTGCTGAAGAGTTTGGTTTTAAAACAAAATTTGTCAGTGCAGAGGTTGTTGAAGCAATTGCTGAAGAGGAAGACAGTCCAGAGGATTTATTTCCACGTCCACCAATTGTTACTGTGATGGGGCACGTTGACCACGGTAAAACATCATTGCTTGATAGCATCCGAAACACAAACGTGATTGAGGGTGAAGCGGGTGGGATAACGCAGCACATTGGTGCATACAACGTCAAACTACCTGATGGAAGAAGAATTACATTTTTAGATACTCCTGGACACGAAGCGTTTACGGCGATGCGTGCAAGAGGGGCCAAAGCTACCGACGTAGCTATTATTATTGTGGCGGCTGACGATAGTGTGATGCCTCAAACAGTCGAAGCAATTAATCACGCGAGTGCCGCAGGTGTGCCTATTGTGTTTGCAATCAATAAGATAGATAAACCAAGCGCTAATCCTGACAAGATTAAGGAGAAACTTGCAGAAATGAACTATCTTGTTGAAGAATGGGGAGGAAAGTATCAATCGCAAGATATCTCAGCCAAGAAGGGGCTAGGCATCACCGAGCTACTAGAAAAGGTATTACTTGAAGCTGACCTATTGGATCTTAAAGCAAACCCTGACAGAAAGGCAACTGGAACAGTAGTGGAGTCATCACTAGATAGAGGACGAGGATATGTTGCTACAGTACTTGTTGAAAATGGAACATTAACTCAAGGTGATATACTTATTGCAGGAACGTATTATGGACGCATAAAAGCTATGTTTAATGAAAGAAATCAGAACATTGAAAAGGCTGGACCATCAGAACCTGCATTGATCCTTGGATTGAATGGTGCCCCACAAGCTGGTGACACATTCAATGTTATGGATAATGACCAAGAAGCTAGAAGTATTACATCTCGTCGTGAACAACTTCAAAGAGAGCAGTCAATAAGAACTCAGAGAATGTTGACGCTTGATGATATTGGTCGCAGAATTGCGATTGGTAATTTCCAGCAGTTAAACATCATTGTTAAAGGAGACGTTGATGGATCAGTTGAAGCATTAGCCGACTCTTTAATACGACTTTCAACCGAGGAGATACAAATCAATGTTATTCATAAGGCTGTAGGGCAAATTTCAGAATCAGATGTTACTCTTGCAGCTGCATCCGATGCAATTATAATTGGGTTCCAGGTTAGACCATCGTTAGGAGCGAGGCGTGAGGCAGAGAATGAGGGTGTAGATATCCGACTCTACTCCATAATATATGATGCTATAGAGGAGGTTAAATCAGCAATGGAAGGTATGCTAACTCCCGATATTAAAGAAGAGATTGTTGGAAACGTTGAAGTGCTCGAAGTATTCAAGATTAGTAAAGTAGGAACAATTGCTGGTAGTATGGTGCGTGATGGCAAGATAAAGCGTAACAGTAAAATTAGATTAATACGTGATGGTATTGTTATTTTCACTGGTCTACTAGATTCCCTAAAACGATTTAAAGATGACGTACGCGAAGTTACATCAGGATACGAATGTGGACTGAGCGTTAAGAACTTTAACGATATCAAGGTTGGAGATATTGTTGAAGCATATGAAGAGGTGGAAATAAAAAAATCTCTTGATTTTTAAGATATAAAAAACCAGTTTACATTGTACTTTTAATTCCAGTACTTAGCCGCATTTGTTAAACAGCAAATGCGGCTACAACACACTCGGAATAAGTACTTTGTATAACTAGGCACAAGACAAATATTTTCTTTTTAAAAGTTTTATATTATGAATCAAATTAAAATATTAATTCTAATTGTTGTAGCCTTAGCTATAGGTAGCATAGGTTTTGCACAAGAAATCAATACAGAACAAATACAACAAGCAATATCTATTGCATACGTTAATTCGAATGATCTGCTAGAGAGCTTGAAAGAGAAAGAAGATGCAACTGAAAAACTAATTAATCTTAGTGATAACTACAAAATAGAATTAGAGTTGATGCAGAAAGAATATAATAAGAAATACTCAGACTATATTACTTATCAGAACTCATTGTCAGACAATATTAAGCTAAGAAGAATGCAAGAGCTTACTGAATTGGAGAATAAAATACAACAATTTATGAAGCTCGCACAAGAAGACATAGAACAACAAGAGCAACTTCTGCTTCAGCCACTAAAGGATAAAATCAACAATGCAATCCGTCAGGTTGGAATAGAAAATAACTATACAATAATATACGATTTGGCCGATTCAGGGATAGCCTTTATCAACCCAAGTGCAATTGACGCTAACGCCCAGGTTAAACGTAAATTAGGCAATTAAAAAAACAACAAATCATATTCATAATATGTTAGAAGACTGCTCTAACATAACAAAAGCCCCAATAGGCGTTTTTGATTCTGGTTTTGGTGGACTCACAGTTCTCTCCGAAATAAAAAAACTATTACCTCAATATAGTTATATATACTTGGGAGACAACATGCGTGCACCATACGGAGGGAGATCATTTGAAGCCGTATATGAATTTACTCTTGACGCAGTAAAGTGGTTATTTACTCAGGGATGCCACTTGGTGATACTTGCATGCAATACAGCGTCAGCAAAAGCACTTAGATCTATACAACAAAAAGACTTGCCATTATTGGACAGTGAGAGAAGAGTTTTGGGAGTAATAAGACCAACCGTTGAAAACGTTGGGATAACCCAGACTGGACATATTGGCATTCTCGGTACAACTGGAACAATTCAATCAAAGTCATATGAAATAGAGATAAACAAGTTTCACCCAAACTTTAAGGTAACTGGTGAAGCTTGCCCTATGTGGGTTCCACTAGTTGAAAATCAAGAATATGATAAGCCCGGTGCCGATTATTTTGTGAAACAACACATTAATCGTCTTTTACAAAAGGATGGTCTAATTGATACAATCATCCTTGGCTGTACACACTATCCTATATTGATTGATAAGATAAAAGAGAATACACCTAAAGGAATAAATATTGTATCACAGGGGAATTACGTAGCCAAAAGTCTTAAAAACTACCTAAATAGACATCCTGAAATGGACATAAAATGTGAGAAAAAAGGAAATCTAAGCTTCTTCACAACTGACTCGGCAGAGGAGTTCAACACTTTTGCCTCCACAATATTTAATAAAAAAATAGATGCAGAAAAAATCATAATTGAATGATGAGTAGTTGGTTTGACATAGTTGTACTTATACTACTAACAATAGTTTTTATTAAGGGGTATAGAAAAGGTATGATTAAAATGCTAATTGAGTTAGCAATAATACTTTGTGCAACTTTCCTTGGTGGAAAACTCTCATTAAAAATATATCCGTACATTGAGAGCATGACAAATATGACCCAACAATGGATTAGCATAACATCATATATTATATCATTCCTAATTATAGCCGCAGTGCTATCAATTGTCGGGCATATAATCCAGAAACTTATAGAAATTATTAACCTCACCTTTATTAATAGAACCATTGGTGGGGTAATTTCAATGGCTATAAGTATGATAATTCTTAGCATTGTATTAAACATTATTCTTATTCTGGATAGTAACAATAAGATTATCAATAAAGAGGTAGAATCGAGTTCTTTTTTTTACCAAAGAGTACAATCTATTGTACCTGCAGTAATACCCTATTTAGATAGCAAAGAAATAGATAAAATTATTCCAGAAAATATAATAGAGCAGATAGAAAGCATTAATTCAACAGGTATAATTGACTCTTCATATCAAAGGCTATATTTTAAAACAGATTCAATTAAATAATTTAGTAGAATTGCACTAAGTTTTATCAAATAGATTTTGTGATTTGCGATTAAATCACTACTTTTGCAGTTGATTTTAAAAACTAATCTATAGAAGCAGTAGTTTTTAATAGGTCCCATAGCTCAGTTGGTTAGAGCACCTGACTCATAATCAGGGAGTCACTGGTTCAAGCCCAGTTGGGACCACCTTATAATGACCTCCGATATATCTTTAGAGATATAAAGGAGGTTTTTTTATTAATATCAAATATGGAAATCGATTATGTTTATTGTTATAGGTATAATGTTTGTGGGCATAGTGGTAGGATTCTTACTGCGAGACAAGATACAAATAAAGACTAATAGGATTGTTACAGTATTGATATGGCTTCTACTATTTGTATTAGGTATTGAAGTGGGTTCTAATAAAGATCTCGTGAATAACCTAAACAATATTGGACTTGATGCATTTATTATCGGCATCGCAGGAGTTTTGGGAAGCATTTTTGGTGCAAAATTGTTCTGGAACTGGATTAAATACAAATAACATCATGAAGGATAGCCTTATTATTATTGGTTTCTTCGTAATAGGGACAGCTGTTGGACTTTTGGATGCTGTTCCATTTAACATAGCAGACACCAACTTTAGTTTTTATGCGCTTTGCACTCTAATGCTATTGGTTGGAATAACCATTGGTAACGATTCTAATATTTTAAAAAGTCTGACAAAAATAAATCCTAGACTTATATTATTGCCATTTATTACAATAATAGGAACATTGACAGCAAGTGCACTAATAAGTTTCGCTTTGCCATCAAGATCGATAACCGATACTCTCGCCGTGGCCTCAGGCTTTGGATATTATTCACTGTCAAGTATTTTTATCACAGAGTATAAAGGCGTTGAATTAGGAACTGTAGCGCTATTGGCAAACATAGTACGAGAAATAACAACTTTAGTTGCTGCTCCGCTATTGGTGAAGTACTTCGGCAAACTTGCTTCAATAACTGCAGGTGGTGCGACTACAATGGACACTACTTTACCAATTATAACAAGATACTCGGGACAACAATTTATTATTATTTCTTTATTTCATGGTTTTGTTGTCGACCTAAGTGTTCCCTTTTTGGTTGTCCTATTCTGTTCGCTATAGAAAGGGAGGTAATTATAACATAGAATAATTTATATATCACTAGATAGGATTTCAATTATATCAAACATATCTGAAAAGAAACAAACCATCAAAGCACATCAATAAAGATTGAAAACACATATTTCAACCCATAGATAATTATGCACACAATACAACTAAAGAGGTTGTCAATTTGACACATAAAGAAGTGTCTTGTATAAAAACATGATAATTGTCACATACTTTTGGCTATAATGTAACTTTTATAACAATAAACATGTAAATTTGTAGCTCATTTAAAAACGTAAAATTTTACTCAACATGTTGACAGTTGAAAAAATTGGTGGAACATCTATGTCGCAGTTTCAAGATGTACTGCAGAATATTATAAAGGGAAAAAGAAAAGAGCACGAGTTGTTTAATCGTATATTTGTTGTTTCGGCATACAATAATGTGACAAACTGGTTGCTAGAACACAAGAAAACAGGTGAACCAGGTATATACAACAAATTCTTAAACGGAGAAGACTATAGCAGTGCGTTAAATTCATTCTGTCAGCGATTGCTATTAATAAACGATGGCTTTGCGGATATTGGTCTTGATCTTAAAGAAGCAAGAGACTTCATTAGATTTAGAGTCGATCAATCCAAAACACTACTTTACAGTCTTAGCAAAGTACTCGCTTCTGGATATGTTAATATGGACGACATACATCTCGCAGCTCGAGAAATTTTGGCTTCTATCGGAGAAGCACATTCAGGATGGAACTCTGCCAATATCCTGAACAACAATGGCATCAATGCTCGATTTATAGATTTATGTGGATTTAATGATAACGAGGCTCTAACTATCGACGAAAGAATTCATAAAGAGTTCTCGGGTGTTGACTTTAGTAACATCGTTTGTATAGCCACAGGCTACACGAAAGGAGTTGAAGGCATTATGCGTGCTTTTGATAGAGGCTACTCGGAGGTTACGTTTAGCAAGATAGCTGTTGAAGTGAAAGCAGCAGAGGCAGTAATCCATAAAGAGTATCATCTGTCTAGCGCCGATCCCAAAATAGTGGGCGTAGAAAATAGCGTGCCTGTTGGTCACACAAATTATGTAATTGCCGATCAGCTAGCCGATATTGGCATGGAAGCAATTCATCCAAAAGCTGCTAAACCACTTGAGCTGGCAGGAATAAACATAAGAATCAAAAACACTTTCGAACCCGAACACCCTGGAACTCTTATCTCTAGAGATTATATTTCACCCGAGCCACGTGTGGAAATTGTTTCTGGTTCACGTCAGGTCATTGCAATTGAAATTCACGATCCTATGATGGTTGGAGAGGTTGGTTTTGATGGAAGAATAATGAACTTTTTCGTAAATCACGGAGTTAGTTATATACTGAAATCTACAAATGCAAACAGTATCACAATGGTGGTATGGGAAAACGATAAAAGCAAACAACTAATCGAGGTGCTTAAAGATAAGTTTTATCAGGTAGATGCAAGACCATCAGCTATTGTAAGCACGATGGGGTCTAACATTGCCATGCCAGGCTTTTTATATCGATCGGCTAAAGCATTATTTGAAAAGGGAATAAACGTTGAGAGTTTTGCTCAATCTCTTATGCAAGTTAACATGCAATTTGTAATAGAAAGAGATAAATATGAAGAGGCAGTAATAGCCTTAAATGATGAACTGTGTAACGTTAAATAAAGAACGACAATCAATAGTTGAAATATAAAAGCGACACTTGCTAGTTTTGCAAGTGTCGCTTTACATTATATAGGTTTCAGTTCGATAGTGAAGTGCCTCATTATAGGCTCTTCACTTTCTATTTGATAACCAGAAGTAATTGATTCTCTTCTGTCGTAAACATTTTTTAGTGCAGTAGCCACCACGTTCATATGATTATTGGTATATGTTCGTCGCGGAATTGCCAATCTAAGAAGTTCTAGCTCAGGATATCTATTTTCTCGAGTCACTGGGTCTCGATCAGCCAGAAGAGCTCCCACTTCTACACCTCTTACCCCAGCCTCCAAATAAAGTTCAATACCCAAAGTTTGAGCTATAAACTGCTCCTTCGGAACATTTGTTAGTATCTTTTTTGCGTCAACAAAAATGGCATGTCCACCGGCGGGTCGTTGATAAGGTACATTGTACTCATCAAGCTTATTTGCTAAATACTCAACTTGCTTAATACGAGTTTCAAGATAATCAAAATCCGTACCTTCATCTAATCCAATAGCCAGTGCATTCATATCTCTACCACTTAGTCCACCATAAGTTAAGAAACCCTCATTCATTATACAAAATTTCTGTGCCTGTTTCCACAATTCTTTTGATTTGAAAGCTACAAATCCACCTATATTTACAATTGCATCTTTTTTAGACGACATCGTCATTATATCAGCATACGAAAACATCTCACTCACTATCTCTTTTATTGATTTTGAGGAATATCCAACCTCTCTCAATTTAATGAAATAGGCATTTTCGGCAAATCGTGCTGAATCCATCAGCAATGGGATATCATATTTTTTGCAAAGAGCAGATACTTCCTTTATATTTTTCATCGACACAGGCTGACCACCAGCAGTATTGTTTGTAACGGTTAGAACAACTGCTGGTATCTTCGTCTTTGGGTAAGCTTGCAACTCCTTCTCTAGCTTCTTCAAATCCACATTCCCTTTAAAAGGAAGTTCGAGCTGAGTGTCGTTTGCTTCATCTATTGTACAATCAATAGCCATAGCTTGCCTAAACTCGATATGCCCCTTGGTTGTATCAAAATGTGAGTTGCCAGGCAATATGTCTCCTTTTTTTATAATTGTTGAAAACAAAATGTTTTCGGCTGCACGCCCTTGATGCGCGGGTAAAAAGTAATCGAATCCTAAAATATCCTTTATCGTATTCTTTAGATTATAATATGATCTAGAGCCTGCATAGCTTTCGTCTCCAAGCATCATTGCCGACCACTGATTGTCGCTAAGCGCTCCTGTCCCAGAGTCAGTCAACAAGTCTATAAACACATAATCACTTTTGAGACCAAACAAATTATATTTAGCCTCTCTTATCCACTGTTCACGTTGTTCTCTCGTACTCTTCTTGATAATTTCTACAGTCTTTATCCTGTATGATTCTGCAAAAGGTAATTCCATTTTACTGATATTGTTTATTAAGCCAAACAGCAATTAATGCCACTCAGCAAAGGTTTGTTTTAATAAAAAAGTTCTTATTTATATGTATTGTAGCTAGGTCAATGCCACTTTTATATATGTACTTAAACCAGTATATTACAACTAGCTTGTGATGAGCTTATTTGGACACAATAAACTCATCTCGCTTTTTGATATTCTTAAATTTTAATTTTCTAGGTAGTATTTTATAATTGTCCCTCTTCATCATAGTTTTGATATAAAAAGTCATTATAAGGAAAACGCTGAATATGTATCTCCTTAATCTTATTATATAAAAGATTCTTCAATTCATCAATATTAACTCTCTCTTTTGCCGAAATAAATATACAATTATCTTTTAGTTTACCCATCCATGTCTGTTTCAAATCGTCAAGAGATAAGTTACGCTTGTTTTTGGGAGTTAAATCATCCTCGTCTTTAGCATCATACTCAAATGCATCTATCTTATTGAATACAACGATTGTAGGCTTATCCTCTTTGTCAATTTCAAAGAGTGTCTTATCTACTATCGACACCTGATCTTCAAATGCGGGATGTGATATATCTACAAGATGAATCAAAATATCAGCTTCGCGCACCTCGTCAAGTGTTGATTTGAATGACTCTATAAGCTTTGTGGGCAATTTCCGTATAAAACCAACAGTATCCGTAAGTAAAAAAGGTAGGTTTTCAATAGTTACTTTTCTAACAGTTGTATCAAGAGTTGCAAAGAGTTTATCTTCAGCAAAAACATCAGATTTACTCAATAGGTTCATAAGTGTAGATTTGCCAACATTGGTGTATCCAACTAAGGCTACTCTTACAAGCTTTCCTCTATTCTTTCTTTGGACACTTTTCTGCTTATCAATACTTTTTAGTTCATTCTTTAGTCTAGATATCTTATCAAGAATAATACGACGGTCAGTCTCCAACTGCGTTTCACCAGGTCCACGCATTATCACTCCACCTCTTTGTCGCTCCAAGTGCGTCCAAAGTCTTGTCAATCTAGGCAATAGATATTCATACTGAGCCAGCTCCACCTGTACTTTTGCATGAGCAGTTTGTGCTCTCATTGCAAATATATCTAAAATAAGACTTGTTCTGTCGAGTATCCTAAGTTTAAATTCCTTTTCAATATTTCTAATTTGTCGTGCCGAAAGCTCATCATCAAAAATAACTACGCCTACATCATTATCCTCATCTTGAACAAACTCTTTTATCTCTTGAAGTTTTCCTGTGCCCACAAAGGTTACAGAGTTTGCCATTTCAAGCCTTTGGACAAATCTAGTGCTAGGAGTTAAACCTGCGGTTTCTGCTAAGAAGGCAAGTTCATCTAAATATTCATTTACAGTTTCTTCGCTCTGATCGGGTGTAATTAAGCCTACCAAAACAGCATTAGTACTATCTATTTCGCTTTTTATAAAATCTCTCATCTAGTGTTATTTAAATTATAACTGAAAACATAATATTCCCTCTCTAAAACCAAAAACCGACCCCAACCATAAAAGCCACTTGTGAATAATCCTTTATTGATTGGTATTTAACTTCAAAACTAGTTCGTGCTTTGTATCTAAAATCATATTGAAAACCCATACCAGCATTCAGTCCCAATCTTTTATTGTAAATGTTGCGTTCGTTAATATCTATGAGTTGTGTTTTATTTTTCCATTCAGATAAATGCACACCAGCCAAGGGATATAAAGAAAATTCCGTGCCTATAGGAACAATATAGTGTATATCAGCATCTATATTCCACATGCTTTTATTTTTCACTTGCATGTAGTAAGTTAACGATGGGGCTAAACGAACGTTATTGTTTAAATAATAATGTATATCTAATCCTATGCCTGGTCTTTGGATTTCAGAAGCATAGCTAAGACGTGCCCCCATTCCAAAAGTTCCATTGTATTGAGCAAAAGATTTCGAAGCACTTATCAAAAAGAGCACCATGATTAGCAGCACACTCTTCCTCATATTTATTGTTTTCATTCTATTATCTTATTTAATCATGTATCGTATGTAACTAGTTTTAATCATTTAACTATGTGAGAATGATTATCATACTAGTTTCATATACAAAGATAGCGAAACAAATGAGACGGGAAGCATATTTAACCTATGATTTCATCTATACATTTTTGCGTATCAACCTAATAGCAGTTCAATAGTTTATTTTATTTCCCCTCCTCTTTAAGTCGTGGCAAATCCCAATGATATTTAACAGCCAAGATTCTAATTAGAATCACAAGCAGTGCTGTGGCAATCTCATTTACCACCATATTTAAACCAAAAGAATAGCCTATAGTGAAGAATATGCCTCCTATTACACATGCAAAGGCATAAATCTCCTTTCTAAATATCAGCGGAATTTGCATTATCATCAGGTCGCGAAGCATTCCACCAAATGAGCCAGTTATTGTACCCATCATCACTGCAACCCAAGGGGCAAAGCCTAATGAAAGCGCTTTTTCAGTACCAACAACCACAAAAAGCCCAAGGCCAATACTGTCGAAGAGAAAAATTGTATAACGGAGTTTTACTACTTTTGATCGAAACACCATAACGAACAGTAAAGCTATAAGAGTCGCCCACAAATAAACACTACTTGTCATCCAAAAAGGTGTCACACCAAGAAGAAGATCACGAATCGTTCCTCCACCAATTGCTGTAAACAAACCAATTGTGAATGCTCCAAATAAGTCTATTTTCTTAGAAGCTGCATGTCTTACCCCACTGACTGCAAAGGCAAAAGTTCCGATAAACTCAATAATATCTACGAACTGAATGTCTTGAAAAAAATCCATTAGTTTTGAAATATAAATTAAAGCTAAAACAATCTTTTAATGACGTTGTGATTATATAATCATTCCACTACCCACAACAAGCTTGTTATCTACATCATAGATAACTCCATATTGTCCTGCAGCAATACCTTGAATTGGATCGTCAGAGTGAATTTGATACATATCACCCACTCTTGAAATTCTTCCATGAGTAAATTCAGGTGTATGGCGAATTTTGAAAGACACTTCTTTATCATCTTCAAATTCACCCCAAATATCATTAGTTATAAAAGAAAAACCCTGAAGGTTGACAACATCCCCGAATTGCTGTTTGGTATCATATCCTTTTGAAACATATATAATATTTCTATCAATGTCTTTTTTAATTACAAACCATGGACCTCCACCAAGCCCTAATCCCTTTCGTTGACCAATGGTGTGATACCAATAACCTTGATGTCGCCCTAAAATATTTCCAGTCTCCAATTCAACAATAAGTCCCTCTTTTTCACCCAAATATCTTCCAATGAAATCATTATAATTAACCTTACCCAAAAAACAAATGCCCTGACTATCTTTTCTACGAGCAGAGGGCAGATTGTTTTCTACGGCTATTTGTCTAACTTCAGATTTCAGCAAATCACCAATAGGAAACATCAATTTAGAAACTTGAACATATTCTATCTGTCCTAGAAAGTATGTTTGGTCTTTTACCTTGTCTTTTGAGGTTGAGAGCCACACTTGATTATCAATTTCGGTAGTTGTTGCATAATGTCCTGTTGCTATTTTATCGAAATGGTGCCCCCATTTTTGTTCAAAAGTCCCAAACTTAATAAGCTTGTTACACATCATATCTGGATTTGGAGTTAGCCCACGCTTCACCGAATCTATTGTGTATTTCACAACACTATCCCAGTATTCTTCATGAAGTGAGACCGTTTCGAACCTACAACCATATTTTTTTGCAATCAAAGTTACTAGCTCAATATCCTCCTCGGATGGACAGTCAATATATCCATGTTCATCCTCCATCCCTATCTTTATGTAAAACAGAGTGGGATTATAACCCATCTCCTTTAATTGATGAACCACAACCGAGCTATCTACTCCACCTGAAACTAAAGCAGCTATTTCCATTTTATCTTTATTCTAATGATTCGCAAAGTTACAAATAAGAATTAAAAAGATAGAGATTTAGGATTGCCTTTCGCTTAAAATGTTCTAAATTTGCAGATTATTAAAAATTCAGGAATGTCAACTACACAACAATCACACCCAAAAGGTCTATATTTTATCTTTGTAACAGGAATGTCAGAGCGATTTAGCTACTATGGTATGCGAGCCATATTTGTACTTTATCTCATAAATGCTTTGATGCTTGACAAAGAGTTTGCCTCTGCAATATATGGTAACTATACAGGCTTGGTATATCTTACTCCACTTATTGGAGGCTACATTGCAGATAGATATTGGGGTATGCGCAAGTCAATCTTCTGGGGTGCGTTGCTCATGGTTGTGGGTCAGTTCTTGATGTTTTTTAGTGCTCTAAACTATGAGAACATAGAATTAGCTAAGTGGTTAATGTATGCAGGATTAGGAGTCCTTATTTTTGGGAATGGTTTCTTCAAGCCAAATATATCATCAATTGTAGGCAGACTGTATAAACCCGGAGACAAAAGACTAGACTCGGCTTATACTATTTTTTATATGGGTGTTAACGTGGGTGCTTTTATGGCTCCGCTTGTTTGTGGATTCTTAGGCGACACTGGAAATCCCGCAGATTTTAAATGGGGGTTTCTTGCCGCTGCTCTTACCATGATTGTTAGCTTGGTAATCTATGTAGCAAAACAAAATAAATATCTAATTTCATATGATGGTCAGCCCATTGGAATCATTCCTGCATCAAAAGAAGAAAACAACAAGCCATCTAATGAAAACGATAAGCCACTACAAAAGATGAGTCCAGCTAAAATTCTAGTTTGGCTGTTAGCGGGCATTCTGCTTTTCTTTTTATTCTACGGCTGGTTTAATGGTGATATAATCGGTGCACTAATCTATTCAGCATGTATTATTATCCCAGGGTATGTGATTTCTGATAGTTCATTATCATCTATCGAGCGACAACGTATTTTGGTGATTTATATCATTGCATTCTTTGTTATCTTTTTTTGGTCTGCATTCGAACAAGCCGGAATCTCTCTAACATACTTTGCTGAGGAACAAACCAATAGGAGCATACTCGGTTGGACAATGCCTGCAAGCTGGTTTCAATCATTTAATGCAATTTTTGTAGTGCTTCTTGCTCCAATTTTCTCAACAATGTGGATCAAATTAGGACAAAGGAACATGGAGCCAGCTTCTCCAACAAAACAAGCAATAGGTCTTTTCTTACTCTCATTGGGATATCTTCTCATAGCCGTAGGTGTTAAAAATGTTGCTCCAGGCACAAAGGTAAGTATGCTATGGCTAACAGGACTTTACTTTATTCACACAACTGGGGAGCTCACTCTTTCTCCAATAGGGCTATCAATGGTTAACAAATTGTCACCTGCCCGTTTTGCATCATTATTGATGGGAGTTTGGTATTTATCTATGGCAACAGCTAATAAGCTTGCAGGATCGCTAAGTTCACTTTACCCCGAAGCTGGCAAATCTAAAATGTTTATAGGATTTGAAGTATCTACTCTATTCGATTTCTTCATGATTTTTGTTATAATGTCAGCAATTGCATCACTAATTCTTTTTGGTTTGTCAAAATGGCTACAGAAACTTATGCATGGTATAAGATAATTAAGGAGCAATAATTAGCAACGATAGAACAATGATTTATTATATATTCTAGAGCCGCTCAACAAAATCATGAAAAATTTCGAGTCTAAAACATCATTGCTTCAAAGATTTTGTATAACTTTACAAATTAGTTTGCCAAAGGTGTATTAACATTACACTACGGCATGGCAACGGAGCGCTCAGTAAAGTGCTGATAGTTGCTATATATCCAGTTATGAACTGGCTTCCTACGCAAAAAAAACAATAATATAAATGACCTATAAATGGAATTATCTAACCCTAACAACAGACCTAAAAGATAAGATATATGAACTAACAAAAGAAATACAAATAGATCCAGTACTTGCAGAAGTGCTAGTAAAGAGAGGAATAACTAGTGTTGAAAAGGCAAATAAGTTTTTAAACCCCAGTCTTGACGACCTACACGATCCCTTTCTAATGCCTGATATGGAGATAGCCATAAAGCGAATAGAATCGGCACTTGGCAACAAAGAGCGCATACTGGTTTATGGAGATTATGATGTAGATGGTACAACAGCAGTCTCGTTGGTTTATAAGTTTTTGAGGAAAATAACCAATAATATTGATTATTATATTCCTGATAGGAAGGATGAAGGGTATGGCATATCAATTCAAGGGATTGATTATGCACTTAGTACAGATGTAAAGCTAATAATTTCGCTTGATTGTGGAATCAAAGCTGTTGATAAAGTTGCCTATGCTAAAGAAAAAGGTATAGACTTTATAATATGCGATCACCATATGCCAGGTGAAGTTCTCCCCGATGCAGTTGCAGTTATAGATGCTAAACGTTCAGACTCAATATATCCCTATAGCGAATTATCGGGATGCGGTGTAGGCTTTAAATTAGTGCATGCATTTAGCATCCGAAACGGATTTGAATTTTCTGAAATTGAACACTTGTTGGATTTAGTAGCAGTCAGCATTGCTGCCGACATTGTACCAATAACGGGTGAGAATAGAGTTTTGATGCACTATGGATTAAAACAATTGAACTCAAATCCAAGTTATGGATTAAGAGGAATTGTGGAAATATGTGGCTTGACGAAGAAACAAATTTCCGTAAATGACATTGCATTCAAAATTGGACCACGCATCAACGCCTCAGGGAGAATGATGAATGGAAAAGAGGCAGTGGAGTTAATGGTGGCAACAGATATGCCTCAGGCAAGGTATAAAGCCCAAGATATTGACAAATATAACGAGGATAGGAGAGAGTTGGACAAAAGAATTACCGATGAGGCTTTTGAACATGTAGATGCTATATTGAAAGAGAATGACTATAAGAGTTTAGTTATTTACAATGAGGATTGGCACAAAGGTATTATTGGAATTGTAGCATCTAGGCTTACCGAGAAATACTACAGACCCGCTGTTATATTAACAAAATCTGGCGATATGATCTCGGGATCCGCACGCTCTGTAAATAATTTTGACGTATATAAAGCGATAGAATCATGCAAGGATTTACTTGAAAATTTCGGAGGGCATACATATGCAGCTGGACTTACTCTTAAAGAGGAGAACTATCCTGAATTTAAGCGTAGATTTGAATCCATATCCTTCAAGAAGATTGAATCAAAGAGTATGCGCCCTCAAATATTAGTTGACGCAAAACTTACATTTGATAAAATAACATCTAAGTTTGTTAAGGATCTTGCATTGTTTAGTCCCTTTGGTCCTGATAATGAGAACCCTATATTTGCAACCGATAAGGTATATGACTCTGGTGGCAGCAAACTAGTAGGTAGAGGATTTCACCATATTAAACTAGAAGTAGTAGATGAGACGGTGAATAAACCAATGCAAGCCATTGCATTTAGTTCAGACGCTCATTACAAAAAAATCAAAACTAAACACCCGATTAGCATGTGCTATACAATTGAAGAAAATCGTCATGGTTCAAATTCTTTCACTCAATTAATGGTGAAAGATATAAAATCGGATCTAGAATATTAATATAAATAAGGAAGAAGAAATGAATTCGTCAATGTTTCACAATATTCTTAAAGAATATTGGGGCTATGGCTCTTTCAGACCTCTTCAGGAGCAGATTATTGAATCAATATACGAGAAGAGAGATACGCTAGGACTTATGCCCACAGGAGGCGGTAAGTCTATCACCTTTCAAGTACCTACTATGGCAATGAAGGGGCTGAGCCTAGTTGTAACTCCTCTTATCGCTTTAATGAAAGATCAAGTGGATAATCTGCGTTCAAAGGGAATTAAGGCTGCTGCAGTTTATTCAGGCATGTCTAGGCAAGATATAATAGCTACCTTAGAAAACTGCATATTTGGGGATTATAAATTTCTATATGTCTCACCAGAAAGATTAACTTCTGATATTTTCTTAGCAAAACTACAAGCAATGGATATTTGTCTACTGGTTGTTGACGAATCGCACTGTATATCTCAATGGGGATATGACTTTAGACCTTCGTATCTAAAAATTGCAGAAATAAGAGACAGACTACCCGATGTTCCTGTTTTAGCTCTAACTGCCACTGCAACAAAAGAAGTTGCCAATGATATTCAAAACAAGCTCCATTTCAAAAAGAAAAATGTTTTTAGATCAAGTTTTGCTAGAAAAAACCTTTCATATGTCGTTAGACATTCTGAAGCTAAAGTTCAAGACTTGACACACATATTAAACTCGGTAGATGGAACGAGCATAGTTTATGTAAGAAGCCGTAGACAAACAAAGGAAGTAGCACTAGCATTAAGCGCTAAAAACATTTCAGCAGACTTTTTTCATGCAGGCTTATCTCATGAGCAAAAAGTTTTCAAACAAAATGCATGGAAAAATAATGATATCAGAGTTATTGTTTCTACCAATGCCTTTGGGATGGGAATTGACAAACCCGATGTTAGAACTGTAATTCATATGGATTTGCCCAATTCATTAGAAGAGTATTATCAAGAAGCAGGGCGAGCAGGCAGAGATGGCAAAAGGTCTTATGCTACAATACTATTTAATCAATCTGATTCAACAAAACTTAAAAAAAGAATTAGTGACTCATTTCCCGAAAGGAAATTTATCAAGAGAGTTTACGAAGCACTATGTAATTTTTATCAAATAGCTGCAGGCTCAGGGATAGACAGAGCATTTGAGTTTAATCTGTTTGAATTCTGTCATCCATACAAATTACCACATCTACAAGCTCATCATGCTTTGAAGATACTTGAACTTGCAGGCTATATCGAATATACCGACGAAGTGGACTCAAAATCAAGAGTCATATTTCAAGTTCACCGTAATGAACTATACTACCTAAAACTATCAAAAAGCAGTTCTGATGTAATATATACTATCTTAAGAAACTATACAGGTGTATTCTCAGAATATATTTACATTGATGAAGGTTTTATTGCAACAACGTTAAATAGAAGCAGAGATGATGTATACCAGACTTTAATTCAATTATCAAAGCTTGGATATATAAAGTATATCCCTCATAAGAAAACACCTTTCATTATATTTAGAGCTAACAGAGAAGACAAAAAGTTTATATCAATTCCCAAAGTTGTGTTGGAAGAGAGAAAATCTAGATTTAAAGATAGAATCACTTCAATGACTCATTATGCAGAAAATAAACGCTTTTGTAGGAGTAGAATTTTATTGACTTATTTCAACGAGAAAAATATCAAAGACTGTGGCTCATGTGACGTTTGCTTGAAGAAAAATGAAAAAGGACTTACTAATTCTGAATTCACAGCAATTGCAAACAAACTTAATGAAAAACTAAAAGAAAAAAGTCCTCAAAAAGCCATACAGTTAACTGAAGCTATGAACAATTATAATGAGGATAAAGTGATTGACGTAATTAGATTTCAGTTGGATCATGGTATTCTTACAATGGATGAGTATTATTATATATCCTTACCTCAGACAAAATCAACATCATAATAGACATTAACATATCTATAATCTGTTATTTCCTTTAATTGTTTCTCAACTGAGCGAATAAACTCTCTTACCCTAACATGAGAAATATTACTGTCCAATTTAAGTAGTATCTCACGGACATACAAACGTTTTATATAGCTTACAATAGGCTTATTAGGTCCCAAAACCATCTCACCAAGTGATTTGCGAAGCGTATCTGCAAAATAAACAGCACCAGATTCAACCGTACTCTCATTCCTATTCTTCAATACTATTGAAATAAGTCTTGTATAGGGTGGATATCTAAATATCTTTCGTTCAGATAACTGAGACCTATAAAATCCAACATAATCATTAGCCTTTAAAAATGTATAGATGCTAATACTTGGATCAGCGGCTTGAATTATAACTCTACCCTGCTTGCCTTTTCTCCCAGCCCTACCTGCTGTTTGCATCATCAATTGAAAACCACGCTCGTGAGATCTAAAATCTGGATGATTAAGCAATCCATCAGCTGCAATAATACCAACGATGCTTACATTCCCAAAATCTAAGCCCTTAGAAAGCATCTGAGTGCCAACAAGAATATCAGTAGTACCTTCCTGAAAGTCGTATATTATTGTTTCATAACTATTTTTACCACGAGTAGTATCCATATCCATCCTGTCCACTGTTGCGTCTGGGAAAACACGCCTAACCTCCTCTTCAAGCATCTCAGTACCCATACCTAGCTGATCAACACTTTTCTCATTACAAACAGGACAAACGTCTATAACTTTGTAAACACTGTTACAATAGTGGCACTTCAACTGATGTTGATATTTGTGGTAAGTAAGTGACACATCACAATGTTTACATTTTGGCGTCCAGCCACAGTTTTTACACTCTAGCACTGGTGCAAAACCTCGTCTATTTCTAAAAAGTATTATCTGCTGATTACTATTTAATGCATCAGTTATAGACTCAATCATCATTGGAGTTAGCACTGACTTCATTATTTTCTTTCTTCTAAGCTCAAATGTATTCTCAATTTGGATAACGGGCATCTCCATGTCTGAGTATCTTTGAATCAAAGAGACTAAACCATATTTATTGACAGTAGTGTTATAATAGGTTTCAATTGAAGGTGTGGCAGATCCAAGCAACACTTTTGCACCAAAATTATTAGCAATGATTATAGATGTATCTCGAGCATGATATCTTGGAGAGGGTTCCATTTGTTTGTATCCCGACTCATGTTCTTCATCAACAATCACCAAACCAAGATTTTTGAACGGTAGAAAAATTGATGATCTAACACCAATTACAACCTCAAAAGGTGCATTTGATTGCATCTTTAGCCATATCTCAGCCCTCTCATTATCATTAATTCTTGAATGATATATACCCAGTCTATCACCAAATACTGCTTGAAGCCTACTAGTTAGTTGGGTTGTCAATGCAATTTCAGGTACTAAAAATAGTACCTGCTTCTTTAGCTTCAACTGATCCATAATCAAGTGAATGTAGATTTCAGTTTTACCACTTGAAGTTACGCCATGAAGCAAGCAAACATTCTTATTTTCAAAGACAGATTTAATCTCATCAAGCGCAACTTGCTGGTATTCATTCAACTCATATGGTTCGCGTGAGGGCTCTAAATCATTAGATATTCTACTAATTTCTTCTACAAATTCAATAAATACTCCCTTGTCAACTAATCCCTTAATAACTGAAGAAGAGTAGCCGAGTTTATTGATAATTTCACTCTTCAATATATACTGTTTGCCTGTTTCGGAAAAATATTCAGCAAGAGTTTCATACAATTCATATTGCTTTTTGGCTTTGCCAATAATATCTTTAATATTATCAGCATCAGCGTTAAGCTTAAGAAATGTACTAGTTTTTGGTTTATATTTATCTAAAACAGCATCCTCTATTTCAGCTAATCCTCGAAACACTAATGAGTGTGCATATGGTAAAACATCTCTTACCTTAAGTTCTTTTGATATTGCAGATACTTTTTGTGTTCCTTTATTTTTCAAATAAGAAATAATCTTCGACTCCACATTGTTCAGTGGATTATTCGATGCGGCATCAGAAACAAGGCTCAGGAAGGTCTCGCTCTCTAGTTTTAATTTAGCAGGAACAGCAGCATTATAAACCTCCCCTAGTGAACACATATAATACATTGCTATCCATCGCCATAGCTTCAGTTGCTGTTCGTTAATAAGTGCGTTCTGATCAACAACCGAGATGATATCTTTAACCTCGTATGTTGAGGGCTTGTTTCCATGAATATTTATTATGATTGCCGTGTAGAACTTTCTACCACCAAAAGGCACAATCACCCTATATCCCACCCCAACTTCATCAACAATAGATTCAGGAATAGAATAGGTAAACAATCCTTCAAGAGGTAGAGGGAGAACTACATCAGCAAACTTCATCTCGTTAAATTAGAAATACACACCAGCTGTTATACTCCATGTATTTGATTTCCCATTGAGTGGGTCACCCCAATCTGGTTTCTCATTTGAGTAGTTATCAGTTAGCTTCACTTTATAGTTTGCACCTATTTGAACCATTTTGAATAACTCAAAACCCAATCCCAAGTTTATACCACCTTCAAATGTTTTAGCCTTAATATCATCACCCATCTGAGAGAAGTCAACCTTGTCTCCCGATATAAGATAACCAGCATAAGGACCCGCCAATCCATATATTTTAAACAAATCAGAGCCTAAATCAAATTTAAGCTTCGCATTTAAAGGAAGCATCAAGTATCGGTTGGATACATCTATTTTACCTTCACCTTCTGTTAAATTATTAACTGTCATTCTGTTGTCGGAATACAACAACGAAAGATCAATACCAAAATCAAACTGAGACACTGGTAGCATAATTTCAAAAGATGGCCCTATTTGATAAGAAGTTAAGTTATCTACTTTAAACGTATTACTACTAAATGTAGCATTATCTAAATCAACCCCAGCTTTAACCCCAAATCTGATTTGAGAAAAAGACGGCATACTAAGCATAGTTCCAAAAACTATAGTGAAAACTAAAATAATGTTCTTTCTGTTCATAATCATATCTTGTTTAATTATTATAACTACACTATTAAAGACAATCTAAAGTGAAAAAAGTTAATAGACAGGTGTTAATTATATAAAAAAGCAAAGGCGCCCAATTTATAAAACTAGATGGGCGCCCTCATATTTGTACTATCAAAGGCTAGAATTAGTCCTTAAATTTTGCTTTTAAAAACTCTCTATTCATACGTGCAATATGAGTTATAGAGATGTTCTTTGGGCACTCCTGCTCGCAAGCCCCAGTATTGGTACAGTTACCAAAACCAAGCTCATCCATTTTAGCCACCATTGCCTTGGCACGTTTGGCTGCTTCCACCTTTCCTTGTGGTAAGAGTGCAAGTTGACTAACTTTTGCCGAAACAAACAACATTGCCGAGCCATTCTTACATGTTGCAACACAAGCACCACAACCAATGCAAGCTGCAGCATCCA